>JAYVLO010000111.1:0-43736 GCA_043759455.1 Pseudolysobacter sp.
GTGAACGGTTTGTTGGCAGGCCCATACGCATAACCGGCGGATTTGTATTCGTTCGATTCGGCGCCGTTCGGCGTAACCAGATCATCGGGATCACGCCAGTCGATAATCGCCGCAGCCAGTTGTTCGGCCTTGGCCGGATCGATACCGTTGCCGACAAACATCTGCGTAAGAACGGTCACATCCGCCGTGTTCAAATCGATCTTGCCGGAATCATCCGTGATCGACACGCTGACCCTGAAACCTTCGTACTCGAAATCGTTCGGTCGGCCATCCGCCACCCAACGCGTGGTCGGATCAGGCAGGCGCAACTGGAATACCGCGAGGTTCAGCCCCGCCTCGGCGGCATAACGTGCGCGCGTCGTATCGAACAGATGCCGCGCTTCGAGATTCTCGGTGCGCGCGATCAAGGCAAAACTGCCGAGCAGAATCGCGAGTAACGTCGTGATCCACATCACCAGGATCAGCGCCACGCCGCGCTGGCGCGGCGCTGCGATCAAGTTGGTATCGAGGCGGCGCATCAGCGTGCCGATCCGTTGTTCAGCGGAGTGCCACGCGGTGTCGCGATAAATCCGTTGCGCTGTTGTGCACTCGCGCCATCCATGACCAGCGCAATCTGCATCTCCGGCCATGCGACCAATGCCTCGCGCGCCATTTCCAGATGGATACGCACCATCACCGGGGTCTTGCCCGGATCTTGCCAACGATCGGTCCAGTCGCCGAGTTCGCCATGATCGTTGTAGGTGCGATATTCAAACCGACCGGATTTGACCTGATCGATCAGCACTTGCGGATCGAGATCGCTCTGCGTGAGTTTTTTTGCGTCATAGCCGGTCAAAATCACGTTACTGAAATACAGCTGCAAGGTGTTGCCAGCAGCACGTTTGAGTTCGATGGTTTGCACGTAGGCGCCGCCATGCGACAGATAACCCGGCATCGGCGCAACAAAACGCATCATGTCGCGCGTGCCCTCGAAAATCTTGTTCTCGCCGGTGCTGTCGTCATGATCGAACGGCAACGGCAGGATGCGGCTGATCTGGTGACGCATGAATTCCTGCGACACGCGCAGGCGATTGGTGCGCTCGACCGAAACTTCGCCCGAAGCCATCGCTTTTGCCGCCGCGCGCAGGCCGCTGTAACCCGCGCCGATCAATACCGCCAGCAATACGATGGCGAGCACCGTCTCCAGTAAGGTGAAGCCGTTTTTCGTGTGCTGATTCGGGATACGCAGATTGTTCATCCGCCGGGTTGTCCGGCCGGTTGCGGCGTATTCGCGCGCAAGGTCACAAAACGCGCCTGACGCTGTTGCGAGGTGCCGTTCCAGCTGACGTTGAGATCAAGCTGATACAGATCGACCGGCGCGACTTGTTCGGCGGTAAATTGCGATGCGGCGGGCGGCTGGAATTTGCTGATGCGCAGATCCCAGCGATAATTATTGTCGAAGCGCCCGTTCGAGCCGCCTTCCTTGAGGCGCTCACCAACTCCGACGACATCCAGCAACGACTGCGCCCACAACGCGGCCTGCGTGTATTCGGCGGAGCGGCGCACGTTCTGGATCGATGACGTCAGCACGCCCATCAGCACACTGAAGCTGATCGCGAAAATCACGAACGCCGCTACCAGTTCGAGCAGCGTGAATCCGCGCTGCCGGGGCAATCGGTGGTAGTGAAATGATCGGCGCTGAAGTGTCTGCATGGCGGGCATTGTTGACCGGCATGGCGCGCACAAGTTCGCGTTCAATGCTGAATCTCCTCGCGCCCGATTTCACCCGTGAGCCAGCTTACGTTGATATGCCACTCGCGCTTGCCGAGATACACCGTCACGTGTCCGCCGGTGGAACTGCCATCGGGATAAAAACGGATCGAACCGGATTGCGCGCTAGTCAGTTCATTCGTGGCCGTGAGCAAACCGAGATGCATGCTCGGCGGCAGACGCACGATCGCGCGGCCCGGCGCCTTGTAGCTGTTGGTTTCGATATTGAGTTCGAAGATTTGCTGCTGGCCTTTGACGATCGCCTGGCCGCGCGTGTATTTGAGCATCGCTGCGAGATCGCGGCTGGCCGCTTCGATCTTGGCACTCGTCAGGCTTTTGCTGAAGCCGAACGACACCACGGCAATCGCCACCGCCAGCAATGCCATCACGGCGACCAGCTCCATCAGGCTGAAGCCGTGCTGGCGCGATGAGTTCATGGCGTACTGCGCCGGAAGTTTGCGAGCAGCGCGGGATCATTCCCAGCTGCCGACATCCTTGTTTAAGCCATCACCACCGGGCGCACCATCCTTGCCCAGAAAAATGATATCGAAATCGCCGTGCTCGCCGGGTGCTTTGTACTGGTACGGATGGCCAAACGGATCCTTCAAATCCGAATCCTTGGCATACGGCCCGTTCCAGTTACCGGCACTACCGGGGCGCGTCAACAGGTCGCCGAGCTGCGCCGGCGGCGCGCCATTGTCGAGGATATAGGCGTTCACTTTCATTTCCAGCGCATGCAGTTGTGCTTTGCCCGCGCCATATTTGCCCTTGTTGAAATTCTCCATGATCTTGCCGCCGACAATTCCCATCACCAAGCCGATCAAGACCAGCACCGCGATCATTTCGATCAAGGTAAAACCTTTCGTGCGCGACACATTGGCTCGCGAGCCGAAACGCGCCATACGCAATGCGCCGTTCGATTGCATGTTCATGTTTGTCATCCTACGGATCCAGTCAGATCAAGAATCGGCAGCAGGATCGCCATCATCACAAAGGCGACTACCACCGTCATTATCACGGTTATCACCGGCACCAGCAGCGCCAGCAAACGATCAATGGTATTTTTGGTATCAGTATCGAAAGTATCGGCGACCTTAAGCAGCATGTCGTCGAGCGCGCCCGATTCTTCACCGACACTGATCATCTGCAGTGCGAGTTTTGGAAAACGCTTGCTTTGTCCCAACGAAAACCCGAGGCCCGAACCGGTTTTTACCTCTTCGGTTGCGATGGCGACCGCTTCGGCCATCGCACTGTTGCCGATCACGTTGCGCACGATCGAAAGCGCACTCAACAAAGGAACACCATTCTTCAGCAGAGTTCCCAGCGTGCGAGCAAAACGCGCGGTTTCGAGCTTGGTGAATAGCGGCCCGAGCAGGCGCATACGAAGCAGTCGTTCATCGAATTTCAATCGTGATTGCGTCTGCGACAACTGGCGCCGCACATAACTCACCGCGAAAAAGACGATGGCAATCAGCAGCCACCAATAACTTGCCAGTACGTTGCTTACCGCCAGCACCATCTTGGTGATGAACGGTAATTCCATATTCATATCCTTGAACATCGGCATGAATTGCGGCACCACGAAAACTAGTAGGACGAATAGCGCAAGAAACACCATCACCACGAGGATGGCAGGATAGATCAGCGCATTGACCACGCTTTCTCGAAGCGCCTTGGCACGCTCGAGATAATTCGCGAGGCGCGCCAATGTTGTATCGAGCGAACCGCCGATTTCGCCAGCGCGCACCATGTTCACGTACAGCCGCGAAAAAATGCCGTGTTCGACTTCGAGCGCATCCGACAACGCGCCGCCACCGCGCACCTGATCGCGTACACGCTCGATCACACGCCGCGCTTTTTCGTTTTCTGGCATGTCGAGCAGAATCTGTAGCCCGCGATCGAGCGGTTGACCGGCACCGAGCAAGGTCGCGAGTTGCTGGGTAAATTGCAGCACCTCGGCCTGACCCATCGCCGCACGTTTGAACATGCTGCCGAGACCACCGCTGTCGCCGCTGTCGGCCATGCGCACGTCGAGCGCGATATTGCCGGCGTCCTGCAACTTGGCGACGACATCGTCGTTCGACGCGACTTCCATCTGGCCTTCAATAGTATCGCCGGCGGACGTGACCGCCTTGTAATAATACAGCGCCATCAGCTCACGATTCCGACGTCACGCGCAGTACTTCTTCGATCGTGGTCACGCCTTCGATGGCCTTGACCAGTCCGTCTTCGTACATCGTGCGCATGCCTTCTTCGCGCGCCTGGGTTTCGATCTTGCCCATGTCGCCGTGCTGCATCACGAGGCGTCGGATCGGATCGCTCATGACGAGGAATTCCATGATCGTGGTCCGACCGTGATAGCCGGTCGGCATCTGCGGCGTCGGTACCGGCTTGTACAAATTGACCGGGCCTTCGGGCGCGAAGCGGCGCAGGCCGAATTCTTCGACCACCTCGGGCAAGGCCGGATACGCCTCGCGATGCGCAGGATCAAGGCGACGCACCAGACGCTGCGCCAGAATGCCGTTCACCGTCGAGGTAAGCAGGTAATCTTCCACGCCCATGTCGAGCAGACGCGTGATGCCGCCCGCTGCGTTGTTGGTATGCAAGGTCGACAGCACCAAGTGACCCGTGAGCGCGGACTGAATCGCGATCTTCGCGGTCTCCAGATCGCGCATTTCGCCGATCATGATGATGTCCGGATCCTGTCGCACGATCGAGCGCAATGCGTGCGAGAAATCCAGCCCGATCTGTGGCTTGGCCTGGATCTGATTGACGCCTTCGATCTGGTACTCGACCGGATCTTCAACCGTGATGATCTTGACGTCGGCGGTGTTGAGTTTCGATAACGCCGTATACAGCGTCGTGGTTTTACCCGAACCGGTCGGCCCGGTCACGAGCAAAATTCCGTGCGGCATTTCCAGCACGCGCATGAAGCCGGCGAGGAACTGATCGGTGAAACCGAGCTTGTGGAAATCCAGCACGATCGATTCGCGATCGAGAATACGCATCACCACCGATTCGCCCCATGACGTGGGCACGGTGGACACACGCAGGTCGAGCTCCTTGCCCTGCACGCGCAACATGATGCGGCCGTCCTGCGGCAGGCGGCGCTCGGCGATATTGAGCTTGGCCATGATCTTGAGACGCGAGATCACCGCGGCGGTCGATGCGGCCGGCGGCGACTCGACTTCGTGCAATACACCATCGACGCGATAACGCACTTTGAGGCGATTCTCGAATGGCTCGATATGAATATCCGACGCGCGGCCTTCGACGGCGCGCTGGATGATCAAGTTGACAAGGCGGATCACCGGTGCCTCGGAGGCGAGATCGCGCAGGTGCTCGATATCGTCTTCGCTGCGATTGTTTTCGTCGGTCAGATTTTCGACGATCGTACCCATCGCCGAACGGCCGGAACCATAATACCGCTCGATCAGATCGTCGATCTCGGAGCGGAAACCGACCTTGACCTCGGCGGTTTTTCCGGTGGCCAGTTCGATCGCCTCGATCGGATAACGCTCGGCCGGATCGGCGACCAGCAACACGATGCCGTCGTCGCTTTCGCCGATCGGCACAATGTGATTCTGTTTCAGGAAGCGGATCGATACCTGCACGTTCGGCGGCGGCGATTCCGGAAATTCCTTCGCGGTGAGCAGCGGCAGGCTCAGCACTTCGGCCAGCGCATCGCCCATGTCGCGTTCGGAAACCAGCCCGAGCCGTGTCAGCAGCGGAACCAGATTGCCCTCACCACCTTCCTCGTGCAGGCGCCGCGCGCGCACGAGATCGGTTTCTTTCAGACGACCGCGGCTGACCAGAAACTGGCAGATGCGTTCATCCAGCGCATCGGCCGCCAGGATGTTCTGGGCCGAGGGCGATGGCAGGTGGGCTGAGACTGCTGACATGGGTTATCGTCTGACCTTGGATGACTTTCGACCTATTCGCTACGAATAGGTTCCTGAGGCGGTTCCTGAGGAGGCCGCGTGAGTTCTTCGACCAGGCCGCGGTTGAAAACAATCCACATCGCGGCCGGCACGATCGCCGGCAGCATGAGATAGCCCAGCTGGTAACAAAGGGCAATCACTTCCGCCGAAATGCCGTGTCGTGCAACGATGGCTGCACCCGATGGCCCGGCTTCCATGCCGAGGTATTTCAGCAGCTCCCAATAAACGCCCCAGGCCTGGCTGATACTGATCACGCATAGTCCAGCGACGAGTTGCCAGGCGCGTGTGCGACCGCTCAACGGCGCGGCCAGCACGAGTCCGGCGAACAGCGGCAGCGCATAACCGTACACCATTGGGTTGATCGGAATCGCATCGACCACAAACGTGCGCCCACTCGCCGGATCGATCTGCGGCCCCAGCAACGGCACGAAGTTGATCACCACGGTATGCAGCTTGCTGTCGAACACCAGGCTCGCGGCGCTGATCGCATCCGGCAGGAAATGCGCCACGGCCCAGCGCACGATGCAGAACGCCGGGAACACCAGCGGCCCGGCAAAATAGAACCACGCAAAAAAGCACAGCGGCAGCCACAGGAAACCCGACAATACGAAGCGTCGCAGCGGACTCATCTCAACCTACCCACACACGTGCGTTTTGGAACATGCGCAGCCATGGCGAATCCTCACCCCAGTCGTGCGGACGCCACGACATCTGCACGCTGCGGAATACGCGCTCGGGATGCGGCATCAAAATGGTCACGCGACCATCGGCGGCGGTCAGGCCGGTAATGCCACCGCTCGAGCCGTTGATGTTAAGCGGATAATTCTCGGTCGCACGCCCGCGGCTATCGACAAAGCGCAAACACGGCGAGGACTTTTTTGCATCACCGCTTTCGGCATATTCGATACGGCCTTCGCCATGCGCGACCACGACCGGAATACGCGAACCTTGCATGTCGGTGAAGAAAATCGACGGCGATTCGAGCACTTCGACGGTGACCAGACGCGCCTCGTATTGCTCCGACGTATTGCGCTCGAAACTCGGCCAGTTCTGCGCGCCCGGAATGATTTCCTTGAGCGCTGCCAGCATCTGGCAACCGTTGCATACACCGAGCGCGAATTTTTTCGGATCGGCAAAAAAACGCGTGAACTGCTCGCGCAACAGTGGATTGAACAGGATCGATGTCGCCCAGCCGCGACCCGCGCCGAGCACGTCGCCGTAGGAAAATCCACCGCACGCGGCAAGGCCGACAAAATCGTCCAGTTTGTAACGACCGGTTTGCAGGTCGGTCATATGCACATCGAACGCATCGAAGCCGGCGCGATTGAACGCCGCGGCCATTTCGATTTGTCCGTTCACACCCTGATCGCGCAGGATCGCGATGCGTGGCCGCGAGCTTGCGGTGAGAAATTTCGCGGCGATATTCTGCGCCGGATCGAAACTCAGTTTCGGACTGATGCCGAGATCTTCCTCGCTGCAGCGCCAGTGATTTTCCGCATCGGCGCAGATCGGATTGTCGCGCCGCTGTTGCATCGCGTGGCTCGTTTCCGACCACATCGTGATCAGGTCCTGCCACATCCAGCGCGCCACGATTTCCGTGCCGGAACGCAGCACGATGGTCAGTTTGGGTTTCGGTCGACCAATCAGGTGCGCGAGTTTGTCCAACGCATGACGCTGCAGCAGCGCGATGAATTCCCCGCGATCATCGGCACGAATCTGCATGACCGCGCCAAGCTCTTCGGTGAACAAGGCACGCAACGCATTATCGGCCCAGCCGGACAGATCGATGCCGAGGCCACAGTGTCCGGCGAACGCCATCTCGAACGCGGTGATCAGCGCGCCGCCATCGGAGCGATCGTGATACGCAAGCAGCAAACCGAGTTGATTCGCTTCCTGGATCGCGGCGAAAAAATTCTTCAGCAAAATGGGATCATCAAGATCCGCCGGCGCGCCGCCGCTGCGATTGAATACCTGTGTGAGCGCCGAACCGCCGAGGCGATTTTGCCCGGCGCCGAGATCGATCAGCCAGAGCTCGCTCTCGCCCCGGTCGAGTCGTAATTGCGGCGTCAGCGCGGGACGCACATCGCCGACACGCGCGAACGCAGTGACGATCAGCGACACCGGCGCGACCGTCTTGCGCTGGCGCTCGCCGTCGTTCCAAACGGTATGCAGCGAGAGCGAATCCTTGCCGACCGGAATCGAAATGCCGAGCGCGGGACACAACTCCAATCCGATCGCTTTCACCGCATCGAACAAGGCCGCGTCTTCGGTCGCGTACGACACCGCGGCCATCCAGTTGGCCGAAAGTTTGATTTCCTGCAACGCCGCGATCGGCGCCGCCGCCATGTTGGTAATCGCCTCGCCGACCGCGAGTCGCGCCGATGCGGCGGCGGAAATCAGCGCGACCGGGCTGCGCTCACCCATCGCCATCGCTTCGCCGGCATATCCTTCGAAATCATTCAGCGTGACCGCGCAATCGGCGACCGGCACTTGCCACGGCCCGACCATCGGATCGCGCGAACACAAACCGCCGACACTGCGATCGCCGATCGTGATCAGGAACGATTTGCTGCCGACCGCCGGCTGGCGCAGCACGCGTTTCAACGCTTCCTCTATCGTGATGCCATCGAGATCGGCGACCAGGTCGACGCGCGGCGTTGGACGTTTGGTATTGCGCTGCATCTTCGGCGCCTTGCCGAACAACACGTCCATCGGCAGGTCGATCACGGTCTCGCCGAGCAATGCATCGGTGAGCAACAGTTTTTGTTCGGCACTGACTTCACCGACGATCGCATACGGGCAGCGCTCGCGCGCGCACAGCGCTTCAAATTCGGCCAGATTTTCCGGCGCAATGCCGAGCACGTAACGTTCCTGCGACTCATTGCACCAGATCTGCATCGGCGTGAGCTGGGGATCGGCGCACGGAATCTTGCGCAATTCGATCCGCCCGCCGACATCGCTGTCGTGCAGGATTTCCGGGATCGCATTCGACAAACCGCCGGCGCCGACATCGTGGATCGTGATGATCGGATTCGCCGCGCCGAGCGCCCAGCAACGATCGATCACTTCCTGGCAGCGGCGCTCCATTTCGGGGTTGTCGCGTTGTACCGAGGCGAAATCCAGCGCTTCGGAGCTCGCGCCACCGGCAACCGATGAAGCCGCGCTGCCGCCGAGTCCGATCAACATGGCCGGGCCGCCGAGCACAACCACCGCAGCGCCTTCGCCGAGACGGCGCTTTTCGACGTGCTCGTGTTTGAGGTTGGCGATGCCGCCGGCGATCATGATTGGTTTGTCGTAACCGCGGCGTAGCCCGACTTCGGCAGTTTCCTGCTCGAACGTGCGGAAATAACCGCCGAGCGCAGGGCGGCCGAATTCGTTGTTGAACGCGGCCGCCCCGAGCGGGCCGTCGCGCATGATCTCGAATGCCGTGGCCATGCGCGGCGGCAATGGGCGATCCTGTTCCCACACGCGCGGCAAGCCCGGAATACGCAGATGCGAGACGGTGAATCCGGTCAGGCCGGCTTTCGGTTTGCCGCCGCGGCCGGTCGCGCCTTCGTCGCGGATTTCGCCACCCGCGCCGGTCGATGCGCCCGGAAACGGCGAAATGGCGGTCGGATGATTATGCGTTTCGACCTTGATCGCGTAGTCGATCTGTTCGGCATGCGCGGTGTATTTTCCACTCGCAGGATCGGCGTACCAACGCTGGCCCTGGCTGCCTTCGATCACCGCGGCGTTGTCGGAATACGCCGACAAGGTGAACTGCGGCGCAAGCGTATGCGTGTGCTTGATCATAGCGAACAGCGAATCGGTTTGCGTCTCGCCGTCGATCTTCCAACTGGCGTTGAAAACCTTGTGCCGGCAGTGCTCGGAATTGGCCTGCGCAAACATCATCAGTTCGGCATCGCTCGGATCGCGACCGAGCTCCTGATAACGATCCGCGAGATAACCGATTTCGTCAGCCGACAAAGCCAGACCGAGATTCTGATTGGCATGTTTCAGTGCGTTCAGCGGCGCGCTGCCGAGCGCGACATATTCGAGCGCACCGGGTTTGCCCGCGAGAAAAAGATTCTGCGCCGCAGCCAGATCGGTGATGACCGATTGCGTCATCGGATCGTGCAAGGCGCGCAGCAAAATATCCCAGGCGGCGCTGCTCGGTGCGATCACCGCGCTCAGTTCGCACGCCATGCCGCGCTCGACGCGTTGCACCGGAAAACCGCAGCCCTGCAGAATATCGGTAGCCTTGCTCGACCACGGCGACAGCGTACCGAGGCGCGGCACGACCCACAGACTCGCGGTTCGCGGCGCACCCGGCGTAGCCTTCAGCACCCGGCAAAGTTGCGCATGATCGGGCTGCGCATCGTCCGTGACGGCGATGAAGTAAATCCAGCGCGCGGACTTCAGCATGCAGCCGACGTCGGCTGCGGCGAGTTCGCGGTTGATGCGTTCCAGACGGAACTGCGAGAGGGCGGCACTGCCGTCAAAAACAATCATGAGGCACTCTGAAGCAACCGCCAGAATCAATCGGCGCCCAGGCACTTGCAGCGCAAGAACCTGAGAAATGTGGAGGTATTGTTGGCAAGGACGACATCCAACGACCGAACTCGCGCAGACTCCCCATGGAGTCGTCAATCACGGCGCGAGGCGCGTAATGATAACGAAAACGGCAGGTATCCGCGAGAATACCTGCCGTCGATGGTGTTGCTGGCGGCGCCGTTATTGCGTGCCGCCGCTCGCGGCGACTTTCTTCTGGGCGGCGATGCGATCGAGCTCGGCGGCGAGCTGCGGCGGCGAATACGCCACTTGTGCCTGAATCTGCGTGCCGTCTTCGGCGTAAAAACTTGGCGTGCCGTTGACGCCGATATCGTTGCCGATCTTCATCGTCTCGGCGATCGGGTTATCGCAGGTCTTGGCGCCGAGCTCTTTGCCGAGCATCGCCGCATTCCATGCCGCATTGCGATCGGTCGAGCACCATACCGACACGGTTTTCTTGTCCGAACCCGGGTGGATGCTCAGCGGAAACAGCAGGTACTGCACCTCGATGCCGGCCTTGTTGTAGTCGGCCATCTGCTCGTGGAACTTGCGGCAATACGGGCAATCGACATCGGTGAAAACCGTCACCACATGTTTGGTGGTCTTCGGCGCAAACACGATGCGTTTGCTGACGGGCACGGTATCGAGCACACTCTTGCGCGACTTGGCCAGGCGTGCCTCGGTCAGATCGAGCTTGTTGGCCATGTCGTATAAGTTGCCTTGCAGCAGATATTTGCCGTCGGCACTGGCGTAGACCACGGCGTGGCCAATGCCGACCTCGTAAAAGCCCGGCAGCACCGATTTGTCCACCGAATCGATCTGCGCAGTCGGCACCAGCGTATGAATGGCATCGCGGATCGCCTTGTCGGCATTGTCCGCCGCGTGCGCCGCCAGCGTCGCGCCGGCCAGGGCGGCAGTTATCAGAATTTTGTTCAACATTGCAGTTTTCCTCGAAGGGGGATACCGAAATCTCAGTCGCCGAAGGTTCGTTAGACCGGAGCAGATCGCTTTGTCTTTCATTGTCGCACGCAGCTGTCCACTCGCCAAACGCGCGGCTTCGACCACCGCTGGCCGGATTGGTTCGCCAGTTGCGAAAATCGCCGCAATCAACCGCGTGGATGGTGCTCGGCATGCAGCCGCTTAAGCCCTTCCTTGGCGATCAGGGTGTAAATCTGCGTGGTCGATAACGAGCTGTGTCCGAGCAACATTTGCAGCGCGCGCAAATCGGCGCCGTGATTGAGCAGATGCGTCGCGAACGAATGCCGCAGCACGTGCGGCGAGATGCGCCGGATGTCGATGCCGGCCACCATCGCGTGCTTTTTCACCATGAACCAGAACATCTGCCGGGTCATGCCGGCGCCGCGCGCGGTGACAAACAAGGCATCGACCACACGACCGCGCAGTAACGCGATGCGCGAACTCTGCAGGTAGCGATCCAGCCATTCGATCGCCTCATCGCCGATCGGCACGAGTCGATCCTTGCCGCCTTTGCCGCGCACGCGCAAGGTGCCCTGGCGCAGATTCACCTGATCGAGCGTCAGCCCGACCAGTTCGCTGACGCGCAAGCCTGTGGCGTAGATCAGCTCGAACATCGCACGATCGCGCAGGCCAAGCGTGCCGCCTACAGCCGGTGCGCGGATCAGCGCCTCGACCTGATTTTCGGTCAGTGCCTTGGGCAAAGACCGTGGTAATTTCGGCGGATCAAGCAACAGTGTCGGATCGTCGCTGATCGTGCCGATGCGCAACTGCACGCGGAAATATTGGCGCAGGCTCGACACCAGTCGCGCGTTGCTGCGCACCTTGTGTGTGGTATCGGTGCGCTCGCGAATGTAATCCTGCAGGTGCGCGCGCGTACACGCATTCAAGTGCGTACCAAGCGCTTCGAGCCAGCGCGCCAGACCTTCCATGTCGCGCCGGTACGCGGCCAGCGTATTTTTTGACAGTCCGTTTTCGGCCCAGATGCGATCGAGAAAAATATCGATGCGCTGGCGTTCGATCGGTTGAATCGCGGCGAGTTTGGCGGTTTTCGGCATGGCATCGTCATACTTCATCGGATGTCGCGGTGGCACTCGCTCACGCCATCACGAAAGCTGGTCACTGTAATGCATTGCGCTGAGTCCTCGCAGCACGGGCGCGCGGCAGACTTGAACTTGGATCGGCAAAGCGCCAACCTGCGCGCTTGATTACCTGCCATGCGTAACCATGAACAACCCAGCGCTTCCATCCAAACCACTGTTGCATCTGCGCTTCGCTGCGGGCATCTACGATTTTTTCCCGCTGCTGCCGATCTGGTTTTTCAGCGCGGCGGCGTGTCTGCTCGCGACCAACGGCACACTGGACTATCACGCTTGGTGGTATCGCACGGTGATGCTGATCGTGACTGCGGCGTATTTCGTGGTCTCGTGGTCCCGCGGCGGCCAGACGATCGGACTCAAGGCATGGCGTTTGCGCGTTAGCCGCACAGATGGTTCGCGCCTGAGTTTATTGCGGGCCATGCTGCGTTTTTTTATCGCGATGGTTTCACTATTTACCTGCGGCCTCGGATTTCTCTGGGCGCTGTTCGATCCGCAATACCGCACCTGGCACGACATCGCGGCGGGCACGGTGGTGCAGCGCCTGCCGAAATAATCGCCATGCACTTCCTCGGCTAGGCACTTCGTCGGAAATACACGCCTGCCAGCATGATCAAGACAACTGACGGCAGGATATTGGTCAAAGCCATGTCGAATCCGTACACCGCACCAACGCTGACGATCGACTGCTGCAAAAACGCGTAACTCACCGCCAGCACCATGCCGAGGAACAGACGTTTGCCGAGGCCGCCGGTACGCAGTGCGCCGAACGCGAACGGCACCGCGCAAAACGCCAGCACAAGCACATTCAGCGGATAGAAAATTCGCGCCCAATACGCGCGCTTGTAGCTGGACGCGTCCTGCTGGTTGCGCTCGAGGTAATCGATATTGCGCGCGAGGTCGCGCGTCGCCATGTATTCCGCGTGTTCTATCGACAGCGGCAGCACGCGCGGATCGAGGCCGGATGCCCAATGCATGTTCGGCACGATCGTGGTCGATACCTCGGTGCCCTTGAACTCGGTGCGGCGCACGTCCTGCATGGTCCAGTCGCTGTGCGCGTAGATCGCGGTCTTTGCCAGCGACAACGTACTGAGCTGGCCTTCCGGCGTGAACTCGAACACCCGCACATCGCTGAGTTCGACTTGATCTTCGCCTTCGATGCGTCGCGTGCGGGCACGCTTGGCATTGATCACCGCCGCACCATCGCGCGCCCACAGGCCGCCGCCCTTGGCGATCGCGATGTCCTTGGCCTTGGAGACCAGTTGCAGCGACCGCGCTTTCTGTTCGCCGAGCGGCCCGATGGTTTCGCCGACCAGCGCGACCAGTGCTATGAGCAGCGACAGCGCAAATACCGCCGAGGCGCAGATGCGCAATTTGGATAATCCGGCCGCACGCAAGGCGATCAATTCGCTGGTCGAGGCAAGGCTGCCGAGTCCCATCAATGTGCCGATCATCGCGGCGTAGCAAAACCACTCGTAAGTGCGGCGTGGCAAGGTCAGCAGCACGTACGTGGCCGCCTTGCCCAGGGTGTACTGGCCCTGCCCCACGCTATTGGCTTCGCTGACGAAAATTCGCAAGGCATCGAAGCCGACCAGCACCGCCCAGGTGATCAGCACCGAGGTAAGCACGGCGATGCCGACCAGTTTGTCGACACGCTTGACACGCAGACGATCGCGCAACGCGGAAATGACCGTCATGGTGTGGCGGCAGCGAGGCGCGGCGGCGCGCGTGGTTTCGGCATTTGCTGACTGCGCCAGAGCAGCCACAACGCCAGCGCGAGGGTGGGGATATGCACCCACCAACAGCCGAAGGCAGCCGGCAATTTACCTTGCGCAATCCACGAACGGCTCATGGTCAGGCCAGAGTAATAAATGAAATACGTCAGCAAGCCGACCAACAATTTGGCGAAGCGCGGTTCGCGCGGCGAAGTACGCGACAGCGGTAACGCCAGCAGCATCAGCACCAGCGCTTCGATCGGCGCGGCCAGACGCCAGTGCAGTTCGGCGCGTTGCGCCGGATCGGTGCTGGCCAACAGCACGCTGGTCGGCGCGCTGCGCTTGATCGAATCCTGATCACCATCGGCATCGTTGTCGGGCAATTTCGGATCGTTGCGTTCGTACCGCAGCAGGCGAAAATTATCCTGACCGAGCACGCCCTCAACACGGAATCCGTTATTCAGGCGCAGATAACGACCAATGCCATCGGCCTCGTGATACATCTCGCCATTCGCCGCGGTGGTGATGCTGATCTCGGCGTTACCATCCTTGTTTTTCTGCTCGCTGACGACGAAAAAATGTTCGAAGTGGGTGCCGTCGGGACTCATGTTGGAAACATAAATCACGCCGTTGCGATTCGGCATATCGACAAAATGTCCGGGTTCCAGACCCGCGACGATCAGCGATCGGCTCGCCTCCTGCTGCAAGGTTTGCGACATGCGTACCGACGCCGGTGCGAGCCAGAAAGAAATGGCCGCAAGCACGATCATCGTCGGCAGCGCCAGCAGCAGCAGCGGTCGCAGCAGACCAGTGATATTCAAGCCCGAGGCGGCAAACACCGCCATCTCGCTATCGCGATACAAACGCCCGTAGGCCAGCAGCACGGCGAGGAACACCGCCAGCGGCAGCAGGATCGTCAGCGCGTCGACAATGCGCAGGCCGATCAACGCCAGCATGAGATCCGCCGGCACGCGACCGCGCGCGATCTTGCCAACCAGGTCGGCGACCACGCCGCCCAGGGTCACCAGCAACAGCAACAACGCGCTCGCGAAAAAACTCATCGCAAGTTCGCTTAGCAGATAACGATCAATGATTCGCAGCATCAGTGGGACTTATGCATTAAACTGGCGGTTGACGACATGTCCGCATGCTCCGGCTGAGTGTTTCGAACCCAGCTTTCGCGCACGTCGAACGGACGGCAAAGTAACCCAGTTTAATCGAACCGTCGCTGACTAATCGTTATCCCTTCGTTGACGCGCCGCCTTCGCAGTTCGCGCAACGACCCCGACTTTGTGCATGGAAAGACCGATGAGCCTTGAATTCAGCACCACCACCGAAGCCCCTGAAACCGCAACCAGTCCGTGTGTGGTGGTCGGTGTTTACGACGATCGCATGCTCAGCAGCGCGGCGGCGCGCATCGACGAAAAATCCGACGGTGCGATCAAGCGCCTGATCGACAGTGGCGACATCAGCGGCAAGCTCGGCAGCAGCACCTTGCTGTTTGCGCAGCGCGGTATCAACGCGGCGCGTGTGCTGGTGATCGGCCTGGGCGAGCAGAAAAAGTTCGACGCAGCGCGTTTTCAGCGTATCAATGCGGAAGCGGCGAAGCAGCTGAAAACGCTGCCACTGGCGTCGGCCACGTCGTATCTCGTCGATATCGACGTGCCCGGTCGCGATGCCCACTGGAAATTGCGCCAGGCCGCGATTGCCAGCGATGCCGCCACCTACAAATACACCGCCACGTTCAAACCGCGCGAAAAATCCAAAGCCGAACAACTCGGCGCGATCGTATTTCATAGCCAGGCCGATGTCGGCACCGCGCTCGCCCAGGCCGAGGCGATTGCGCAAGGCGTATTGCTAGCGCGCGAACTCGGCAACCTGCCGCCGAACATCTGCAACCCGGCTTATCTGGCCGAGCAGGCGAAGAAAATCGCCGATGCGCACGACGGCGTGAGCCTCGAAGTGCTGGAACGCAGCGACATGGAAAAACTCGGCATGGGTTCGTTGCTCGCCGTGGCACAGGGTTCGGCGAACGCACCCAAGCTCATCGTATTGCAATGGCGCGGTGCGGCCGACAGTGAAAAACCGTACGCATTCGTCGGCAAGGGCATCACCTTCGACACCGGCGGCATTTCGCTGAAGCCCGGCGCCGGAATGGAAGAAATGAAATTCGACATGTGCGGCGCCGCGGGTGTGCTCGGCGCATTTTACGCCGCGGTGTTGTTGAAGCTGCCGCTGAATCTCGTGACCGTGGTGCCGGCGGTCGAGAATATGCCCGATGGCGCGGCGTATCGTCCGAGCGACGTGGTCACCTCGATGTCCGGCATCACGATCGAAGTGCTCAATACCGACGCCGAAGGTCGCCTGATCTTGTGCGACGCGCTCACCTATGTGCAGAAGTTCGATCCGCAGATCACGATCGACGCCGCAACACTCACCGGCGCGTGCGTCGTCGCGCTCGGCAAACACGCGTCGGGCCTGATGAGCCAGGACGACGAACTGGTCGAGCATCTATTGAGCGCCGGCGATACCACGCTTGATCGCGCGTGGCGCCTGCCATTGTGGGACGACTACCAGAACCAGCTCGACACCGGTTACGCCGACGTTGCCAACATCGGCGGCAAATATGCTGGTGCGATTACGGCGGGATGTTTTCTCGCGCGTTTCACCGAAGGTTATCGCTGGGCGCATCTCGATATCGCCGGATCGGCCTGGGACGAAGGCCGCAAGGGTTCGGCCACCGGCCGGCCGGTCGCATTGCTCGTGCAATATCTGCTGGATCGCGTCGCCTGATCGAAGCGGAATGACGTTGGCGCTTGTTGCGTGGCGCGCAACACATTAGAATCCGTGCACGATTCAGTCGTTTCGGCACAAGGGCTTGCGCAAGCTTTTCGACGCAGGCAGCAGCGCAGGAATTCAGCCTGCTCACGCAAAACGATTGCGCATGATCCTGGCGGCGCTGGATACGGCACTCACGGTCGACGACATGCAAATCCCGGGCTTGCACCTGCCTGCGTTGAAAGGCTGCGAGCATCGACGCTGGTCGGTGTGGGTCAACGGCAACTGGCGCGTGACTTTCGAATTTCGCGACGGTCACGCCTATGCTCTGGACTATGAGGATTATCACTGATGAGCATGCACAATCCACCGCATCCGGGCGAGTTCATCAGCGGGATTTACCTTGTGCCGCACGGCATCAGCGGGCGCGAACTTGCCGAAAAACTTGACGTCGCTGCGTCCACGCTCAATCGTATACTCAGAGGCAACAGCGGCATCAGTCCGGAGATGGCGCTGCGCCTCGCCAAGACCTTGGGTCGCTCGGCTGAAAGCTGGCTCGAGATGCAACACAACTACGATTTGTGGCAAGCGCGGCAGCAACTGGATTTGCGCCATGTCGCCAAACTCAAACTCAACGCCGCCTGATGCCACGCGCCGATTTTTATCTGATCGCCAAACCGCGTTTTCTCGACGAGCCGCTGCTGCTCGTCTGCGAGCTGGTCAAGCGCGCGTATGCGAGCGGTCAGCCGACACTGGTTTTGACACGTTCGCTGGAGCAGGCCGAACAGCTCGACGAGAAACTCTGGGAGTTCGACGAGGACGCGTTCATCCCGCACCAGCTCGCCGGCGACGATGACGACGACATGACCGCGGTGCTGATCGTGCCGCCAACGCTGGCCAGCGCCGACCGCAACCTCGTGATCAACCTGCGCGACGAATGCGCTCCCGGATTGTACGATCGCGTACTGGAAGTCGTCGCCGCCGATCCGGCCGAGCGCGAAGGTTCGCGCAAACGCTGGCGCACCTATCAGCAGGCCGAATTCGAGCTGAAGAAATTTGATATGTAGTTTCTCTGGATCCCAGCCTGCGCTGGGATGACGAGCAAAAAAATTACATCGCACCATTTCAACATTCTCCACTTTGTAGAAAAGTATATAAATGGAAAAGTCCTTCGAGCCCAAAGACATCGAATCCAAGTGGTACGCCGCGTGGGAAGCCAGCGGTGCGTTCCACGCCTCCGGCCATGGCGATCCATATTGCATCCTGCTGCCGCCGCCGAATGTCACCGGCACGCTGCACATGGGCCATGCGTTCCAGCAGACCATCATGGATGCGCTAATCCGCTACCACCGCATGCGCGGCTTCAATACGCTATGGCAGGGCGGCACCGATCACGCCGGGATTGCGACGCAGAAAATTGTCGAGAACCAACTCGCCGCGCATGGGCAGACGCGTCAGGATCTCGGCCGTGTTAAGTTCATCGAGCGCGTCCGGGAATGGAAAGAAGAATCCGGCTCGACAATCACCAATCAGATGCGCCGCATTGGCGCGTCGGTCGATTGGTCGCGCGAACGTTTCACGATGGACAACGGACTCTCCGCGGCGGTGCGTCGCGTGTTCGTGCAATGGTATCGCGATGGCCTGCTGTATCGCGGCAAGCGACTCGTGCATTGGGACCCGGTGCTGATGACCGCCGTGTCCGACCTCGAAGTGACCAACGAGGAAAAGGACGGATCGATGTGGTCGATTCGTTATCCAGCCAGCGATGGCGGCGAGGGTCTGGTCGTTGCGACCACGCGCCCGGAAACGATGCTCGGCGACGTCGCCGTGGCGGTGCATCCCGAGGATGAGCGTTATGCGCACCTGGTCGGCAAGACGCTGAAACTGCCGCTATGCAATCGCGATATCCCGGTGATCGCGGATGACTATGTCGACAAGGATTTCGGTACGGGTGCGGTCAAGATTACGCCGGCGCACGATTTCAACGACTGGCAAATGGGTGTTCGTCACGATTTGGTGCCTATCAATATCTTCACACTCGACGCGAAGATTCTGGGCGGCGAAAACGATGCGAAAATTCATGCCCAGTCGGGGCACAGCAAGACGAATGCTCAAGCGTTCCGAACTGGCGTCGAAGCAGCGAACGCAATAGATATCATTCCGCAAGAGTATCGTGGGCTGGACAGGTTTGCGGCGCGAAAGAAGATCGTCGCCGACCTTGAGTCTCAGGGTTTCCTGGTCGAGACAAAAAAACACAAACTGCAAATCCCGATTAGCCAGCGCAGCGATGCCGTGATCGAACCGATGCTGACCGATCAATGGTTCCTCGATCTCACCACCGAAACATTGCCGGAAGGCCGCGCAAAACCTGCCGGAAGTCCCGGCGGTCGCAAGCTCATTACCGAACCGGCACTCGACGCGGTCAAGAATGGCGATATCAAGTTCGTGCCGGACAACTGGAGCACGACCTACAATCAATGGCTCGAAAATATCCAGGACTGGTGTGTGAGCCGCCAGCTCTGGTGGGGCCATCGCATTCCAGCGTGGTTCGACGAAGCCGGCACTATTTTCGTCGGCGAAGACGAAGCCGATGCGCGCGCGCATGCCACCACGCCACCGATTGGAAATCTGCGCCAAGACGAAGACGTACTCGACACCTGGTTCAGCTCCGCGCTATGGCCGTTTTCGACGATGGGCTGGCCGTCCGAGCAACCGGTCAACGAAGCCGGCACGCCAGTCGCGAACTGGGCGCAGGATCAGGCGTTTCTGCCGAGCGCGGTGCTGGTTACGGGCTTCGACATCATCTTTTTCTGGGTCGCGCGCATGGTCATGGCGACGCAGTATTTTACCGGCAAGGTGCCGTTCCGCGAGGTCTATATCAACGCCATCGTGCGTGATGCGGAAGGCCACAAGATGTCGAAGTCGAAGGGCAATACGCTTGATCCGCTCGACCTGATCGACGGCATCGATCTTGAATCGCTGGTGAAAAAATCCACGGCGTCGCTACTGATTCCGCAGGTACGCGAGAAAGTCGAAAAGCGTATTCGCAAGGAATATCCGGACGGCATTACCGCAGTCGGCGCCGATGCGCTGCGCTTCACGTTTGCCGCGCTCGGCACGTATGGCCGCACGATCAATTTCGATCTGAGCCGCGCCGAAGGCTACAAAAATTTCTGCAACAAATTGTGGAACGCCGCGCGTTTTGTGTTGATGAATTGCGAGAATTTTGTCGTGCCGACAACATCTGCGAGTATCGTCGCCGCCGAAGTCGCACCGATGGGCATACCGCTCGTCGCGCTCGTCGGCACACCGCAAATCACACCCGCCGCGGTGACCGAAGCCGAGCGCTGGATCATCGCGCGGCTGCATCACACCCTCGCCGAAGTGCACAAACAATTCGCCGTATATCGTTTCGATCTGCTCGCACAGGCGGTGTACGAATTTACCTGGAACGAATTCTGCGACTGGTTTCTCGAATTCGCCAAACCGGCGCTGCAAGGCACGACCGAAACCGGCGATGCAACGGTCGATGCAAGCCAGCAACGCGCCGCCGATTCGACGCGCCACACCCTGTTGTACGTGCTCGAAACCGTGCTGCGCACGTTGCATCCGCTGATCCCGTTCGTCACCGAGGAAATCTGGCACGAAATCGCCCCGCGCCTCGGTATCAAGGGCGATACGATTTCGTTGCAGGCGTATCCTCGCGCCGCGGAATTTTCCATCGATATTGATGCGGAAGACGATATCCAGTGGCTCAAAAACGTGCTGCTGGGCATTCGCAGCATTCGCGGCGAGATGAATATTTCTCCGGCGAAAAAAATCACGCTGCTGCTGGCCAACGGCGATGCCTCGGATCGGATCCGCTGCGAGAAATTCGCCGCGCAGATTGCCTTTCTCGCGCGTGCCGAGACCCCACGCTGGCTCGATGCCGACGAGGCCGAACCCGCCGCGGCGGCTACACTGGTGGGCGAGTTGCGCGTGCTGATTCCGTTGGCGGGGCTGATCGACAAGGAAGCGGAAAAAACCCGCATCCTGCGCGAGATTGGGCGTATCGAAAGCGAGATCGGAAAATGCGAAGCGAAGCTCGGCAAACCGAGTTTCGTCGACAGTGCCCCCGCGCCGGTGGTCGAGCAGGAAAAACAGCGGCTCGCCGACTTCAGTGCGCGGCTCGCCAATCTGAAGGATCAGCTACGGCGCCTGGACGAGTTGTAATCGCGTGCGTCAGCGTCGCTGTCCACGCAGCGGCGCTTACTCGACGTCATGGAATAACTCCAGCGCCATCACAATCGCATCTTCGCGTCCGTGCTTGGCCGGATAATAATTCGGGCGGTTGCCGATCTCGTTGAAACCGAGGTTGAAATACAGCGCTATCGCACGTGTATTCGACGGTCGCACTTCGAGAAAAATCCGCGACGCATGATGCCAGCGCGCAAGGTCGATCAGGCGGCGCATCAGATGTTTGCCGTGGCCATCGCCCTGCGCATCGCGCGCGACACAAACGTTCAGCACGTGCGCTTCGCCCGCCGCTGCGGCAAGGATGCCGTAGCCGACGATTTCGCCGGATTGCACGAGCACCCAGCAATCGTACGCGGCGCGCAGGCAGTCGCGAAAAATCGCGCTAGTCCATGGATAATCGTAGGAGTTCTGTTCGATCGCAGTGGCCGCATCCACGTCTTCCGCGCGCATCGGACGCATGCTCGCGGCGGTGTGAGTGGGTGTGAGTTGGGCAACCATCGTTATTCCGAGCTCAGTGCTGTGAGGACAGCGCCGCGTCGCTCGCGGCAGGTTGGCGCAGTGCGCGCGCAAGCGGTTTCAGGGCCTGCCAGAAAGCACGTTGGTTGACACCGCCGCGCAGCGCATTCGGCAACGCCGGAAGCACTGCGATCACCGAAGCATTTTGCTGTTGTGTTGATAATTGCTGACCGAGCACGCGCGCGAGATGTTCGCCGAGCACGAGCCACGCGCTGAGTGCAGGCGGGTCTCGTTCGAGCTGTTTCGCATCCGCAAACAGCCAATCGACCTGCGCCACATTGAGACCGAGCGCACGCACAATCAGCGCGTGCTGGCGATCGACTACTTCGCGCGAATTTCCATGCGCACGTTCGCAAACGATCACAAGACGCCGCTGTGCTGTCCTGGTGACAATCGGCTTTTTTCCTGCCTCGGTATCGGCAGCACGCCCGATAATTTCCGTAACCGGCAATTCGGCACGCGTGCGCAACACGTAGACATCAACGCCCATCGCCTGAAGAAATTGCTGGCGCTGCGTTTCAGTCAGCATGAGTATTTACCTTGATCGTGGCGAGGTCGGCCTGAAAACGTTTGAAGATCGCGTCGACCGCCGCGCCGAACGCCTGCACGCTGGCATCGAGCGTGGTCGCGGAGACTGCAATTTCCTCGACATAATTCTGTTCCAGTAGCGGCTGGCCGGCCGCATCGAGGCGCATCTGCAGATTTACCACGACACGGAAACCCTGCGCTTGCTTGACTCGCTCGAAGCGCCGGATCAGGCCGCTGATACGCCACGCTTTTGCGCCGGAAGGCAGGCGATCGGTAACGAGCGGCGCCACCTTGGCATCACGCAATTGGTCGACCAGCCGACGCTGCAACATGCGCGATGGCGGATCGGCCCAGAGCTGATAATGATAGGCGCGCAAGGTGCCTGCTTCGGTATCGGTGGTGTAGATCAACGCTTGCTCTGCATACAAACCGTCGGCGCTGAAAACATCGACCACCAGCGGCTGCGCGAACAGCGGCTGCGCATTCAACGCGGCGATATTGGTCGATGCCGGCAGGCGAAAATAAGTTTCGTCCGGCACGCTTGGCGCCGAACACGCACCGAGCAGCAACAGCATCGCGACGATCAGGATTTTCATTGTTTTTCGTCCTCGACTTTGTCCGCTTTCGGCGCGAGCAACAAGCGGTTCGGACTCTTGCGGATTTCGTGACTGAACTCGTCGAAGTTGCGACTCGCCGCATCAAGGTGCTGGGTCATGCTGCCGATGCGGTTGGACAACGTCGATAAAATCGTCTGCAGATCATCGACCGATTGTTTCACACCCGGGCGATTTTCCTGCGCGATCGCACCGATCTGCAGCAGTGCCTGATTGAGCAAATCTCGGGTCGTGTGCAGCTCTTTGCTGACGCCGCGAATGTCGCCGAGAATGCCGGCGACCGCCGCACGATTCTGCGGCTTGAGCAAATCGTTGACCGAGTCCGATGCATTGTTCAGGCGCGTCAACAATTGTTGCGTCTGGTCGAGAATTTCCGGGGTCCTTTTATCGATGCTGCCGGTGATCGAATCGACGCGCTGCGACAAGGTCTGGATCAGCGGCGTAATCTGGCTGCGCGTCAGATCGCTGAGCTGCGCGGCGAGTGCATTCATCGCGGTGAAAATATCCGCGCTTTCGGCGCCGGGGAGTTCACCGCCGATCGCAACTTTTTCCGGACTTGGGCCTTCGTCAATCGCCACAGCCACATCCGAAAGCAGGCCGGTCGCGGCGAGTCGCGCGATGCTGTCTTTCGGAATCGTCCAGTCGCGTTGTACCGCGAGCGTGACTTTGTAGCGCGTGCCTTTGGCCGTGCGCTCGGGCGTGAGATCGCTGACCTGGCCGATGCGATAACCCTGATAAAACACCGGCGCGCCGTAATGCAGGCCGGTGACGTTGTGATAATAGGTGTGGTAATCCGCGCTCGCGCCGCCGCGCCCGGTGATCATCGTCAGCGCGGTCAGCAGCACGACAAACGCGAGCACGACAAACGCGCCGACGAGAATGTAATTGGCGTTATCGCGCTTCACTTTTTTCCCTTGTTGTCGCCAGCATCTTGTTCATGCACGTTCCTCGGTCAGGCGGCGCAGATAAGCATCGGCATCAATCACGATTTCGCGCGGCCGCCGATTCAGCAAATCCTGAATGCGTTCGTTCGGCGCGGCGCGCACTTCGGCCACCGTACCGGTCATGAGGATCGTTCCTTCATCGAGCACCGTTATCGTATCCGCAATCTTGAACGCGCTGTCGAGTTCGTGCGTGACCACCACGATAGTCATGCGCAGCGCATCGCGCAATCGCAAGATCAACTCATCGAGTTCGGCCGACACGACCGGATCGAGCCCGGCCGACGGCTCATCGAAAAACAGCAGTTTCGGATCCATCACGATCGCGCGCGCGAGTGCGGCGCGTTTGATCATGCCGCCGGAAAGCTGGCTCGGCATGAGTTCCTGGAAACCGCCGAGATTGACCACCTCGAGCTTGAGCCGCGACATGATGCGTATCGTGTGTTCATCGAGCGTGGTGTGTTCGCGCAGCGGTAGAGCGACGTTTTCACCGACCGTCATCGAGGTCAGCAACGCACCACCCTGAAACGACACACCGATCTTGCGCCGCACGTCGAGCAACTCGCGCGGCGATGCTTTCGCGATATCCACACCGAGCAGACGGATATTGCCACCGCGCGGTTTGTGCAACCCGAGCAGATGCCGCAGCAAGGTACTCTTGCCCGAGCCCGAGCCGCCCATGATGACGCGGATCTCGCCCGCGTTCACGCTGAAATCGACATCGTGCAGAATCCGTCGACGGCCGTACCAGGCTTCGAGTTTTTCTACTTCGATGAGGGGAGTGGCGACGCTCATGCGTAACTCGCATCGCTGCTAGGTCGATGACGATTCCAAATATGTCCGCTCCGATAAGAGTAAGCGAACAGAGCGACTAGCTGTGAAGGCCAAACAATGAAATCGAACAAACTTGAGCTCACGTCTTTTTCAACGCCAAGTCGCACTGCAATCAACAACCCCGAAATCCACAACGCGAATTGCAAAACAAGAATCAGCCGCCAAAACAATCGCCAGGCGATCTTTCGTTGCCAAGCGTAGCCGAAGATTCCAATCAGCGGCGCGAGCGCGAGAACAATGAAAAGAAATATGATCGCAACATCCGTGAGGGGAGATTGAGGCGAAAAGAATGTCCAGTCAAAGCGGCTGAGGCCATCCATAAAAGCGTAACAAAAGTACGCAAGCAGAAAAACGAAATAGACTTTCGCAGCGAGAAGAATTTTTGGCGAAGGCGTGCTCATCGATTCAAGAAAAACGAAAAAATCATGTCGGCCACGATGATATAGCTGATCGAAAGCACCACCGCGCGCGTCGTCGCGCGGCCCACGCCCTCGGCGCCGCCGCTGACCGAAAATCCCGTGCTCACGCCGATCAAGGTGATCAATACGGCGAACACCGCGCTCTTGGCCAAACCTTGCCACAAATCGCCCGGATCGGTCAGCGCGATGGTCTGCAACAGATACGCGGTCGGTGTGATGTTGAGCGCCGGCGAGCTGTACATCGCCGCGCCGCAGATCGCCACGACATCGGCGAACAAGGTCAGCGCCGGCAGCATGATCAGCAGCGCGATCAACGCGGGGGCAACGAGATAACGCACCGGCTCGATGCCGATCACGGCGAGCGCGTCGACTTCTTGCGACACCATCATCGAGCCGATGCGCGCCGCCAGCGACGAACCGGAACGTCCGGCCACGAGGATGCTCGTGATCAGCGCGCCGAATTCGCGCGTCACCGATTTCGCTACCGCCACGACCACCTGCGATTGCGCGCCGAATGCGGACAGCGCGGCGATAAACTGGATGCCGAGCATGATGCCGATCACGAGGGCGAGCAGCGTGACAATCGGTAGTGCATCGACGCCAACCTGGCGCATCTGTTCGGCGATCGCGCGCCAGCGCACCGGCTGGCCCTGACGCCAGCCGACCGCGGTGAAATAAATGCTTTCAAGCAGCAACATGCCGGCATAACCAATGCCCGCAAGCGCGCCGACCGTGCTGCGTCCGAGACGTTCCAGCGGGCCGGCGACGGTTTCAGCCGGTTCAGCCACGGCGGGCGGTTTCCAGATCGGGAAACAGCAGAAATACGCGATCGAGCCGCGCCAGTTCGAGCACCGCGCGCACCGCCGCGCTGACCGCGATCAACACGAATTGCTGGCTCTTGCCGCGCGCATTCTGGAAACCCTCGACCAGTGCGGCGATACCGGACGAATCGATGTAGCTCACTTCGGATAATTCCACCGCAACGGCATTGCTTTGTTCGAGCGCGGCGAGCACTTCCTGGCGCACCTGCTGCGACCACGACAGATCGACTTCGCCGCTCAAGCGGACCAGCACGTATTCGCCTTGGGTTTCGCGACTGACTGCATTATTCATTCTTTGCCTCCGGGGTTAAACGTCAGTTTTTTGCGCATGGTCAGGCGATTGCCGCAGCGCCGCGGCAGGGTTTCGATGAACCATTCGTCCATCAGCGCATCGATGAAATTCACCCCGAGTCCGCCGGGTCGGCATTCACCGAGATCGCGCGGCTTGATGCACGCCACGTCAACCGGCGGCGCCTGATCGCTGAGCTCAAAACGCAAACCCCCGGCCTCACGCGTGAGCTTGAAAATAATCTCGCCCTGCCCGGTGCCACGATACGCATGGCGCAGGATGTTGGCCGCAGCTTCATCGACCGCCAGCACGAGCTTGTCGCGCAGGTTGCGTTCGATGCCGTTTTCATCGAGCGCCGCGCGCAATGCCACACGCAGCTGATAAAGATTTTCTGCGCGCGCGGGCAGCGAGAACGATAACAGCGAACGCTGCTCCGGCGCGGGTTCTTCGAGCAGCAATACCGTCGTGTCATCGACCAAACGCAGACGTTGCAGCTCCGCAACGACGGCACGTAATCGTGCAGCGGGCGGCAGGCTCGCATAACGCGCGATCAGCGTGCGCAAGCCGGCTTCGCCGATGGTGTTGCGATTCGCGTCGCGCACGTCCGTGGCGCCGTCGGAAAAAAAATACAGGCTGTCCTGACCGAGCGCGACCTCGCGCTGTTCGTAAGCCGAATCATCGAGAATGCCGAGTGGCGGACCGTCGGCGCCGAATTCCTCGAACAACCCATTGCGGTACAACAACGCCGGTGGAAATCCCGCACTCGCGAAAATTGCAGTGCGCGTGACTGGATCGTATTGCCCGACCAGTGCACAGACGAACATGCCTTCGTTGACGGCGCTGCACACCTCGACATTCACACGCGCCAGCCATTCCGCCGGTGCGAGGCCGTCCTTGCCGGCCCAGCGCAGCAGGCTGGCGGTGCGCACCATCAGGAAAGCGGCGTTCAAACCCTTGCCGGAAACGTCACCTATGACAAACGCGATACGGCCATCCGGCAGGTCAAAATAATCGTAGAAATCGCCGGAGATTTCGTTCGCCGGCAAATTGATGCCCAGCAATGGGAAACTACCGCGGCGGCGTTTAGGCAGCAGCGATTTCTGCAGCCGTCGCGCCATTTCGAGCTCGCGCTTGATGCGTTGCTGCTCGACCAGCGCGAGCGCCATATGCGCATTGCGCACGGCCAGCGCGGTCGGCGCAGCGAGCAGGCGTAATACATCGAGATCATGCGCATCGAACTCGCCGCCGTCGCGTTTGTTGATGACTTCGACCACGCCGATCGGGCCACGCGCGGTGGCGAGCGGCGCACTCAGGATCGAATGCGTGCGGAACCCGGTTTTCTTGTCGATGCTGTGCATCGCATCGGGATCGTGCTGGGTGTTGTTGACGATCTGCCCGGTATTTTCCACGAGCGTGCGGCCGACCACACCGGTACCGACCGGCAGGCGCAAACCGAGGATATCCACCGGGCCGGCGCAAGCACGACATTCGAGATGCAGCTTGTCCTTGTCGAGCAAAAACACTGCTGCGGCTTCGGCGTGCATGTGCAAGGCGATGCGTCGCGCCGACTCGGCCAGGGTGTGTTCGAGATCGATCGATTCTGCCAGCGCCTGGCTCAAATCGGCGAGCAAGGCGAGCGTGCGGCTATCGTTGTCGCCGCCCGGCGCCGGAATGGTCGCGGCGGGCGCGACGCTCATTTTTCGACACGCTCTTCGGCGCGCGTGCTGTCGCGTTTTTCGCGCCGCAACCGCAAACCCCACAAGGTCAGCGCGGGGCCGGACAAGACATACACCGCCGCTATCGCAAGCAACACGCCGGACGGTTCCATCGCCAGCGCGATCAGGATCAACACGACCAGCGGAATCCAGAAAAACGGCACGCGATCGGATAACGGCCACGCCTTGAAACTGTAGTACCGCACGCGGCTGACCATGAGCAATCCGGCAACGATGGAAATCGCCGGCGCAAGGATCTGGATCAGGCGCTGGTCAAACACATGTTCGGTCGCGGCCCAGACGAACGACATCGCCAGGCCGGCGGCAGCGGGACTCGCCAGACCCTGGAAATAACGCTTGTCGGCCATGCCAACCTGGGTATTGAAACGCGCCAGTCGCAACGCCGCGCACGCGGTATACAAAAATGCCGCACACCAGCCGAACTTGCCCCAGAACGGACCGAAATCCTGCAGACTTTTGAGTGTCCACGAATACATCACGAGGGCCGGCGCGACACCGAAACTGACCATGTCGGACAGCGAATCGTATTGCACGCCGAACTCACTCTGGGTATTGGTCAGGCGCGCGATGCGGCCGTCCAGACCGTCCAGTATTCCGGCCACAAAAACGGCAATCGCGGCATCGGAAAAATGGCCACCGATCGCAGCAATGATCGCGTAAAACCCCGCAAACATCGCGCCAGTGGTAAACAGATTCGGCAGCAGATAAATGCCACGGTGCGGTTTGTTGGCGGGTACCGGCGGAGTGCTCATTGTGCTTATCGTGCTTGAATTCCCGTCGTGAGTGTACCGCAAGCCGCCATTGCGAGAACGGCGTGAAGGATGCCCGCGCATCGATGCCAATCGCGGCAAGCCACGCGTGGCGCAGGTCTGTCCTCGCCATTCCTGCTGCGCTCGGTATAGACTGCGCGCCATGGCATCGACGCCACGGCATGCGCAATGCCGATAGCGCCGGGTGCTGCGAACAAGGGCGCAGCAAGCTTGATTGTTGAACGGTCACGGGAAAAATCCCGGGCAAAATCAGGAGCAGCAAAATGATTCGCACATTCGCATTCGTGACACTACTCGCAAGCTCGACGCTGGTATTGGCTGCGGCGCAAAATTCGGTATACAAGTGGAAAGATGCCGGCGGTGCCGTGCATTATTCCGACGCGCCGCCGCCGCAGGGCACCAGCTTTACCAAGATCAAGGCCGGCATTACCAGCGCGAGCGCGACGCCAACCGACACGGCGCCACCGCCGCCGGCTGCCAATCCGGCCGATAGCGACAAATCCGCCAACAACGACACGCCCGTACCAAAACAAACGCAGGCGCAGGCGAACGTCAAGCTATGCGAACAGGCACGCGCCAACGTAAAGCTGCTGCAGGGCACCGGTACGCTGACGATTTCACGCGATGGCAAGCAGGAGGCCTTGCCCGATGCCAACCGCGCCGGCGAACTGAAGCGCGCCCAGGCAGCCGCCACGCTTTATTGCAGCTGAAATCCTGCGCAGAAGTGAGCAGCGGATTGATTCGCTGCTCACTTCGATTGTGGAAAATCCCTCACGTTTTTGATGCGTTTGCAGCGCAACGGCTACAATGGCGTTCTTGTCCATTGAATTGTCCGAATCATGCGCCTGTCTCAATTCCATCTCGCCACCGTCAAGGAAATTCCCGCCGACGCCGACATCGAAAGCCAACGGCTGATGTTGCGCTCGGGCATGCTGCGCAAACTCGCCGCCGGCATCTACACGTGGACGCCGCTTGGTCTGCGCGTTCTGCGCAAGGTCGAAACCGTTGTGCGCGAGGAAATGAATCGCGCCGGCGCGCTGGAACTGCTGATGCCTTCGATCCAGCCGCGCGAACTTTGGGAAGAAACCGGACGCTGGGAAAAATTCGGCGGCCAGTTGCTGAAGATCAAGGATCGCGCCGAACGCGAATTCTGCTACGGCCCGACCCACGAAGAAGTCATTACCGATTTCGCGCGCGCTGAGCTGCGTTCGTACAAACAGCTGCCGATCAATTTCTATCAGATCCAGACCAAGTTTCGCGATGAAATCCGGCCGCGCTTCGGCATCATGCGCGCGCGTGAATTCCTCATGAAAGATGCGTATTCGTTTCACCTCACGCCGGAATGCATGGCGCAAACCTATCAAGTGATGTTCGACACCTACACGCGCATCTTCACGCGGCTCGGTTTGCAATTCCGCGCGGTGCAGGCGGATTCGGGAGCGATTGGCGGCAACTCGTCGCACGAATTCCAGGTACTGGCCGCGTCCGGCGAAGACGCGATCGCGTTTTCCGATGGATCGGATTTTGCGGCGAATATCGAACTTGCCGAAGCGATAGCCCCGAATACAACCGCACCAGCGGCAAGCGCAGCGTTGACCCCGGTCGACACCCCGACGCAAAAAACCATCGAGGAAATTTCCGGATTTCTCAAGGTCGATCCGAAGCAGTGTCTGAAGACGCTGATCGTGCAAGGCCGCGATGGTCTGGTCGCATTGTGTCTGCGCGGCGATCACGAAATCAACGAGGTCAAAGCCGCCAAACTCGTCGAGCTGCCAGGTGAATCGGTGCTCGCCGAAGAATCACAAATCGTCAAGATTATCGGCTGCAAACCCGGATTCATCGGTCCGATCGGCCTGAGTATTCCGGTAATCGTCGATCGTGCTGCCGCCGTGCTCGCGGATTTTGTCTGTGGCGCGAACCAGGACGGCCAACATTACACCGGCGCCAACTGGCAGCGTGATGCGCAGATCACGCGCATTGCCGATATCCGCAAAGTGGTCGAAGGCGATACCTCGCCGGATGGTCACGGCACGCTCAAAATCGCACGCGGTATCGAAGTCGGACACGTCTTTCAACTCGGCCAGAACTACGCCCAGGCGATGAACGCAACCGTGCTCGACGAAGCCGGCAAGGCGCGCGTGATGTTTATGGGCTGTTACGGCATCGGCGTATCGCGCATTGTCGCGGCGGCGATCGAACAGAATTTCGACGACGCCGGCATCCGCTGGCCTGAGGCGATGGCACCGTGGCAAGTGGCCATTTGCGTGATTAATCCGAAGAATAATGCCGAGGTCAACAACGCCGCGACCGCGCTACTGAACGAGCTGCAGCAAATGCAGATCGATGCCGTGATAGATGATCGCGGCCTGCGTCCCGGTGTGATGTTTGCAGATATCGAATTGATCGGCATTCCACATCGCCTCGTAATCAGCGAGCGCGGCCTTTTGGCCGGCACCCTGGAATATCGCGCACGCGCTGAAACGGAAAATCAGGTTCTGCCGCGCGCGGAAGCCATCGCATTATTGCAACGGCATTGAACCCATCGCGGTTTTAATCGGTGATGGCCAACGCCGGCGAATTCATCGTCGCCAGCATTGATTTATCGATCATCACGACCATGCATACGCGATCATTTCGCGCTTTTTCTCGGCGCCGCGCCTATCAGGCATCGTCGCCTCTGCGATATATGCCTAAAGTCACGACTATTTCCCTATTGCGCGAAATGCGCTCATAGCCAATAATGTGACCGTTTTTGCAATTTCCACAATATTTTTAATGTAAAGAAAACGTACTCTAATTGAGTATTTTACAAACGGTTCGCACCGATCTTTTCTATCAATGACGTCATGGAGGGGTAGAGCCCATGACACGCATCTCTAAGATTGGCCGCAGAAAAACCACCCAAAGGAAAATCAATGGCAATTGACATCAAGACCTTGAATCACAATCAGCTCGACGAGCTGATCCAGAAGGCCGAAACGCGCAAGCATGAACTGGCCAAGGAAAAATCGGTAAAGTTGCGTGAAAAGCTGACCGCGCTGGCGCACGCCGAAGGTTTCACGATTGACGATCTGTTCAATCTGAAAGGTGCCAAGCGCGGCGCCAAGCGCGCACCGGCAAAACCGAAATTCCGCAACCCGGCCGATCACACTCAGACCTGGTCCGGTCGCGGCAAACGTCCGCGCTGGTTCCATGCCGCGCTGACGGCTGGCAAGAAAGAAAAAGATTTGCTGATCTGAATTCAGAGTCAGTGAGTCGGGTTACCTGAAGCGGAGATCGCAACTGATCTCCGCTTTATTTTTGTCTGCCGATTTGCGCTTCGCCAAGTAACATGTCCATCCGTTCAAACTAATGTGGTTCGCGAAATTCTGCGGGGTATTTATCGCAACGATATTTCCCGCGCGATGATATTGGTTCGATACGCACCAATTACAGACTGCGACGCGGCGCCACCAGCAAGTCGCCGAACAACAATCCCGCGACCAGCGAAACCAGCAACGTCATCAGCGCGAACGCGGTATCGATGCCGAGAAAAATATCGCGCTCGAACATGAAAGAAAGACTGCGAAATCCGACGCTGCCCGGCACCAGCAGGATGATTCCCGGCACGCGCACCAGCGCACCCGGGCGACGCGCGATTACCGCATATAGATTGCTCAGCGCGCCCATCGCCAGTCCGGCGATGAACACGCCGAACTCCGCACCGAACGCCACACTGCCGGTATAGCTGATGCCATAACCGAGTGCGGCGGAAAACATCACCAGCAGATAATCGCTGCGCGCGCTTTTGAACAACACCGCAAACGCATAACAACCGGCGATCAGTGCGGTCCATTCAACCAGGCTCGATACCGGCGGCAACGGTTGTCCGGTCGGAATCAACCCGAGCAAAAGGCATAGCTTGGTGGCCGCGAGCGTGCCGAACGCGAACTTCAGCAGCATCGCCAGCGCACCGGCCAATCGCGCCACGCCAGATACCAGATGTTGGGTCGATAGTTCTCGCACCGCAGTGGTCAAGGTCAAACCCGGCAGCAATACGATCACGCTTGCCAGCACCACCGCTTTTACCGACAGTGGAATAAAGTAAAAACTGACAACGGTGGCGATCAGCGTCGCCAGCAACGCCGACAACGCTTCGAGGCTAGACGCCAGTCGCGGTCGACGTTGGGCGAGTTGCGCAAGGGCGCCGATCAGCATGCCGGTGGCTGCGGCTACGCCGATATCTGCAACACTCGTGTGCAGAATCGCGGCCACCGCGGCCGACGCAATGCCGTAGCAAAGTACCGTGTGCAGATCCGACAAACGACTTTGTCCGTGCCGGATTGCACGCAACTGCTGATGCCCGTGCTGGATATCCAGGCTGCCATCGATCACGCGATCGGCAATCTCGTCGACGCGGCACAACAACTCCAGATCGATATCCCCCGGCGACAGGCGAATCACCTGCGTAAGCTGCGACAGCGCATCTTCGCCGAGCGCGCAATCGGCGAACGACATGATGATCGAGGTCGGGCTGGACATGATGTCGCAACGCAAATTCAGGCGTCGACTGACGCGGTTGATCGCATCTTCGAGTCGCGGCGCGGCGGTGCCGTACTGGTGAAGGCGCCGCGCGAGCTCCATCACAAAAGCAATGCGGGTGGTTAGCGCGGATTCGACATTCATCACGACCTCTGGTAACACGCCTCAACCCACACCCGGCAATGCCAAGCATACTGCGCCGGCGGCAGACTGCACATTTTGCGACACGATGAATTTACGCGCGCTGTCTATGTTCGGCGAACATCGCGGTGCGCAGGTTCGCAGCTTCGGCGATTGCTGCTAGCCTTGGCACATGTCCGCAGTCATCGCCGGTTACGCCGAACTCCAGCACCACGGCGCAGAGTCTTCTCTGCGCATCGGTGGCGACTGGACGTTGGCTTACGCCGCCGAGCTAGACAGCAAGGTCAATCGCCTCAAACGCGATACATCGATTCGTACTGCGCGCATTGATACCAGCGCGCTCGGCAAACTTGACAGCATCGGCGCGGAATTGCTGATCGCGCTGCTCGGCCGCGATCCGCTGCATTCGCTCGCGCAGGATCCGCATGCGTTGACCGCACCGCAACGCGCGTTGCTCATCGCCGTAACCGCCGCGCAGGGCGAAAGCCGTGTTTCGGCATCGCCAGAACCGCACTGGAGCGATGCGCTCGCACGCATCGGTGCGGCGGTCGAAACCATCACCGGCAATTTCATCGCACTGCTCGGCTTCATCGGCCTGAGCCTCAGCACACTCGCACGTATGTTGCCGAAGCCGCGACGCTGGCGCGTGACGTCGCTGGTATTCCACATCGAGCAGACCGGATTGAACGCGGTGCCGATCGTCGCGCTGCTGAGTTTTCTGGTCGGCGCGGTGATCGCGTTCCTCGGCGCGACCGTGCTGCGTGATTTTGGCGCGTCGGTGTTCACGGTCGAGCTGGTCGGATATTCGTTCCTGCGCGAGTTCGGCGTGCTGCTCACCGCTATTCTCGTCGCCGGCCGATCCGGCAGCGCGTTCACTGCGCAGATCGGTTCGATGAAAAGTCGCGAGGAAATCGATGCACTGCGCACACTTGGTCTCGATCCGATGGAGGTGCTGGTGATGCCGCGCCTGCTGGCCTTGCTGATCGCGATGCCGATGTTGACTTTCATCGCGATGATCGCCGGCATCATCGGCGGCGGCACGGTGTGCGCACTCGCGCTGGATATTTCGCCGAGCATGTTCATTTCGCGTTTTCTCGACGGCACTGAGGTACGGCATTTCTGGGTTGGCATGGGCAAGGCACCGATCTTCGCGTTCCTCATTGCGATCATCGGCTGCCTCGAAGGTTTCAAGGTGTCGGGCAGCGCCGAATCGGTCGGCGAACACACCACCGCCAGCGTGGTGCAATCGATTTTCATGGTGATCCTGGTCGATGCGATCGCGGCGATCTTTTTCATGGAGATCAACGTTTGAACGCGCTGCCCACACGTACCGCAGCCGATACCGAGGCGCCGCAAAACGTGATCGAAGTGCGCGGCATGCGCAATCAGTTCGGCACGCAAGTTGTGCATGAGAACCTCGATCTCGACGTTCGTCGCGGCGAAATCCTCGCCGTGGTCGGCGGCTCCGGCGCGGGCAAGTCGGTGTTACTGCGCGCGATCATCGGCCTGCGCGCGGCGGACGCCGGCGAGGTACGTTTGCTCGGCGAAAACATCAAGCAACTTTCGGCGGCGCGGCGCGCCATGCTCGAACAACGCATCGGTGTGTTGTTTCAGGATGGCGCGCTATTCTCTTCATTGACCGTCGCGGAAAATGTCGCAGTACCGCTGATCGAACATCATCACCTGAGCAAGACGCTGGTCGAGCGTATCGTCGCGCTGAAGATTGCGCTCGCCGGCCTGCCCGCCGATGCCGGCGCAAAATATCCCGATCAACTATCCGGCGGCATGCGCAAGCGCGCCGCCCTTGCACGCGCACTCGCGCTCGATCCCGATATTCTTTTCCTCGATGAACCAACGGCCGGTCTCGATCCGATCGGCGCCGCGGCATTCGATCAACTGATTTTGACCCTGCGCGAAAGTCTCGGCCTCACTGTCTTCATGATTACCCACGACCTCGATACGCTTTACACGATTTGCGATCGAGTCGCGGTGATCTCGCAAAAGCGCGTGCTCGTGCTCGGTGATCTCGCCACTGTGGCGAGCAATCCGGACGAGTGGATTCAGGCCTATTTTCATGGCCCGCGCGCCCGCGCCGCGGTCGCCGCGCAAGCACGCCAACAAACGCCGCAACCCATGTTGCCGGCGCCCAGGAGTTGATGATGGAAACACGCGCGCACCATGTTTTGATCGGCGTATTCACGCTCGCGGTGATCGCCGCCGCGATGCTGTTCGTATTGTGGCTGTCGAAGGCCAGCGCGGATCGCGAATTCGCCTACTACGACATCGTGTTCACCGAAGCGGTGACGGGTTTATCGAAGGGCGGCCTCGTGCAATACAACGGCATCAAGGTTGGTGAAGTCACGCAGCTGCGGCTGTCGCCGAAGGACGCACGCAACGTCGAGGCACGCATTCGCGTCGATGGTGGCACGCCGATCAAGGTCGATACCAAGGCCAAGCTCGCGTCGCTCGGTTTGACCGGCATCGCCTTCATCCAGCTGTCCGGCGGCGCGCCCGGCAGCGCGCCACTGGAGAACACGCCCGAACAACCGGTGCCGCGCATTCTTGCCGACGAATCGGCGCTGCAAAAATTGCTCGCGTCGAGCGAGGATATCGTCACCACGGTCAACGATGTTTTGTTCCGCGTCGGCAATTTGCTGAGCCAGGAAAACGTCGATCGCGTGTCGCGCACGCTGCAGCATGTCGATCAATTGTCCGGCGCTATCGCCGAGCAGCGCGATGATCTGAAACACGTCATCAGCGATCTCGCCAGCGCGACCACTCAATTGCGCAGCACGCTGGCCCAGGTCGACAAGATGGCGCGGACCACCAACGACCTGGTCGATCACCAGGGTCGTGCCACGCTCGATGCCGCCAGCGCGACGCTCGCGGCGTTGCAACGCACGGCTGAGGGCGCCGACAAGCTGGTCAGCCAGAATCGCGAGGCGATCAATAATTTCAGCAATCAGGGCCTGTCGCAAATCGGCCCGACCGTGGTCGAGCTGCGTGACTTGTTGCGCTCGTTGAAATCCATCACCGACCAGCTGCAGGACAATCCGGCCGGTTACCTGTTCGGCCACGGCCAGCCCAAGGAGTTCGAACCGAAATGAAAACGACCTGGCGAATCCTGTCGAGTGCGACAGCACTGCTGTTCTTGTGCGGCTGTCTCGGCCTCACCAAAAAACACGATCCATCGACCGTCTACGCGCCGACGCTCGCGCACAGTGCGGCGACGGCGGCAAACGGCGCACCGTTGGCGTGGCAACTGCTGATCGATGTGCCGAGCGCGGTCGATCCACTCGATGGCACGCGCATCGTGGTGATGCCGCAGCCCGGCATTGTGCAGTTCTACAAGAATGTGCGCTGGCGCGAGCGCATGCCGGTGCTATTGCAATCGATGCTGCTGCAGGGATTTCAGGAATCTGGGCGATTGCTCGGCGCGAGCAGCCTGTCTACCGGCCTGCGCGGCGACTACGCTTTGCATCTGGATCTCGGCGATTTCCAGGCCGAATATCGCGGCGCGAGCAACCCGACCGTGCTCATCCGCGTCAACGCGCAACTCACGCAAAATGCCAGCAATCGCGTGATTGCGGCGCGCAGTTTCAGCTGGGAACAAACGAGCGGCGAAGTCGCCATCGGCGCGGTGGTCACGACCTTCGAGCAAGGTTTGAATACGGTGTTGCCGCAAGTGGTGGAGTGGACGCTCAAGAGCGGCGAGGCGGATTGGCAGAGCGTCAATGCCAAGCCGCGCTGAAACGCTTTTCTTGCTCGTCATCCTAGCGCAGGCTGGGATGACGGCTCCTGGATGCGACGGATTTTCTTGCCGACGTTTTTAAGCATCGCTCTTGTCGCGTTTCGCCCGCATTGAAGATTCTGCGAAACGTCAGATTGATACGCGCCGCCACCTCACGCGTCGTCTTCGGCAAATCATGGCGATAATTTTTCTGCGTCGCGCCGCGCATCAGCAGCAAACTGCCTGGCGGCAAATCCAGCGTGAGTGCCAGCGATTTATCATGTTTGTGACGCAGACGGAATCGCCGTACGCCACCGAGACTCAGCGACGCGATGATCGGCGCCGGCCCGAGCTCAGGCTCGTCATCGCTATGTAGCCCCATGCTGTCGCGGCCATCGCGATACAGGTTGCACAGGACGCTGTTGAAGTTCGTAGCGCAGGCCAATGCCATCCGATCTCGCAAATTCGCCAGCTCGGGCAGCCACGGACGCGGTTCGAATTGCATGCGCGAATAGGTGTAATACGCATCGGCATCGCCGATCCAGCACGACAGCCGTGGTGAATCGAGTTCGCGTCCGAACAGGCGCACGCGATGTTGCTCCCATCCGATCTGCGCATGCAGGCGCGCAAACGTGTTCGCAGCAGTCGCGGCATCGAGAAAATTCGGCAGAAATTGCACATCGGCATCCGGCAGCGAAAAAATCTGCCCATTCATCGGATCAATCATATTGCTGGCGCCGTCGTTCATCGCAGACATCATAGCAACTGCGCACACACGTCAATGATTGCTCGCACGCGAAAAAATCAGGACACTGTGCGCTTCCCAGCACCGAGCCAGATCATGAGCGAACGCGAATTCATGGAATACGACGTCATCACGGTCGGCGCCGGCCCGGCGGGCCTGGCGTTCGCGATCCGCCTGAAACAGCTCAAGCCGGATATCCGCGTTTGTGTGATCGAGAAAGCATCCGTTGTGGGCGCGCAGATTCTTTCCGGCGCGGTGATCGAACCTGAACCACTCAACGAATTGTTGCCGGAATGGGGCAAGAATCCGCCGCCTATTTGTGTGCCGGTTGCCAAGGACGAGTTCTATTGGCTCGGCAAGGAAAAGGCGACCAAATTGCCGGCGCCGCCGCAGATGCACAACCACGGCAACTTCATCGTTTCGCTAGGCGCATTGTGCGCGTGGCTCGCGCCGCAGGCCGAAGCGCTTGGCGTGGAAATCTATCCGGGTTTCGCGGCGGCCGGGCTGCTGTTCGACGACAACGGTGCGGTCGCCGGCGTGAGCATCGGCGACATGGGTGTAGCGAAGGACGGATCGCACCACGCCGGTTATACGCAAGGCATCGATATCAAAGCGCCGCTAACGGTGCTGGCCGAAGGTTGTCGCGGCCATCTCAGCAAACAGCTGATCGCAAAATACGGACTCGACAAAGATAGCGACCCGCAAACTTACGGCATCGGCATCAAGGAACTGTGGCAGCTCGCGCCGGGGAAAAGCGAGCCCGGCAAGGTCGTGCATACGCTTGGCTGGCCGCTCGACAATGCAACTTACGGCGGCAGTTTTATTTATCACCTCGACAAGGATCGGCTCGCGATCGGTTTTGTCTGCGGGCTGGATTATCCCGATCCGATGTTCTCGCCGTTCGAGGCGTTCCAGCAGCTCAAACATCATCCGCTCATTAAGCCGCTGCTCGAAGGTGGCAGCATTTTGTCCGCCGGCGCGCGCGCGATCGTCGAAGGCGGCTATCAATCGTTGCCGAAAGTCGAGATGCCCGGCGCGTTGCTGATCGGCGACGCCGCCGGCACCTTGAACGTGCCGAAGATCAAGGGCACGCACCAGGCGATGCGCGGCGGCATGCTTGCGGCGGAACATATCGCCGCGACCAATCAAAGTGCGGGTTGGGATGCGAAACTGCGCAGCTCAAAAGTGATGAGTGAACTGAAAAAAGTGCGCAATATCCGGCCGGGTTTTACCAAGGGATTGCTGCCCGGTTTAATCAACGCCGGCTGGGAGACGATCACCGCGGGCTTGTCACCATGGACTTTGAAAAATCACGCCGACTGGAGCTCGCTGCACAAGCTGCAAGGTTACGAATCGCCGAAACGCGATTATGTGGCGCGCGATCTGGCGCCGCGCGACCGCCTCGCCTCGGTGTATTACGCAGCGACCGCGCATGACGAGGATCAACCGGTACACCTGCATGTCTCGGATACCAATATCTGCATCACGCGTTGCGCCGAGGAATACGACAATCCGTGCACGCGTTTTTGTCCGGCGGGCGTTTATGAAATCGTGCAGGACGCAATCAACGGCAAGCGCCTGCAGATCAACGCGGCGAACTGCGTGCATTGCAAGACCTGCGACATCAAGGATCCTTACCAGATCATCGATTGGGTAACGCCGGAAGGCGGCGCGGGGCCGAACTATCAGAACCTGTGATTCGGCGCAGCGCAATATCGTTTTGTACTACGATTCAAACCACTCATTCTTCGGAAATATCAGCCATGTCGAAACATCTCATTCTGCCGACCATGGCATTGCTCACGCTGGCGGTCTTGTCCGGCTGCAACAGCGCGCCGGGCGATAATGCCGTGCCGAAATCCGATAGCAGCAAAACGGTTACCGCCAGCGAACTTGCAAGTGCAAAGAGTGCCGACGGCGTGTGCGCGCTGGATGCGATCGACGACGCTGAAAACGCCAAGTCATGGACGGTGAAAAAAAATGCGATCTCGATGTTGCGCGGCTGGGCGGCTACCAGCAGCAAACAATTGCCAACGCAATTGACGATCGTGCTGAAAGCCGAGCAAGCCTACGGTTTCGCGGGCAAAACCGGTGTGCCGCGCCCGGATGTTGCAAAAGCACTGGGCAGCTCGGACTTGGCTGATGCGGGCTTTAATTTTGCCGCAGATTTCTCGAATATTGCGCCCGGCACGTATCACGCAATGGCATTGACCGGCTCGGCTGCCGGCATCGAGATCTGCAATTTCCAGCGCGATATCGTCATCACGCCCTGAAATAAATTGGTCGTTATATTTCCAGGGAAACACGCATGAGCAAGCCCTTGATCGCGCTCGTCAGCGCTCGCAGCGCGCGGGCGCTCGATGACGATCTGCTGCCGCTGCAACATGCCCTGATAGCCGCTGGCACGAATGCGGAACGGGTCGACTGGGACGATACGACGGTCGATTGGTCGCGCTATTCCATCGCACTTTTGCGCTCGACCTGGGATTACACGCAACGCCTGCCGGAGTTCCTGGCCTGGGCCGAGCGTACGGCTGAAATTACGCGCCTGCTCAACCCGCTCGACGTCGTGCGCTGGAACACCGACAAGCATTATCTGCACGATCTCGCCGCGGCCGGCGTGCCGGTGGTGCCGAGTTTTTTCATCGAACCCGGACAATCCGCAGATGCCCTGCCCGATCACGCCGAGTTCGTGGTCAAGCCGGCGGTCGGCGCGGGCTCACGCGATGCGCAACGTTACGTGCGCAGTGAGCGTGCCGCGGCGATAACGCACGCACAACGTCTGCTCGACGCCAATCGCAGCGTACTGGTGCAGCCGTATCTGGAGGCAGTAGATCGGCACGGTGAATCCGCATTGTTGTATTTCAGCGGCACCTACAGCCATAGCATTCGCAAGGGACCCTTGCTCAAGCGCGGTGAAGCCGCGACGCGCGCGTTGTTCGCGGCCGAGCATATCAGCGCACGCAATGCCGATGCCGATGAGCGCGCGCTGGCCGAACAGACACTGGCCGCAGTCCCATTCATACAACCGCTGTTGTACGCGCGTATCGACATGATCCGCGATTCCGACAACCGGCCGTGCATCCTCGAACTCGAACTGACCGAACCCTCGCTGTACTTTGCGTTCGGCGCCGATTCGGTACAACGATTTGCCGCGGCGATCATCGCTTGTTTGAACCCATCGAACAGCGCAGGTTCTGTGCAATAAAAGCATTAAACGATAACCGCAATCCAGCGCGCCATGTCACTTCGACAACGCCTGCTTCAAACCTCGCGCGACTGCAATGCACGCGTCTTCCGAGATTCGGCCAGCGCATCCGCGCCATTCGGCACACGCGCAGCGGCCGCATCGCAGGCTAGCTCGGCGCATTCCTCGATGCGGCCCCGCGCCAGATGCGTGAGCGGCACGAACCACAGCACCGATTGCCAGATCGCGATGATTCGCCGCCAGCGCGGATCGTGCCGTTGCAGATGTGCGAACTCGTGCGCGAGCGTCGCCTGCAGTTGCGCGCGACTCCATTGCAACCGCGCCCAGCTTGGCAACACGATGTACTTGCCGATCGCGAACGGCGAATCGATTTGATCGAGTTCGAGCAGCCGTAGCGCGGATCGTCCGGCCCCGATCGCGAGAGTTTCCAGCATGTCCGATACGGACATATCGTCAACAGCTTGCGCGTCGCCCAATCGATGCCGGAGTTGCTACTCCGCGCGCAGCAAACGCGCGAGCTACATGAGGGCGCGGGCCCGCCAGAGCGCGAGCAACGGCAAGATCAATATGCGTGGAATCTGCCATGGCGAAATGCTCGCGCTGGTGCGTCGTCGATCAGCGCGCTGTCGATGTTTGCGGCGCTCCGCAGCGACTGCTCGATCGTTGCGACCTGCCGCACATCGGCTGCGGTTTTCGCTTTGTACTCGATATCGGATGACGTTGCCGCAGGCACGGAAAACATTGCCCTAACTGAGTTTGTGCCGGGTACGGCGGATGGCAGCATAGTCAGCGGCGGCGAATGATGGGATTTTCCGTTGCCGAGTTTGCGCCGCAACTGCCCCAGATCACCCGGCGCCGTATCGCCCTCTTGCACCAGATGTCCCATCAGCGCTTTATGGTCGCCGGCAGACAAACTCGCGATCAGACCGCTGACCATCGATTGCCTTACTTCGGACTCACTGACCAGCGCGCGATAAATCAGTTGCCGAACATCGCGACGCAACGCGACGCAACGCGATCGTGCCGCGTTTTTCGAGACGCGTCAGCAAGGTCGCCACCTTGGTGTGCTTGATGCCGCGCTCACCGGCCAGCACATCAGCCACATCGGCAGTGCTGACTTCGCCACGCTGCCACAGCACGCGCATCAGCGCGGCCTGCAATTCGCTCGGCGCAATATCGCTTTTTTTGGACGGCATCGGAATTCTTCTACAACTGCCGTACTACAGCTGTAGAAAGTGGCTCGGAAAAATGCACTACTTTGCTTGTAATGACTCGCTGTATCCGCAGCGTGCCCGCCGGGCCATGCGCAATGCACATGTTCGTTTCGGCATCCTGCCTACCCAGTCCGGCGCAAGCTGAGTCGCTTTACAACCACGGCGCTGGTCAATCCGGCTTACTTTTCCGGGGCATGAAGAACTGGATCCCAGCCTGCGCTGTGATGACGAACGTTTTTTGAACGCTCTGGTATCTACACCTGTGGCGGGATTACTGCCACGCCAATCCACGCTACAATTGGCAATCTTTGATCTCACCGTCGCGTCTGCGTCGGCTTCAACCTTGGGAATACCCGTACATGAAAATCCTGGTGGGTTACAAACGCGTGGTGGACTACAACGTCCGCATTCAGGTCAAACCGGATGGCTCCGGTGTGGTCACCGACGGCGTGAAACTCTCGGTCAACCCGTTCGACGAAATCGCGCTCGAAGAAGCGCTGCGGCTGCGCGAGAAAGGCATCGCCACCGAAGTGATCGTCGCCACGATCGGACCGCCAGATGCGCAAGCACATCTGCGCAACGGCTTGGCGATGGGCGCGAATCGCGCCATCCACATCACCACCACGGAGGCGATCCAGCCGCTCACCGCAGCGCGCGCGCTACTCAAGCTGATCGAGAAAGAGCAGCCGCAGATCGTGATCCTTGGCAAACAGGCGATCGATGACGATGCCAACCAGACCGGTCAGATGCTCGCCGCGTTGTGGGGTCGGCCGCAGGCGACGTTCGCCTCGAAAGTCGAAGTGAACGGTGACGTTGCGCGCGTCACACGCGAGATCGATGCCGGACTCGAAACCATCGAAGTCGACCTGCCCGCGGTGATCACCACCGACCTGCGCTTGAACGAGCCGCGTTTCATCAAGCTGCCGGACATCATGAAGGCCAAGGCCAAGCCGCTCGAAACGATCACGCTCGAATCGCTCGGTGTGGAATCCGGCGATCATCTCAAGACGACGAATTACGCCCCGCCGGCGAAACGGTCGCGCGGCGTGATGGTCAAGGATGTGCCCGAGCTGATTGCCGCATTGAAGGCCCGGGGCTTGCTCTGACTTTAATCGTGACGCGAATCAACGCGCACAATCAATCGTGAAATGCGGCGGATCGAATTCCGTCTAACCACAAAGAGATTTCGTTATGAGCAAGATTCTGATCGTCGCCGAACATGTCCACGGCAAACTCAATCCGAGCACGGCCAAGTGCGTGACCTGTGCGCTGCAAATGAGCGCAGACTCGGTCGATATTCTCGTGCTGGCCGCCGACCCCACCGCGATCGCCACCGAAGCCGCACGCATCGATGGCGTGCGTCGTATCGTGACCATCGCCAACCCGGCCAATGAACATGCACTGGCTGCGATGCTCGCGCCGCAAGTCGCCGCTGCGGCGGCGGGTTACACGCATGTGCTGGGGCCATCGACCACATTCGGCAAGGATTTGCTGCCGCGCGTCGCCGGCTTGCTCGGTGTGGCGCAAGTTTCGGACATCATGAAAGTGCAGGATGCGTACACCTTCCAGCGGCCGATCTATGCCGGCAACGCGATCATCACAGTCGAAGCGGCGAAGGATCATGTTGTGGTCGCGACGGTACGCAATGCGTCGTATGCGGCGGCGAATTCCGGTGCGAACGCGGCGCC
>JAYVLO010000112.1:0-21562 GCA_043759455.1 Pseudolysobacter sp.
CGCGCGCTCGGCGGCAGCGATCTTTTGTGCATCGACGATGTCCAGGCGATCGCCGGCCAGCGCGAGGCCGAACACGCGCTGTTCGATCTCTACAACCGATGCCGTGCCGAACAGGCGACGTTGATATTCGCGGCCAATGCCGGACCGGCGCAGATCGGCCTGCAATTGCCGGATCTCGTCTCGCGCTTGTCGAGCTGCACGCAGGCACTGCTGAAATCGTTGTCGGATGACGATCGCCGTGAAGTCTTGCGCCAGCGTGCGACTGCGCGCGGACTGACGCTGGAAGATGCCGTGCTCGATTATCTGTTCGTGCACCAGGCGCGCGATCTCGGCAGCCTGACGATATTGCTCGATCGACTCGATCGTGAATCGCTCGCGGCACAACGACGCATCACGTTGCCATTTCTGCGCAAGTTGCTGGAGCGCGATCCGGCACAAGGGTGAGCGCGACAGCTCACCCTTGTGCCGGATGCAAAAATACTGAAATGTAATTTGAGCGTGCTGTTCAACCTGGCAGCGCATCCGCGTGCCGGAGGTATTTCTTTCGTGCTTATTGAGTCTTCAAGCTGACATCGTCGAGCACGAACAACGTTTGATCCTGCGCGTCTTCGACACCCTTGAAATAGATCTTCACGCTCGGCGGATTCAACGCCGACAAGCTCAATGACCGGCCACGCAAGGTACTGCACTTTCCTACACCGCGCGGGGCGTTCGACAAGTCACTCGCTCAGCTCACGATCGATAGAGGAAAGACACAGGAACCACAGTCGCTTCAATTCAAGGACGCGTAACAAGAAAATGCCGGATTTGTATACTTAACCCTGTTGCACTTCGGAATTGAACTCGCCCGCGAACATGACGCAAGAGGAAACGGAACGGAGAGGCTGAGCACAACGGCGAGCGACGTGAATTAACGGTGGATCGAATCAAACGGCATGAATGTCCTGCCGAAGATTAAAAAAATGGAGTTGATTATTTTACCGAATTTTGTGGCAGGACAACGACGGCAGGCAATACCACCGAATGCATGCGCAAGATTAAAAATCCCTCAGGGCAGAGTCGCCTCGAGTTCGGCAAGGCGCGTGGGGCTCCCCACATCCGTCCATTCGCCGCGATAATGTTCGCCGCTGATGTCCCCCCGGACCATCGCACGGCGCAATATCGGTGCGAGCGGGAATCTACCTGCTGTCTGCGCGCCAAATAATTCTGGGCGATAAACACCGATGCCGGCAAACGTTTGTTTTAATGAAATGCCGTCGTGCAACAATCCATCGACCAGTGAAAAGTCGCCGGATGGATTATGCGACGGATTATCGACCATGATCAGGTGCGCGAGTTTAGGCGGATTTTGCGGCAACGAAGAAAAATTGAAGTCGGTTAATATGTCGCCATTGACTGCAATAAATGGCGCATTACCGAGCAGCGGCAAGGCATGCAACATACCGCCGCCGGTTTCCAGTGGCGCAGCACCTTCATAGCTGAAATGCAGCCGCAATCCCCAGCGACTGCCATCACCGAGCGCCGGCGCAAATTGTTCGGCCAGATACGATGTATTGATCACGACATCAGACACGCCCGCAGCAACGAGTTTTTCGAGATGATATTCGATGAGGCGTTTACCGCGTACGCGCAGCAGCGGCTTTGGCGTGTGATCGGTCAGCGGACGCATGCGCTCGCCGCGGCCGGCAGCGAAAACCAGTGCATGGGTGATGAGATTTTTCGAGCTCATGTCGATGCCACGATCGCCTCGCTGCGCGGCTCGATGATGTCGCGCACACCGATCGCGCGTTCGAGCAAAACAGCAAGTTCGTTGAGCTCGGGATAACGTCGCGCGACCGAAACCACGTAATGCAGGACCAGCGGTAAATCCTTGAGATACCCCGGCTTGCCATCGCGATACCAGAGTCGGCAAAAAATGCCGAGCACCTTGATATGGCGCTGCAAACCGATCAGATCGAACCAGCGCCCGAATGTCGTCGCATCGGCGTGCACGAAGCCCGCATGCACGAGGCGCTGCCGATAATCTTCGACCCAGACATCGATGCGCGCTTGCGGCCAGGCGATATAACAGTCGCGCAACAGTGACGCGAGATCGTAGCTGATCGGCCCGCGCATCGCGCCCTGGAAATCGATAATGCCGGGATTTTGCGCATCGGTAATCATCAGGTTACGACTGTGGAAATCCCGATGCATGAAGGCTTGTGGCTGTGCCTGCGCCGAGTTGATCAACGTGCGAAACGCGAGCTCGATAACGTCCCACTCGTCACAGCGCAATGCATGGCCGAGATGGCGTTGCAGGAACCATTCCGGCATCAACTCCAGCTCCATCGTCAGCCATGCTTCGTCGAGTACCGGCAATTGTTCGCTGGAAACTTTCGTCTGCATCGACAGCAAGGCATCCAGCGCATCGGCATAAAGCGAGTCGACGGTTTTCTCATCGAGTTCGTCGAGATATGGCCGTGTACCGAGATCGCCGATCAGCAGAAATCCCTGCTCAAGATCCTGCGCAAAAACCTCTGGCGTATTCAGGCCGGCATCGCGCAGACGCGCGGCGACTTCGAGCCACATCGGCGTGTTGCGTTTCTCGGTGGCAGGTGGCGCATCCATCACGATTCGCGTCGGCGCTCCGGCCACATGCAAGCGCAGGTAACGACGAAAACTCGCATCGTCGGACGCGCGTTCCAGTTGATAGTCGCTGCGTCCCAAGGTGGCCGTAAGCCATTCGCGCATCGTGTTTTCGCGGTCTGTCGACATGCTGTGTTTCGCGGCAAAGATTCTGCATGCAGTCTACCAGTGCGATATGTCGCGGCCAGCCTTTCGATGCGAAAAGTATCGCGTCGAATATCCGGCTGCAAGCGCTGCGTTGCGCATCGCGCCGCAAAATAGTACCATTTTGGTACATTATCGAGTAACCAGCATGTTACGCGTCAGCAAACTCACCGATTACGCCACCGTTATCATGGCCAGCCTGGCCGAAGATCCGGCCGCCGTGCATAGCGCTTTCGCGTTGGCCGAGCGCGCGCGCCTGGAGTTGCCGACGGTCAGCAAGCTGCTCAAACAACTCTCGCAAGCCGGTCTGGTGGACTCGTTCCGTGGTGTCAACGGCGGTTATCGCCTGGCGCGTGCGGCCGAGCAAATCAGCTTGGCGGAAATCCTCGTCGCGATCGAAGGACCGTTCGGTATGACCGAATGCAGTGCCCTCAGCGGCACGTGTAATCGCGAGTCGCATTGTGGCGTGCGCGGCAACTGGCGCCGCATCAGCGACGTGATCGAAGCGGCGCTGAAAAACGTCAGCCTCGCCGACATGCTTCAGCCCTCCAGACGGCCCAAATCGCCGGCGCTGCACGTCGCGCTGGCCTGAGAATTCAAGACTATGGCAACCGAACTTACCGAGGTCGAAGCACTCGTCAGCAATCGTCGCTACGCGCACGGTTTTGTCAGCGACATCGCCACCGATATCGTGCCGCCGGGCCTGAGCGAAGACACCGTGCGTCTGATCTCGGCGAAAAAGAACGAGCCCGAATGGCTCACCGAATGGCGCCTCAAAGCATATCGGCACTGGTTGACGATGACACCGCCGGAATGGGCCAAGCTCAAGATCGCGCCGATTGATTTCCAGTCGATCAGCTATTTCGCTGCGCCGAAAGAAGGCCCGAAATCGCTGGCTGATGTCGATCCGAAACTGCTCGAAGTGTACGACAAGCTCGGCGTACCGCTGCATGAGCGCGCGCGTCTGGCCGGTGTGGCCGTGGATGCGGTGTTCGATTCGGTATCGGTCGGCACGACGTTCCGCAAGGAGCTGGCCGAAGCCGGGGTGATTTTCAGTTCGTTCTCCGACGCGGTGAAAGAACATCCCGATCTCATCAAAAAATACCTGGGCAGCGTCGTGCCGCATACCGACAATTATTTCGCCGCGCTAAATTCGGCAGTTTTCTCAGATGGCAGCTTCGTATTCATTCCGAAAGGCGTGCGTTGCCCGATGGAACTCAGCACGTATTTCCGCATCAATGCGCTCAACACCGGCCAGTTCGAGCGCACGCTGATCATCGCTGAAGAAGGCAGTCAGGTGTCGTATCTCGAAGGCTGCACCGCACCGATGCGCGATGAAAACCAGCTGCATGCCGCGGTGGTAGAGCTGGTCGCGCTGGCCAATGCCAACATCAAGTATTCGACCGTGCAAAACTGGTATCCGGGCGATGAGAACGGCGTCGGCGGCATCTTCAATTTTGTCACCAAGCGCGGCGCGTGTCGTGGTTATCGCAGCAAGATTTCGTGGACGCAGGTCGAAACCGGCTCGGCGATCACGTGGAAATATCCGAGCTGTATCTTGTTTGGCGAGGAATCGGTCGGCGAGTTTTATTCGGTTGCACTCACGCACCATCGCCAGCAGGCCGATACCGGCACCAAGATGATTCACATCGGCAAGAATTCAAAAAGCAAGATCATCTCGAAAGGCATCTCCGCCGGGCACGGCCAGAACACTTATCGTGGCCTCGTGCGCGTGCAACCGACCGCGAGCGGTGCGCGCAACTACACCCAGTGCGACAGCTTGCTGATCGGCAAAAACTGCGGCGCGCATACCTTCCCGTATATCGAGGTGAAAAATCCGAGCGCGATCGTCGAGCACGAAGCAACCGCATCGAAAATTTCCGACGATCAATTGTTCTATTGCCGTTCGCGCGGCATCAGCGAAGAAGACGCGGTATCGCTGATCGTCGACGGTTTCTGCAAGGCGGTGTTCAAGGAGCTGCCGATGGAATTTGCGGTCGAGGCGAAGAAGTTGCTGGAGGTAAGTTTGGAAGGAGCCGTCGGCTAATGAAATTTCAATGTAGCTTTTGCGACAAGGAGGTCGAACATCAAACGCCACCGCACAAGCCGACAAAGATGTAATACCCAAAGTAGCGTGGGTTAGCCGTAAGGCTGCGTTGCCCACCGGAATCACGAATGGTAGGCCACGCCGCTTTGCGGCTAACCCACCCTACAAAACACAAGAGCAACAGAAATGCTGAAAATCGAAAATCTCCACGTTCGTATTGCGGGCAAGGAAATCCTCAAGGGCCTTTCGCTGAGCGTGAACGCAGGCGAAGTGCACGCGATCATGGGACCGAACGGTGCGGGGAAATCCACGCTTGGCAATATTCTTGCGGGGCGCGAAGGTTACGAAGTAACGCAGGGTTCGGTCGAGTATTTCGGCAAGAATCTGCTCGAACTCGAGCCGGAAGAACGCGCCGCTGCCGGTATGTTTCTCGCGTTCCAGTATCCGGTTGAAATTCCTGGTGTGAACAACACGTATTTCCTGCGCGCGGCGTTCAATGCGCAACGCAAAAAGCGTGGCGAGGAAGAGCTCGACTCGATGCAGTTTCTCAAGCGCGTGCGCGAGAAACTCAAGGTGCTGCATCTCAAGGATGAACTGCTGCATCGCGCGGTCAACGAAGGATTTTCCGGCGGTGAGAAAAAGCGCAACGAGATTTTCCAGATGGCGGTGCTCGAACCGAAACTCGCGGTGCTCGACGAAACCGATTCCGGCCTCGACATCGATGCGCTGAAGATGGTCGCCGACGGCGTGAACCAACTGCGCTCGCCGGATCGCGCGTTCATCGTGATCACACATTATCAGCGACTGCTCGACTACATCGTGCCGGACTTCGTGCACGTGCTGGCCGATGGCAAGATTGTGCAGAGCGGCGACAAGACGCTTGCGCTGAAACTCGAAGAACAAGGTTACGCATGGCTGCAACAACGCAAGGTCGCGGATGCCGCGGTCGCGCCGTGAGTATTTTTGTGCAATCGCTGCTGGATGCTTTTGCCGACGATAAAACGTCGCAGCCAGGGCAAGAAATCGCGTGGCTGAATGCTGCGCGTCAGGATAATTTGCAGGCGGTCGTCAATAGCGGTTTGCCGACGACGCATAACGAAGCGTGGAAATACACGGCCCTGCGCACGATCGATCAGCGTGTATTTGCATCGAGGGATGCACAGGCGGCGCACCATAAGATCGATCCCGCAGAATTAGCCTTGCCCGAGGTGAATGGTGCGCGTCTGGTTTTTGTGAATGGCACGTTTCGCGCCGATCTGTCTCGGCTCGCCGATTTGCCGCAAGGGCTAGATGTGCAGCCGCTCAGTGCTTTGCTGCAGAGTGACGCCGAGCCGTTGCGCTTTTTCCTCGCGCGCAATTTCAAGAATAAGGCCGAGAGTTTTGCACGTCTGAATGCGGCGTTCGCGAACGACGGTGCGGTAGTGCGCGTTGCGGCGGGCGCGCAAATCGCGACACCGGTGCATCTGGTTTTTGTTGGTGCCTGTGCTGATGCGGATATCGCCTGGCATGCGCGCAATATCTTCGAGCTCGGTGAAGGCGCGCGAGTCGATATCGTAGAACATCATCTCGATGCCGACGCGCATGCCAATCTCGGCAACGTCCTTGCCGAATATCGCCTGCGCGAAAATGCCACTCTCAATCTGCTGCGCATCCAGAACGAAGGCGAAAAGGTCAGCCTGATCCAGCACAGCGAATTTTCGCTCGCGAAACACGCGCGTTTGCATCTGAACAATCTCGATCTCGGTGCGGCATTGGGGCGTCACGATTTGCGTATAGATCTTCTCGGCGATCATGCGTTCGCGTCGGTGCGTGGTGTGTTCGTGCTGGACAAACGCCAGCACATCGACAACCAGCTCAGCGTCGATCATCGCGCCTTGAATACCCGTTGTGATTTGTTCTGGCGCGGTGTTGCCGATGGCCGAGCGCGCGGTGTGTTCAACGGTGCAATCACCATCCATGCCGGTGCCGATGGCGCCGATGCGCGACTCAGCAACAAGAACCTGCTGCTGTCGGCGCAGGCCGAAATCGATACCAAACCGGTGCTCGAAATTCATGCCGATGAAGTACAAGCCAGTCACGGCGCGACGGTCGGTCAGCTCGATGAAAGCGCGCTGTTTTATCTGCGTTCGCGCGGCGTGCCGCTGGCACAGGCGCGCGTACTTTTGATCCAGGCATTTTGCGCGCAAGCCCTGGCGCAGATCGAACCGCTGGCGTTGCGTGAGCACGTGACGCAGTTGTTGCAGGCGCGTTTGCCGCAGGAGTTGAAACCATGAGTGCGATTGTTCGATCGAGCAATGTTGCCGACTTCGACGTGCAGCGTTGTCGCGCCGATTTTCCGGTGCTGCAACGCTACGTGCACGGCAAGCCGCTGGTGTATTTCGACAACGCCAATACCGCACAAAAGCCGCAGGCCGTGATCGACGCAGGGGATGGTTATTACCGTCGCCACAACGCCAACGTTTCGCGCGCCGTGCATACCCTCGGCAGTGAAGCCACGGCGCTGTATGAAGCGACGCGCGACAAGTTGCGCACGTTCGTTAATGCGCCGTCACGCGATGAGATAATTTTTACGCGCGGCACGACCGAGTCGATCAACCTGGTCGCGTATTCGTGGGCATTGCCGCGGCTGCAAGTGGGCGATGAAATCCTGCTGACGCAGATGGAGCATCACGCCAATATCGTGCCGTGGCAACTCGTCTGCGAACGTACCGGTGCGAAGATCAAGGTGGCGCCGATCAGTGCATCGGGCGAATTGTTGCTCGATCAGCTCGAAGCGCTACTTACGCCGCAAGTGAAGCTGCTCGCGCTGACGCATGTCTCGAACGTGCTCGGCACGGTCAATCCGATTGCGCGCATCACCGCGATGGCACGTGCGCGTGGCATTCCCGTCTTGGTCGATGGCTCGCAGGCGGCGCCGCATTTGCGCATCGATGTGCAGGCGCTCGGCTGCGATTTTTATGCGATCACCGGGCACAAGATGTTCGGCCCGACCGGCACCGGCATGCTCTGGGCGAAGCGGGCGATTCTCGATTCGATGCCGCCGTTCATGGGCGGTGGCGAAATGATCAAGCAAGTCAGTTTCGAGAAAGCCATCTTCAATGATTTGCCGTACAAGTTCGAAGCGGGCACGCCGAATATCGCCGGTGTGATCGGGCTTGGTGCTGCGATCGACTACATCAATGCGCTCGGCATCGAAACCATTCGCGCCGTCGAAAACGATTTGCTGACGTATGCAACGCAGCAACTGGACACGATTCCGGGCATGCGCATTTTCGGCACGGCGCCGGGCAAGGCCGCGGTGATTTCTTTCCTGATCGAAGGTGTGCACGCGCACGATCTTGCGACGATTCTCGATACCGATGGCGTGGCCGTGCGTTCGGGTCATCATTGCGCGCATCCGCTGATGCAATTCTTCGGTGTCGCCGCGACCGCGCGGGCATCGCTGGCGTTTTACAACACGCGCGAGGAAGTTGACGTTTTCATCGCCGCACTGCTGCGTGCGCGCAACATGCTGTTGTAGCTATGCGCGCTGGCGAGAGGTCGGAGAATTCTCGATTCGCTTGCAATAAAAACCGCTGTTGAATTTTCGCCCGGCATCGCGGATAAACTAAGCGCCATGTCTGTCGCCAATCTCTATCAGCAAATCGTGCTCGATCATCATCGCGCGCCGCGGCACTACGGCGCGCTGGCGCAGGCGACGCACGACGCCGACGGTCATAATCCGCTGTGCGGCGATCATGTGCATATCGAGTTGCGCATCGATGACGATGTATTGTGCGACATCGCTTTCAACGGCGAAGCCTGTGCGATCACCACAGCGACCGCATCGATGATGAGCGAGCGTGTGATCGGGCTGCGTCGTGAGCAAATCGAAACTCTGTTCGCCCGTTTCGACGCGTCGCTGGGCGCCGCACCCGATGTGAGCGCCGCGATCGATCTCGGGGAGCTCGGAGCGCTCGGCGAATTGCGGCGTTATCCGGCGCGCTTGAAATGCGCCTTGCTGCCGTGGGCGACGTTGCTTGCGGCGTGGGATAAACACCCATCCATCACCACCGAAACTGCGTAACCACCAACACCGTGAACGACTTTTTGAATTTCCGCAACGCCAGCGCCGCTGATGTCGATGCCATCGTTGCACTGGTCGAATCCGCCTATCGCGGCGACAGCAGTCGCCAGGGCTGGACCACCGAAGCCGACATGCTCGACGGGCAACGCACCGACAGCGCCGATGTCGTACGTCTGATCGCACATGTGCACAGCCGCGTGTTATTACTCACGCGCAGCAGCGGTCAGTTGCGGGCGTGCGCGCACATCGAGCGGCAGAAAGAAGTCTGTTATTTCGGCATGTTTTCGGTCAAGCCGACCGAGCAGGGCAGTGGTATCGGTCGTGCGATGCTGGCAGAAGGTGAGCGCATCGCACGCGACGAATGGGCGTGCCGCGAAATGCAGATGACCGTGATCTCGATTCGTGACGAACTCATCGCCTGGTACGAGCGCCGTGGTTATCAGCGCACCGCTATCTTCAAGCCGTTTCCATATGGTGATGCGCGCTTCGGCCTGCCCAAACGCGACGATTTGCGCTTCGAGATTTTGTCGAAGCGATTGATCGGGGCGTAGTGACGCAAGCCGAACCACGCATCTGATCTTCCCCCTCTTTCGCGGACACCCGGATCAGCGATTCAACTCGATATTCGCGGTGAACGATGAAAAGCAAAGCGGTGAAACCCGGCACGCCGGCGAAACCTCAGCGGCACAGCGCGCAGATCGCGGCAGCCAATACTGCGCGCACGAGTACCAACGCTTACTGCGCGACTACGCGGCGATCTGCAGCGTGAGCGCCAAAGGCCATTGCTACGACAACGCGGCAATGGAAAGTTGGAATCACCGTTTGAAGGTGGAAGCCATTCACGGCGAACGACGGACCACCCGCGCGATCGCCTGCGCTCACGTGTTCGATTAAATGAGGTCTACTACAATCGGCAACGACTGCACTCCACGCCGGGCTACACCAGCCCTCGGCCGTTCGAGTTATCCCATGTCGCTTAATGGGCTGTCCATGAATGCGGGTGAAGATCAGATCACAGCGTATGGAAAAACCGATCCTTGCGCGGCAAATAATAATTATCGTAGTTGAACGACACGACCACGCGCTCGGTTCTGCCGACGATTTCCGCGCGCGGCACGAAGCCGATGAAGCGGCTATCTTCGCTGTTGTCGCGATTATCACCGAGCACCAGATATTGGCCGGCCGGCACAGTAACCGGGCCGTAGCTGCTGTAGCGACTGAATCCGCTCGGAGCGAGCTTGATCCGGTGTGACACACCGCCTGAAGTTTCTTGCGCGACGATGCCATCGGCCAGATGTTCGATGTTGGAATATTGCGCTTCGACACCATTCACGATCAGCCGATTGTCGCGCAGCGCCACCACATCGCCGGGCAATCCGATCAGGCGCTTTACGAGCTTGATGTCGAGCACGTGCGAATCGAAGATCACGATATCGCCGCGCTGCGGTTCGGCGATATCGAACAGGCGGGTGTGGGTCAGCGGAATCTTGAGATCGTAGGCGAGCTTGTTGACGAGGATGCGATCGCCCTCGACGATGGTCGGCTGCATTGAGCCGGACGGCACGGCGTTCCAGTCCGCAAACGAGCTGCGGAACATGATCATCAGTACGAGGAACAAACCCAGTCCACGATTATTTTTTAGAAAATCCACGATCTGTTTTTTCACACGAGTCTCCCGAGTCGAAGCCAGCCCAGCAAAGCAACCCGTTTTGTTTACAGGTGGCGCGTATCCATGACCGGTTCCTTGCGACTTGGTTCAAACGCCGCATGCGTGAGGAAAAGTGTTGATATGTGGCGACGCCTGGCAGCGACCGGCGCGCTTGCAAAATACGTCGCGGATATATGGCAGCGCCGGCGCTCGCAGCGGGTGCGTTGACAAGTTTTTAACGCATCGCTACTATTAACAGAAATGAGAATCGTTATCATTTGCAATATCTGCTGCCTGTGCCGATATGTCTGAATCAAACGCCGCTCGATGTTCGCGTCTGCGCAGAAAACCTTTGCGCGTTGGGGTTAAGTGCATGTATCTGAAAGTCTCCGTTCACGCGTCGATGTCGCGTCTCATTCGTTGTGTATTCACGGGCTGGGTGCTGGCATCGTGCAGCATCGCTTTGGTCCATGCAGATACGGCTGCGGTGGATGCGCAACCCGCCACACCCGCAATGCTGGGCAAGGCAATTTTCTTCGATGAGTCGCTGTCAGCATCGGGTAAAATGTCGTGCGCGACGTGTCACGATCCCGCTCACGCGCATGCGCAGAGTAATACGCTCATGGTGCAGTTCGGTGGTCCGTTGCTCGACGTGCCAGGATTTCGCGCGGTGCCTTCGCTGCGTTATCTGAATCTCGGTATCGCGTTCCATTTCGAGAGTGACGGAACGCCCACCGGCGGTTTCAATCGCGACGGTCGTGCCAACAGTTTGCTGGAGCAGGCCGAGCGGCCGCTGCTGGCGCCGCATGAAATGGCCAACGGTACACACGCCGATGCGGTGGCGCGTCTGGCTAATACGAGTTACGCCGATGACTTCCGTCGCGTGTTTGGCAACAACGTGTTCGATGATATCGACGGCGCATTTTTCCGCATGCAGTTTGCGTTGGAAAAATTCGAGGCGACCGATCCGGGCTTCCATCCGTTCGATTCCAAATACGATTATTTCCTGGCTGGCAAGGTGAAACTTTCGGCGCAGGAGCTGCGGGGATTTTCGCTATTCAATCGTCCCGACAAGGGCAAATGTCTGGGTTGCCATCCGAGTACGCGCGGCAGTGATGGTTCGTCACCTGTATTCACCGACTACACCTACGACAATCTCGGTTTGCCGCGTAATACCGCGATCGCGGCGAATGCCGATGCGGCTTATTACGACCTGGGTTTGTGTGGCCCGTTCCGCACCGATCTGGCCGACCACACCGATCTGTGCGGCGCGTTCAAGGTGCCGACCTTGCGCAATGTCGCCACGCGCCAAGTGTTTTTCCACAATGGCAGTTTCAAGACCTTGACCGATGCGATTCGTTTTTACGTGCGTCGCGATACCAATCCGGAGCAGTTTTATCCGCTCGATGCGAATGGTACTGCGCAGAAGTTCAACGATCTGCCGGCCGAGTTCCACAAAAACGTCAATACCAGCGAAGTGCCGTACGACCGCCATCCGGGCGAAGCGCCACGCTTGAGCGAAGACGAGATTGCCGATCTGGTGGTGTTCCTGCAAACCCTCACTGACGGTTATGACGCGCGGAGTAACACCGCCGATCCTGCGCGCAGCCTGACCAAATAACACCATCAAAATTTTTGGAGATACATCAATGCGAGCTGCTTTTTCAATCCGTCCCGTGGCACTGGCTATCGCATTTGCGCTCGATCTCGGTGTCATGCCCGCAGCCTATGCCGCCGGTAACGACGAAGCCGCTTTGCGTGCCGAGGTTGCCGAGCTGCGCGCGCAGCTGATCGAACTCAAGCATGAAGTTCAGCAGATGCATGCGGCGCCAGCGGCAGCGGCTCCTGCAACTACAACCACGGTGTCGACCGCGCCCGCATCCGCGGCGACCTTGCCGGCAAATGCCGATGCCGCATCGCTGCCGGGTGCTGCGCCGATGCAGAGCAGCATTCTCAACACAGCGGCCTCGGCCACCACGCTGTACGGTTATGGCGAAATGAATTACACGCGCCCGACCAAGGACAAGTCCGCCACGCAGGCGGATCTGGCGCGTGCCGTTTTCGGCTTCATCCATGCGTTCGACGAGAACACGCGCATCGTCAGCGAATTCGAGTGGGAACACGCGGTCGCTTCGGCCGGCGATCAGGGCGAAGCCGAAGTCGAGCAGCTCTACATCGAGCATCAGCTGCAACCGAACTACGGTCTGCGCGCGGGCCTGATGCTGATTCCGCTCGGCCTGCTCAATGAGCATCACGAACCGACTAATTATTACGGCGTATATCGCAACTTCGTCGAGACCGCCATCATCCCGTCGACCTGGCGCGAGGGCGGCGTGTCGATGTACGGCAACACCGAATTCGGCCTGAACTGGAGCGCGGGCGTAACCACGGGCCCGGACCTGAGCAAGTGGGATCCGACCTCGCCCGAGGGCAAGGAATCGCCGCTCGGCAGCATCCATCAGGAGTTACAACTGGCGAAAGCGCGCGATCCTTCGGCATTCGCTGCGGCGAACTGGCAGGGCATTCCGGGATTGACCGTCGGCGGTGGTGTTTTTACCGGCAAGATCGGTCAGGGCCAGCCGGGTTTCCTCGCCAACAATGCGCGCCTGTTGCTGGGCGAAGGCCACGTGCGCTGGCAGACCGGTCCGTTCGATTTGTCGGCGTTGTATACACGCGGCACGATCAGCGATACCGAAAATCTCAACCTCACTTTCATCGGCAATCCGACGCCGGTGCCGAAGTCGTTCTGGGGTGGCTACGTGCAAGGCGCGTGGCGTGCTTGGGAGCACGACGGTTCCGCGATTGCGCCGTTCGTGCGCTACGAGGAATACAACACCGCCGCATCGTACGAAGCGATTCCGCTCGGATTGGGCGTCGATCCGCTCGTGACGTCCAAACTCTGGACGGCTGGCGTCAACTACTGGCTCAATCCGAACGTGGTATTCAAGGCTGACTATCAGCAGTTCCGCAACGAGTCCGATCGCGATCGATTCGATCTCGGTATCGGTTTCCAGTTCTGATCACGCTGTTGTCTGACGGAGCAATCGTATGAAGGTGCGTTGGCTGATTCCGCTCGGCGCCGCGGCCGCGTTGCCGGCGTACCACGCCGCTTACGCGGTGCAATACATGAGCGTCGAGCAGGCGCAGCGCGCGGCGTTTGCGCAGGCCGAAGGTTTTGTTGATGTGCCGTTGACGTTGACCGAAGCGCAGCGGCGCGCGCTCGATCAAGGCGAGGCGGCGTTGTCGATTTCCGCGCCGAAAATCTGGCAGGCGCGCGCGGGTCAGAAAAACCTCGGCTGGCTGATCGTCGATCAGGTGATCGGCAAGGCCGAGGCGATCAGCTACGCGCTCGCGCTGGATAACGACGGCAAGATCATCGCGCTCGACGTGCTCGAATATCGCGAGACACACGGTGCGGAAATTCGTTTGCCGGCATGGCGCAAACAGTTCGTCGGCAAGACCGCGCAAGACTCGCTGCGGCTGGATGGCGACATCCGCAATATCTCCGGCGCTACCTTGTCGTGCCGCCATCTCACCTACGGCGTGCGCCGACTTGTGCAGCTTTACGCGCAAGTCCTCAAGCCGACTTCGGGCTGAGATCGTGCAGATGCTGCGCGCGCGACCGTGGCTCGGCACGCTGGTGGAAATCCGCGTCGATGGTTTGGCCGAAGCCGATGCTGCATCGGCGATCGATGCGGCGTTCGTCGAGATTGCGGTGATCCATCGCTGCATGAGTTTTCACGAATCCGACAGCGATCTTGCGCGCCTGCACCGCGCGCCGGTCGGCAGCACGGTGCGGGTTGATCCGCATACGTCGAACGTGCTGCAGGCGGCGCTGACATTCGCGCAGGAATCGCACGGACGTTTCGATCCGACTATCGCTGCGCAACTCGTCGCGTGGAATTTTTTGCCGCGTCCGCAGAACAGCATCGAGCCTGATCCGGCGGCAAGCTGGCGAGATATCGAATTGCTGTCGGATTCGGGAGTTCGCTTGCGGCGCGCGGTGTGGATCGACCTGGGCGGCATTGCCAAGGGCTATGCGGTGGATTGCGCGGTTCGCATTTTGCGCAATGCGGGTGCGACTGCGGCCAGCGTCAACGCCGGCGGCGATCTCGCGGTGTTCGGCGCGGCGGCACAAACGGTTTCCGTGCGTGATCCGCGCGCGCCGCAAAACATTCTGCCACTGCTCGAACTTTGCGATGCCGCGGTCGCGACCAGTGCCGGATATTTCGAGCGCCGTCGCGATGCAGCCGGCTGGCGCGGTCCGCATGTTCACGGCAACCGGCGCCATGCGGTCGGCACGCACCGTTCGGTCAGCGTGATTGCGCCGAGCTGCATGCATGCCGATGCGCTGACCAAGATCGTGCTGGCCGATGCGCGTATCGCGGCGGAACTGTTGCCACGCTACGCCGCGCAGGTTTGCCGCTACGATTCGCGCCGCGGATGGCGTACTCTGCGCGGCGAATGAAACTGCGCACCATCATCGTCCACCGCCAGCCTGCGCGCTTGTCGAAGCGCCGCGAATATCTGGTCTACGCCATTCTCGGCGGCACCTGGCTGACGGGCGCGGTCTGGTTGGCACTGCATTTTTATCTGCGCGAAAAAGCCGAGTTCGGTTTTCTACCGCATCCGCTCGAAGCATGGGCGCTGCGTATGCATGGCGCGTTCGCGTTCGCCGCGTTGTGGCTCGGTGGGCTGTTGTGGGCGGCGCATATTTCCGCAGCGTGGACGTTGCGGCGGCATCGTTACAGCGGCATCACGGTCGCCAGCCTGTTTGCCGTGCTCGCGCTGTCGGGATACCTGCTGTATTACCTCGGCGACGAAGGCTGGCGCGACATCACCTCACTGGCGCATTGGCTGATCGGCTTGTTTGGCCTGATTGCGCTACCGCTGCATTCGTTGCGCGCACGCAGCCGTCGGCGCGGCCAGCGTCCGGGCAAATAAATCGCTGTCGCGCGGATTATTTTTCCGGCGAATCCGAAGGCCGCGAATCCGGATGCAACGCCAGCCCACCCGATGAAATATTGGGAGTTGTATTCGCAGTGACGCGCGAGAACTTGACCACGAGCAAATCGCCGCCGCCATCAAGCAAGCGATGACCGCTGTGCGGCGATAACCACAAGCTCGCGCCGGTTTCGAGCGGCGCGGCCAAGCCCGCGATTTTTGCGCTGCCGGCCAGCATGTGGATAAGCCATTCGGTTTGCGCACTGGCATGAAGCCACATCGCGCCGACCAGCGGACGATGTAACAACTCGGCGCTGACGCTGCCGCGTCGGGTCATCACGTTGAAGTCGCGTGTCGGACCATCGAGCAATCGACACATCGCCGGCCACTCGCCGGCAAACTGCGCGGGGCGATCGCGCTCGCGCAAGGTCACGTTCGGCGCCTGGTCGAATGCCAGTTCGATGCCCGCGCCGTTTAATACCAGCAAGCTGCGATCGAATCCCGGAAAGGCCGAAAATGCACAATCGTTTTCGATCTCGGCGATACTCACGCGCCAGTCGTAATCCGCCGCTGCACCGGCGGGAGAAACGGCGATTTCGGTGGTCCAGCCGAGATCGTTTTTCCAACGCATGCGGCGATAGTCGGCAGCGGTCAACAGGCGCATCGGCTCGGCTCGCTCAGCGCAACAATTCGGACAATTGCCGGGTGGAGTCGCCGAGACTTTCAGCCCAGCCGTAGCCAACGATTTTTTCGCCGCTCAAGGCGTCGCGAAAATCTTCTTCCTGCCCCGGCGCGAGTAGATGGCGATAATCGACCGTGATTTCGGTGCCAACCGGCAGCGCCTCCATCGCGAACACAAAACCGAGATGCCACAACCCGCTCGGCGCGAACGCATGGTTGATGTAACACTCGTCGGGCCAGTCGTCGCTGATCGTGTAGTAATCCTGAAACCAGCGCACCGTCGCCGGCAATAATTCGACGGCGTTCGGCAATGCGTTGATTTCGTCCCAGCGGTACACGCGGCGAATATCATCCGGCGCGGTGATCAGCGTACCGCGCGCCACCGGCTCATCCAGGAACAGGCCTTTGCCGGCGCCCGGAATCAGCGACGGCGCGATGTGATAGCGGGGCAGGATCATACGAGGCTCGAAATAACGCGGCGGCAGAGTCTAACGCAAAGCTGGCGGTGGATTCTTGGTCAGATCCAGCGCGACCGCATGAATGCTGGCCTGCACTTCGGCGAACAACCACGAGCGGACTGCCGCGATGCGCAGCGGCCCGGCCAACGTCGTGGCGTTGAGGCGTTCGGTCGCGCTGACCAGGGCATCGAACGCCTTGCTCAGCGGCGGCAGGTAATTCTTGCCATGATCACATGGCCGCTGCGTTCGAACAGTTTCAAATCTAGCCAATCCTTCAGTTGTTTGACCTGATGGCTGGTCGCGGCCTGGGTCACATGCAGCTCGCTCGCAGCGCGCGTGAAACTGCGCTGCGTGGCCGCGGCTTCAAATGCGCGCAGGGCGGTGAGAGGCAAAAATCGGCGCGCCATTTGATCAAATTTTCTACTGCAGTTACTGACAATACATCGTTTTCCCGAATGCCGAAAACCCGCTCTAATCCAGTTTTTCAACGGATCTCGCGTTTGGAAAACCGCCGCAGGAATTGACACGACCGAACTGAAAATCTGGGGGCCGATCCTGAGCTTCGCGATACCGATGATCCTCAGTCTGGGGCCGGGCAATACGATTCTGGCTGCGGCCGGTGGAAAATTCGGGGTGCGCGGTACGCTGCTGGTCTGGCTCGGATTCGAGTCCGGAAATTTTTATGGTGCCTGGTCTACGACGTCGGCTTGAGCCAGATAGTCAAGGCGCATCCGCTCGCTACGAGGTCTTGAAATGAGGCGGCACGTTATACCTCTTGTCCCTGGCGTGGTGTTTTTTCCGCTCGTCGGCAATGGCCGCGCAGCATGAGTTGAAACCACTGAGTTTCTTCGGCGGCTTCGTATCGTTGTCGTTGCATCCGAAAGTGCGTTCGATGATCCTTGCGATGTTTTCGCAGTTCCTCAATCCGGCATTGCCGCTGGTTGCGCCGGTGACGCAGATCGCGCTGGCCGTTGTCCTGGTCGGATTTAGCTGCCATTTCGTCTGGATCTATGGCGGACAAATATTGTTCAGTCGCATCAAGACTCAGGCGGCGCTGCGCGTGCAAGGTATCGCTTTTGGCATTTGCATGATTCTGGTCGCGGCCTTCGTCGCGTTTTCCTGAGCGGCCGGCGAGCGCATACAGCCCGCAGCCGACGCGTTAGACTAGGCGTCTAACCGTATTAGCCGATTCAATCGAGGTGCTTGTGGATACCCGTCGCGTGCGTGATTTTGTTGCCGATCTGTGGGATAGCCAGATCGTTCCCGAGTTGGTCGAGTACATCCGGATTCCGAACAAGTCGCCAATGTTCGATGCGCAATGGGTCGAACACGGGTTCATGGAACAGGCCGCGACGCAGCTTGCAACATGGGCGAAAAAGCAGCCGATCAAGGATATGCATCTTGAAATCGTCCGTTTGCCCGGTCGCACGCCGCTGATCTTCATGGATATCCCCGGCACCGGTGATGATTGCGTATTGCTCTACGGTCATCTCGACAAGCAACCTGAAATGACCGGTTGGGCCGAACATCTCGGGCCGTGGCAGCCGGTGATCGAAGGCGACAAGTTATTCGGTCGCGGCGGCGCGGATGACGGTTATGCGATCTTCGGCTCGCTCGCCGCGATCGCCGCATTGCAGGCGCAAGGTGTGGCGCATTCGCGCTGCGTCGTGCTGATCGAGGCGTGTGAGGAATCCGGCAGTTACGACCTGCCGTTTTACGTCGATCACCTGGCCGCGCGCATCGGCAAGCCGTCGCTGGTGGTGTGCCTGGATTCGGGCTGCGGCAATTACGATCAGCTTTGGCTCACGACGAGTTTGCGCGGCATGACCGGCGGCAATCTTCGCGTCGAAGTGCTGACCGAGGGCGTGCATTCGGGCGATGCCTCCGGGGTGGTCGCGTCGAGTTTTCGTATCCTGCGGCAACTGCTTTCGCGGCTCGAGGACGAGAACACCGGCAAGATTCGCCGTGAGGATTTTTACGTCGAGATTCCGCCGCAGCGGATTGAGCAGGCGCGGCGTTCCGGCGAGGTGCTCGGCGATGCGGTGTTCGCGAAATTCCCGTTCGTCGATGGCATGCAGCCGATATCGAGCGATCTCGCCGAGCTCGTGCTGAATCGCACGTGGCGACCGGCGTTGTCGGTGACCGGTCTCGATGGCATGCCACCGCTGTCGAGCGCGGGTAATGTGCTGCGTCCGTTCACTGCGGTAAAACTGAGCCTGCGTTTGCCGCCGACGCTGGACGGCGTTCCGGCTGGCGAGCGACTGAAAGCGCTACTCGAAAAAGATCCACCTTACGGCTGCCATGTCAGTTTCGATCTGGAAAAAGCCGCGACGGGCTGGAATGCGCCGGCACTTTCGCCGTGGCTCGAAGCCGCAGTGGACGCGGCCTCGCACGAATTTTACGGCGCACCGGCCGCCTACATGGGCGAGGGCGGATCGATTCCGTTCATGGGCATGCTCGGCGAGAAATTTCCGGGTGCGCAGTTCCTGATCACGGGCGTGCTCGGGCCGCATTCCAACGCGCACGGGCCGAACGAATTCCTGCATATCCCGACCGGAAAACGCGTATCGATGTGCGTGGCCAAGGTGATCGCCGAACATCATGTCGCGAGCCGGCAAGGACTCACGCACGGCGCGGCGGTGGCAGCTGGGCATGGCAATCACGGCGACCACGGTTGCTGTTAGAACCTGTTCAAGATCTTACTGCACGACCCTGATCGAGGCTCATGCGCTGCTCGAAATGCTCACATACGAAAAGTATGCTTCGCTTTCGACAATTGCTCCTGCATCGCTCTACCTCGTCGTCTGCGTAGCGCATCGATGGGCAAGTGCGGCGGGCGCTGGATGCGCGGGAGCGGCCTCTTCACCTCGCTGAGGGTCGCTCGCTACAGATCTTGAACAGGTTCGTGGGGCGGTGTCGCGTCTGCGATAATGGCGCCATGAAATGGGTCGTGCTCGGATTGTTTATTGCCTCAGTGTTGTACATCCACCTGCGTGGGCATGTGCGCCACAAGTTCTGGCGGCAGATGTCGGATCACTCCAGCTTCATGGCGCCGATCAACGTGTTCATGTACGCGTTGTCGAAAGTGCCGACCACGCCTTACGTGAGCACCGATCCGTTTCCGGAATTGCAGGTGCTGCAACAGAACTGGCAGATGATTCGCGACGAGGCGATCAACCTGCGCGAGGCGGGGCGCATTCGTGCGGCGGAGCAGTTCAATGACGCCGGTTTTAACTCGTTCTTCAAGTTTGGCTGGAAGCGTTTTTACCTGAAATGGTACGACGCCAGTCATCCGTCGGCGCTCGCGCACTGCCCGCGCACGACCGCGCTGCTGCGCACCATTCCCACGGTCAAGGCGGCGATGTTCGCCGAGTTGCCGCCGGGCGGGCGGCTGACCAAACACCGTGACCCGTGTGCGGGTTCGCTGCGCTTTCATCTCGGCCTGCTCACGCCAAACGACGAGCGCTGTTTCATCAACGTCGATGGCGAGCGGTACCACTGGCGCGACGGCGAAGGCGTGATGTTCGACGAAACCTATATCCATTTTGCCGAAAACCGTACCGAGCACGATCGCATCATCCTGTTTTGCGATGTCGAGCGGCCGATGAAATATCGCTGGGCGCAGGTCGTGAACCAGTTCATCGCGCGGCATCTGCTGGCATCGGCGACGTCGCCGAACATGGACGGCGATCAGACCGGCGGTTTCAACAAGGCGTTCAAGTACCTATATTCGGTGCGCCTGGTCGGCAAAAGGCTGAAGGAGCGCAACGTCCAAGCGTATTACGCAGTGAAGTGGTCGTTGTTCGGCGGCATTGCGGTGGGATTGTTTCTGCTGATCTGATCGATCGCGATTACTGTTGGCGGGCGGTTGTGCGCGTCAGACAAGCCACAAAAAAGCCGGCGATGTGCCGGCATTTTTTTAACGCGTGGGCGACCCTGCCTGCCCGCGCTCACGCCACCGCGCGATCGTTCTGCTCGCTGGTCATCCAGCGATCGACGGTCTTGGCCGCGGGCATGCTTTCCTTGAGTACACGCAAAGTCCGCATCAGCTGGCGATGCAACGTTTGCGTCGCGCCAGAGGCCGAATCCTTGGTTTCAAAGAATGTCACCGTGAGCCAGAGGGCGATGCCGCGCAGCTTGACGTGGCGATTATCCGATTTGACGCGGCTGAAACCGATGTCCGAACCCTTGCCGGCCGTATCGCTGCCGGGTTGTTCCGGGACGGCGAGATACAAATGCGGTGATTCCGCGGCCAGCGCGAATTCCTTGGCGACGAGCGCGGACAATTCGCGTCGTGTAACCACCGGAAGGGTGTCGATATTGCGTTGGATTTCACGAAACTGGCGGTTCAACTGCAGTGTGCGGCTCATCGAACGGCTCAAAGCGACTAATCGAGTGACAATCTGCATGATCTTCTTCTGTCGTGATGGGTTGCACAGAAAGTAGACCTAACGCCCTGTTCGCTAGTCTTCTTCGTTACGCTTCGCAAGTTACACTTTACGTCACTATTTGACAAGTCCTGTCACATTGTTGCCCGCGATGGAAGCGATTGGGTGTGTCGCGAGCGCGAAAAGGATGGCGAATTTTGCATGTCCAAGCCGCGTTTGGCGGAGTCGCCGAGGCCGATGGCAGCGGCGATTTCTGCCTCGCCGACGCACGCCAGCGACCGGCGGGCTGCGCGTTTACCAGATTAAATCGTCAGGCACCGGAAAATCCTTGTACGGATCGTCGTCGCTGGTCGTCGTCGCGGCAGGGGTGTGATCAAGCACGATCATCGTTGCATCGCGTTCGCGGATTTTTTCCGCGGCGCTGCGCGGTACGATTTCGTAACCATCGCCATGCCGCACGATCAGCAAACGGCCATTCGCGAGCTGCGCGCGCTGACCGGCGTCGACCAGCACATTGCGGATCTTGTTGTCGTGGCTGAACGCGTAGGCGATTTCGCCACC
>JAYVLO010000113.1:0-7753 GCA_043759455.1 Pseudolysobacter sp.
AATTTTTCCACGCAGGTCGAGTTTGTTCTGGTAGGCGAATTCGCCGAGACCTTGCAGATACAACTCGTCGAGAAGGTCGGCGGTGGCGCGGTCGATCACATAATTTTCGATGCGGATTTCCGCGGGCACACCAGCCTTGAAATAGCTCACGCCGGCGATCAGGTGCAGCAACTTCAAAGCAGCATCGAACGCACTGCGATGCGCTGGATCGAGCGCCGGCGCAGCGGGGAAAACGATACGCTCGATCAGCTCGGCGCCATCGTCGAACGCGTAACGCAACTGCGCCTCGCCGCTGCTCGCATCGAAACCGCAACCGACAAAACGAAAGGCCGCCGCCTGGCGTGGATCATTCAACGACACAAATCGCTCCGCTCATGGAAACAGCCTGAACACGACGTCCAGCCTGCATCAGCATTTGAAAATAAGCCATCATTTCAGCGCAGGCTGGGATGATGAGCAAAAAAACGCGTTCATACATACCGCACCCGCTCAAAAAACAATTTCCGCAGCAGGCTCGCGCAGATTGTAACGCGAGCCCATCACCGCGCCGTACGCGCCGGCCTGCGCGATCAGCAAAACATCGCCTTCAAAAGTCTGCGGCAGGCAGCGATTATTGCCGAGCACATCGCCGGATTCGCAGATTGGCCCGACCACCTGATACAGCGTGTCGGCCGGTTTATCCAGCCGCGTGAGATTGACGATTTCGTGATACGCCTCGTACAACGCCGGGCGCAGCAACGAGTTCATTCCCGCATCAATTCCAACGTAATGGAAATCGCCCTTGCGCTTGAGCTGGGTCACGCGCGCCAGCAACACGCCGGCATCGGCGACCAGATAACGGCCGGGTTCGAGCCACAAACGATAGTGCGGATACGCCGCCTTGATCTCGGCCAGGGTTGTGCCGAGTGCGACCAAATCCAGTGGGGTTTCATCGGCACGCGCCGGCACGCCGAGGCCGCCACCGATGTTCAGCAACTCGACGGTACCGAACGGTTCGGCGAGACTTGCAAGCTGCGCGTACACCTCACGCCAGTGGCCGTGATCGAGAATGCCCGAACCGAGATGCGCATGCAGCCCGACCACACGCACATGATGCTGTGCGGCGAGGCGACGGAACTCCGGCAACTCGTCCAGCGACAGGCCGAACTTGGATTGCGCACCGCCGGTTTTTACCTTGTCGTGATGGCCGCGACCAACGCCGAGGTCGACGCGCAGGATGATTTCGCCACCAGCAAAAATGTCGCCCCAAAACGCCAGCGGATGCAGGTTGTCGAGCGTGATGCGCACGCCCAGCGCCCGTGCCGCGGCGTATTCTTCGCGCGGCGCGAAATTCGGCGTGAACAGGATTTTTTTCAGTGGCAGATCGGGCTGTGCGGCGCGCACCGCGTTTAGCTCAGGCAACGATACGCATTCGAGGCCAAAACCCTGCTGCACGAGTTCGGCCAGCACGGCGGGATGTGCGTTCGCCTTGATCGCATAAAACCATTCGTCGACCGCGCCCAGCGCACGTAGCGACTGCGCCTGCAGGCGCACGTTATCGCAATCGTAAACGTATCGCGGCGTACCGCCCGCAGCAAGCGCCAGCAGCGCTTCGCGTTTGGCCATCCACCACGGCAACGCGCGCGTCTGCGCGGTGGTGTCGGCGTACAGCTCGCGCCAGCTCGGGCCGAACACCGCCGGATCGCTGATACGCATCGCCTCCGCCTTGATCAACAACGCGTGCAGCCGCGGCACGAGGCCGACCGCGACGTCTTCATCGACGACAAACGTCAGGTTGAGATTGTTCGACGATTGCGTGAGCTGATGCACGCGCAAACTGCCGAACTCGGCGAGCACGCCGGATAATTTGTGCATCAGCGAACGGATGCCGCGCCCGACCAGCGTGATCGCCGCGCATGGCGTGATCACCTTGACCCGACAGACTTGCGCGAGGTCGGCGCACAGCGCGGAAAGTACATCCGAACTGAGCAGGTTTTCACTCGGGTCGAGCGATACCGTGACGTTGGTTTCGGCGGTGGAAATCAGGTCGATCGACAGGCCGTGATGTTTGAAGATCGCAAACAGGTCGGACAAAAAGCCGACCTGCTGCCACATGCCGATCGACTCCATCGATACCAGCGTGATGCCGCTGCGCGAGCTGATCGCCTTGATGCTCGGCGCCGCATGCGCGGGTGCGATGCCGATTTCGGTGCCGGCGAGTTCGGGACGATTGGTGTCCTTGATTAGCAGCGGCACCTGCGCCTCGCGCAACGGATTCAGGCAGCGCGGATGCAAAACCTTGGCGCCGGTGGTGGCGATTTCCTGCGCTTCTTCGTAATCGAGCCGGCCGAGCAAACGCGCCGCCGCAACCTGGCGCGGATTGGCGCTGAACATGCCGCAGACATCGGTCCAGATTTCAACTTTCTCGGCTTTCAGCAACGCACCGAAATACGCCGCCGACGTGTCCGATCCGCCGCGGCCGAGGATCACGGTTTCGCCGTCTGCATTGCGCGCCATGAAACCTTGCGTGATGAAAACTTCGCCTTGCGCGGCCAACGCGCTGGCGAAGGCCGTATCGGGCGCGGTGGGCACCGACGCGGAAAGATAACGACCCCACGCGTTTTGGTTCGGCAGCGCCTCGGCACGCAGATGGGCACGTGCGTCGAGCCAGTTCGTCGCAAGGCCGGTTGCGTTGAGATAGGCCGCGCCGAGCGTGCTCGACAGCAACTCGCCGAGCGACAATACCTGCGCCTGCCAGGTCAGCGGCGCCGATTCGCGATCGGGCGCATTGACCAGTACATCGAGTTTGTCGAGCCAGTCGTGCAACACTTCGGGCGCGAGATCGAGTTCGTCCACCATCGCGTTATGACGCGCGAGAATTTCGCCGTGCGCGCGTGTCAGCGCCGCAGTATTGCCGCGCGACTCGGCGATCGCTTTGAGTTTGTCGGTCATGCCGGACAACGCCGATACCACGATCAGGACGCACTTTCCGCGCGCCAGATGCTGCGCTGCAATCGTGCGAATATTGTCCCAGCGCTCGCGTTTCGACACGCTGGTTCCACCGAATTTGATGACTATCCATGGCGCTTGCGCGGATAACGGCGCGCTATTTGTCGCTGTCACGGTAAGAGTTGCATCCCGGGGAGTGTCAGCGCGGGCGCACTGATCCGTCCATTGTGCTTGTGCGCTGCAAAAAAACAAGCATCACCGATGTGCAGGCAACGAGCGGGAATGCGACAATCGCCGCCGAACCCACGCTGTCGTGCGCGCCTGCGCCGCAGTTGAGCCAGCCGGAGATGACGCATGCAAGACACCCCGATCGATAGCGCACGCTCGACCAGCGTGCCGTTCGTCGCCGACGACGACAAATCGCTGCCGCTGCGTATCAACGGCAAGCCGTTTTTTCATGGCGGCGATCCGGCCATGCCGCTGTTGTGGTTTCTGCGCGATACCTTGCGTCTGACCGGTACCAAGTTCGGCTGCGGCATCGGCGCGTGCGGCGCGTGCACGGTGTTAGTCGATGGCAAGGCGCAACGTTCGTGCCTCACGCCGATCAGCGCGGCGAGCGGCCACGATATCGTCACCATCGAAGGCCTCGCCACGGGCGACGCGCTGCATCCGGTGCAACGCGCATGGATCGAGGCCGACGTCGCGCAATGCGGTTATTGCCAGGCCGGCCAGATCATGGCGGCGGTGGACCTGCTCAAGCGCACGCCGAAACCGAACGATACCGATATCAGCCGCATTACCAACCTGTGTCGCTGCGGCACCTATCCGCGCATCCGCCAGGCGATCAAGCGCGCCGCCGAGCTGATGCACGGAGCAGGCAAGTGACTGCTCGCATCAACGATTCGCGGAGACATTTTCTCGGTGTCATGGCAGGCGCGTCCGGCGCGTTGATCGTCGGCTGGCGTTCGGCTCTGGCGGTGCAATCCGACCTGCCGCTGGAGTTGCGCGGCGGTGTCGCCGAACAGCTCGGCCCGTTCGTGCGTATCAGCGCCGACAATCGCATCACGATCGGCGCGCGCGGCTGCGAGATCGGCCAGGGCGTGATCACGTCGCTGCCGATGCTGATCGCCGAAGAACTCGATGTCGATTGGGCGCAGGTCAAGGTCGAGCAATTGCCGTATGGCTACATCGAAACCGACAAGGGCCCGGGCAACAAATACGGCAGCCAGGGCGCGGGCGGCAGCGACAGCATTCCGCAGGGTTGGAAGGATCTCCGCCAGGCCGGCGCGACCGCACGCTGGCTATTGCTGCAGGCCGCGGCCAGCGACTGGCAACTGCCGCTGGATCAGCTGCGTACCGAGGCCGGATTCGTGATCGCGCAGACCGGTCGCCGCGCGAGTTACGGCCAGCTTGCCGCCGCCGCTGCGAAGATCGATCCGCCGACCGAACCGGTGGCGTTGAAAAATCCCGATCAGTTCCGTGTGATCGGCAAACCGACACTGACGGCCGACGGCCCGGCGCTTGTCACCGGTCGCGCCGAATTCGGAATAGACGCCTATATGGCCGGCGCGCTGTTCGCCGTGGTGTTGCGTTGCCCGCACATGGATGGCGATATCGACACGCTCGATGACAGCGAGGCGCGCAAGGTGCCGGGCGTCAAGGATGTGATCCGCCTGCCCGGCCCCAAACCCGACGAACCGATCACCGGCCAGCTCGCCACCGGCATTGCCGTGATCGCGGAAAATACCTGGGCTGCGATCAAGGGCCGACAAGCACTCAAAGTTACGTGGACGCCCGGCCCGTGGGTCAATGAATCGAGCGCCGCGCTGGAAGCCAGGGCGGCGGAATTGTTGCGCGGCGACGATGGCGTAAAAGTGCGCAGCGACGGCGATTTCGCCAAGGCGCGCAAGGACGCGAAAAAAGTTTTCGAAGCGCGTTATCAAGTGCCGTTTCTTGCGCACGCGACGATGGAACCGCCGAACGCGCTGATCAAAATCGAGGTCGATCACGCGCTGCTGATTTCCTCGCTGCAAAGCCCGAGCGGTGCGTCGCAGATCATCAGCCAGCTGACCGGCATTCCGCGCGACAAGATCGAGATCCGCATGACCCGCGCCGGCGGCGGTTTCGGGCGGCGTTTGAAAAACGATTTCGTCGCCGAAGCAGTTTTGATCGCAAAAGCAGTCGGCAAACCAGTCAAGCTGATCTGGACCCGCGAGGACGATATCGCGCACGATTTTTATCGTCCGTTCGGCGTGCATCACTTGGTCGCCACGCTCGACAAGAAAAAGGAAATCACCGGCTTCGCCCATCGCTGCGCCGCCACGCCGCGCCCCTACCGCGACGCCGGTATGAAGGACAGTCCGATCTACACCGGCTGTCTCGAAGCGGACGATTTTCCGGCGCAGCTGATCGCGAATCTCGAAAAAACGTTCTACCCGATCAGCTCGGGTATGCCGCGCGGCTGGTGGCGCGCGCCGCTGCACACGTTCCATGCGTTTGCGGTGCAGAGTTTCATCGATGAACTGGCGGTCGAGCTTAAGCAGGATCCGGTCGCGTTGCGGCTGAAACTGCTTGGCGCGCCGCGCGAATTGAGTTACGCCGGCCACGGCGGCCCGACGTTCGATACCGGCCGCCTCGCTAACGTGCTGAAAGTTTGCGCCGAAAAAATCGGCTGGGGCCGCAAGCCGGACAAGGATCACGGCCTCGGCATCGCCTGTCATTTCACGTTCGGCGGTTACGCCGCGCATGCGTTCGAGGTGTCGGCGATTGACGGCACGATCGTGATCCATCGCGCGGTGTGTGTGGTCGATGTCGGCCGTGTGGTGAACCCGCTCGGTGTCGAGGCGCAGATGATGGGCGGCACGATCGATGGTTTGTCGACCGCGATCAAGCTCGGCATCACGGTCAAGGATGGCCAGGTGCAGCAAAGCAACTTCAACGATTATCCGCTGCTGCGCATGGCGCAGGCGCCGGAGAATGTCGAGGTAGTGATCGCGCCTTCAGACAAGAGTCCGTCCGGCGCCGGCGAGATGGGTGTGCCAAGCGCACTGCCGGCGCTGACCAACGCGATTTTCGCCGCGACCGGCTTTCGTATCCGCACGCTGCCGATCGGTGATCAGCTCAAGAAGGTTTTATAGGAGGCAAAAACGTGCGTAGCTATGGCACATGATCGTGTGGCATGCGCTGTTCGAATTCGGCAGCGCCATGGCCCATATGCTGGGTAGCCCCAAACACTAACAGGAGGACCAATAACTCCCAGTGTGAATGCGCTGACTTTGGGAGCGCATGGTCTTTTCCGCGCGTTCGGGGCTACCAGAAACCTTGTTCACACCAAAGGCGCGTTGCTGATCACTACTGGGAGTTCTGCTGATCAGCGATGCGCGCCGCACGTGGAAGTCGAGAAATTATCGATCATTTTTTTCAGCATCTCGCGCAAAGACGTGAGCTTTGCTGTTCTGTCTGCCGCATCTTTAAAGTGCTCAGGGCCGACGGCACTGTCGGGCCTCGTGTGAAATTGTTGGGGCATTAACGCAAAATCAGCTCCCAAGGCATTCGACAAATCTGGACAAGCACCACCCTCATCACGAAAATCACCTGATAAGTTCCCGACGGTCACGTCAAAAGGCACCAGAGGCAGGTCAGCGTCTCCCAGCAAAAGCATACGTCTCAGCATGTTGATCGATGCCCCGCGTGCGGTAGACATATCGCCGATCAGCATGGCCACCCTCACTAACGAGATGTGCGCGACGAAGTTCGTCTTATCCGCAATGACGAGCCGCTTAAGTATTACGAATTTTACCTGGAGGTCCCTAGTGGAGGGCAATGAATTTGAAAGGACCCTTCTCAGCACGTGAACATCATTGGGAAACTTGCTGAGCGCCTCTGACAATATACGATCCGCCTCCCGATAGGCAGGTAGACCGTTCTGATACTCGGTGGCCTCGTCAGTGGATTGAGTACGATTAGCGAAATGCGAAGCTCGCTGATTGTAGACCTTCGCCATCAGCGCATCGATCAAGAGAGCGGTCGATCGCGGCTCTTCCGGACCGTGCAGCGCAATTCTTCGCCGCAACTCGTCGATCATTGCTTCGATTGCCGGAAGCGCGCGAGGCCCATCGTCGTTTGTGAACTGTTCAAGCGCCTCAGTCAACTGCGCGGCGGAGGCAGTCTTCCAATCAGGCCTAGTTTCGTTGAAATTAAAACCAGCCCCATGACTGAATGCAAAAACCATTGACGCGAGCGGCGCCAACAACGATCCGCGATTCCAAACAGAAAAATTGTTCATAGGCAGTTGCAAGGGTCGCGTCTTGTATTGCAACATTTATCACAATCCACGCAATGCGCCGAGTCCGCACAGCGCAACAACTCCAGTGCTGCCGAAATCGGTCTTATCCGGCACGGCGAACGAAATCACATTGGATGCGTAGAGCCAGTTTGTAGCGAACCCGTGCGCAGATTCCGTGGCAATCGGTACAGCCGTCTGGTGCGAATCGGTACGTTGGCCGAAGCGTAACAAACCGACGGCTGTTCGATGCGCGAATTCGATATATCGAGCGCATGGGGCGGACGGACCAGTGTACCGCGCAACATTGACGGGACGCATCGGCAATCATTGCACTGCGCTTATTGCCACTCGGGCGCGGGCATCGGCAAGGTCCTCTTGTCGGGATTTTTCCACGCCGCGGGCGGAACACCGGCGCATGCGCCCATAACGAACACCCAGGTGCAACGAATCGTGCCGCCCCACGGCGTCTTGAACGTAACCTCGCGCGTGAGGTTGCGGCGCACGAATTCGTCGAGCAGATTTTCGTTGATCGGCACCCAG
>JAYVLO010000114.1:0-25999 GCA_043759455.1 Pseudolysobacter sp.
CGACTTCATCAATACGATGTCGCAGAAGCCGACACTGGATGTGTTGCTGCCGTTGCCGCCATCGGACGAACTGGCCACCACGCACGACTGGGACTACATCTACGAACCCGGCGCCGATGTTGTGCTCGAACACGTGCTGACGCGTTATGTCGAGTCACTCGTGTATCAGGCCACGCTGGAAAATCTCGCCAGCGAACATGCCGCGCGCATGGTCGCGATGAAGAGCGCATCAGACAACGCAAGCAAGGCGATCGAAACGCTGAACCTGATTTATAACAAGGCGCGTCAGGCCGCGATCACGCAAGAAATTTCTGAAATCGTCAGCGGCGCAGCAGCGGTCTAACCGCATCGCGCGACGACATTATTCATTTTTGAGGATAGAACAATGAGCCAGGGCAAAATCGTTCAGATCATCGGCGCTGTGGTGGACGTTGAGTTCCCGCGCGAGTCCGTGCCGAAAGTGTACGACGCGCTAACCGTCGCCAACACCGAAATCACGCTGGAAGTTCAACAACAGTTGGGTGACGGCGTGGTGCGCACGATTGCGCTCGGCTCCACCGACGGACTCAAGCGCAACCTGATCGCCAGCAACACCGGCGAAGGCATCAAGGTGCCGGTCGGTACGCAGACACTTGGTCGCATCATGGATGTGCTCGGTCGGCCGATCGACGAAGCCGGCCCGATCGGCGAGACCGATCGCTGGACTATCCATCGCAGTGCGCCGCGTTATGAAGATCTTGCGCAGTCCAACGACCTGCTCGAAACCGGCATCAAGGTCATCGACCTGATGTGCCCGTTCGCCAAGGGCGGCAAGGTCGGTCTGTTCGGCGGCGCCGGCGTTGGCAAGACCGTCAACATGCTTGAGCTGATCCGCAACATCGCGATCGAGCACAGCGGGTATTCGGTGTTCGCTGGCGTGGGTGAACGTACCCGCGAAGGCAACGACTTCTACCACGAAATGAAAGACTCCAACGTGCTCGACAAGGTGGCACTTGTGTATGGCCAGATGAACGAGCCGCCGGGCAACCGCCTGCGCGTCGCGCTGACCGGCCTGACCATGGCCGAATATTTCCGCGACGAAGGTCGTGACGTATTGTTCTTCGTTGACAACATCTATCGCTACACGCTGGCCGGTACCGAAGTGTCCGCACTGCTCGGCCGTATGCCGTCCGCCGTGGGTTACCAGCCAACGCTGGCCGAGGAAATGGGCGTGTTGCAGGAGCGCATTACCTCGACCAAGACCGGCTCGATTACCTCGATCCAGGCCGTTTATGTGCCCGCCGACGATCTTACCGATCCGTCGCCGGCCACGACCTTCGGCCACTTGGATGCGACCGTCGTGTTATCGCGCCAGATTGCTTCGCTCGGTATTTATCCGGCGGTCGATCCGCTCGATTCCACGAGTCGCCAGCTCGATCCGCTGGTCGTCGGTCAGGAACATTACGACATCGCGCGTCGTGTGCAGGGCACGTTGCAGCGTTACAAGGAACTGAAAGACATCATTGCGATTCTTGGCATGGACGAGCTTTCCGAAGAAGATCGCCAGATCGTGGCGCGCGCACGCAAGGTCGAGCGTTTCTTCTCGCAGCCGTTCTTCGTCGCCGAAGTGTTCACCGGTTCGCCCGGCAAATACGTGTCGCTGAAAGAAACCATCCGTGGTTTCAAGATGATCGTCGATGGCGAATGCGATGCATTGCCGGAACAGGCGTTCTACATGGTCGGCGGCATCGACGAAGCTTTCGAAAACGCGAAGAAACTCGCTGCCAAGGTCTGATCAAAATCATCGCTGTGCAGGAAACTGTGCGGCGATATTGATCACAGAATCCGCGCCCGCAATAATTCAGGAACTCGAACATGGCCACCATTCGTTGCGATATCGTCAGCGCCGAAAAAGAAATCTTCCACGGTGACGTGCAGCTGGTCGTCGCCACGGGCGAGCTCGGCGAACTCGGTATTGCGCCGCGCCACGCGCCGCTGATCACACGGCTCAAGCCGGGCCAGGTTCGCGTGACGATGGAAGGCGGCGAAGAACAATCGTTCTATGTCTCCGGCGGCATTCTTGAAGTGCAGCCGCAGGTCGTGACCGTGCTCGCCGACACCGCGATCCGCGCCAAGGATCTCGATGAATCTGCTGCACGCAAAGCCAAGGAAGATGCCGAACGTTTGCTCGCGAATCGCACCGATGCGATCGAAGTCGCCGAGGCGCAAGTCCAGCTCGCGCAGGCAATCGCGCAGTTGCAGGCGTTGGAGCGACTGCGCCAGAACCTCAAGCACTGATCTGCTTTTCAATTCGATCCGCAAACGCCGGCCTCGCGCCGGCGTTTGCATTTATACGCTGGCAAAATTTGGCCGTGACGCGTCGCGGGCATACAATCATCGCTTGCCGACCTCGGCCCTGATGGAATTCCCCGCATGAGCAATACCCAAGATCTGCACCTGCCGTTGAGCGATAGCGAACTCGACGAACTCGATAACCTGCTCGAAAAATACGCCGTGCCGCACAATGGCATGAGTCTCGAAATGCTCGATGGTTTTCTCACTGCAGTCGTGTCCGGGCCGCAGGATGTGGAAGCATCGGAGTGGCTCAATTTCATCTGGCAGCTCGACGGCGAAGGCGCTGAGCCGACGTGGGAATCGCCTGAACAACTCGAACGTTTCATGGCGCTCGTCACACGCCATTCGAACGGCATCGTCCATGCGTTTGCCTCGGGCGACGAAGGGTTCTCGCCATTGATGTTCGATTTCGAAGGCGAAGACGGCAGCAACGAAATCCACGCCCAGGAATGGTGCCTCGGCTACGCGCGCGGTATTGATCTGCGCGCGGATGACTGGGCGCCATTGCTCGACGATGTCGATTTTTCCGACGATTACGCCGCCGTCGAAATCCTCGCGTTCGGTCCCGGCGATGAAAAACTCGCACACTTGCTCGAAAACCAGGAACAACGCGATGAGCTGATCGAATCCGCCACCGATTTTGCGATCGATGCGCATGGCTGGTGGCAGGAACAACGTGCGTCGGAAGTGTCGCCACGCAGCGACAGCCCTCGGCTGAATTGAGTTCAGTCGACCGTGTCTGATCGTCTCCGCCGAACCTGCGCATGACCGCCCCGCTGCATGTTTTGATTCTCGCGGCCGGTGCTGGCAAACGCATGTGCTCGGCCTTGCCGAAGGTGTTGATGCCGCTGGCCGGGCGGTCGATGCTGGCGCATGTACTGGCCACGGCACGGCAATTGAATCCGGCGGCGATTCATGTGATTTATGGCCATCGCGGGGATCAGGTTCGGGCTGCATTCGCCGACCATACCGACCTGCAGTGGGTGCAGCAGATCGAGCAAAACGGCACCGGCGACGCAGTGCGCAGCGCATTACCGAATATTCCCGACGATGCTCGCGTGCTGGTGTTGTACGGCGATGTGCCGTTGCTGCGAGCGTCGACGTTGACGCCGTTGCTCGATGAAACCGCGTCGCTTGCCGTGCTCGCCGCAAACATGTTCGATCCGACCGGTTACGGTCGGATCGTGCGCAGCGGTGATAACCGCGTCGCCGCGATCGTCGAGGAGAAAGATGCAAATGCCGAACAGCGCGCCATCACGCTGATCAATACCGGCATCATCGCGGCCGATGCCGCGCGCCTGCGTACCTGGACAACGCAGCTGCGAAACGACAACGCGCAGCGCGAATATTTGCTGACCGACATTTTTGCCGCCGCGGCGAGCGACGCTGACGCCGCCGTGTGCCATGTCTGCGCCGATGCAAACGAAGCGCTCGGCGCGAACGACGCGTGGCAACTCGCCGGCTTGGAACGCCTGTTTCAGCTGCGCGCGGCGCGTGAACTTTGCGAATCCGGCGTACGCCTGACTGACCCGGCACGTTTCGACCTGCGCGGCACGCTCAAGGCCGGGCAGGATGTCGAGATCGATGTCGACGTCGTGCTCGAAGGCCTTAACGAATTCGGCGATGGCGTGCAGATCGGACCGTTCGCACGCATCAGGAATTGTCGGCTCGCGGCCGGCACCGTGGTGCGCGCACATTGCGACCTTGACGGCGTGGTCACCCTGGGCGCATGCAGCATTGGCCCGTATGCGCGTTTGCGCCCCGGCACCGAACTGGCGGAAGGCGTACACATTGGCAATTTTGTAGAAGTAAAGAAATCCACAATTGGCAAAACGTCGCAGGCTAACCATCTGAGTTATCTTGGTGATAGCACGATCGGGGCCGGCGTCAACATCGGTGCCGGCACGATCACCTGCAATTACGATGGCATCAACAAACACCAGACCGTGATCGAGGACGGCGCTTTCATCGGTTCGAACTCGGCGCTGGTCGCACCCGTCACGATCGGCGCCGATGCGACCGTCGGCGCCGGCTCCACGATCACGCGTGACGTGGCGGCGACCGAACTTGCCGTGGCGCGCGCGCGGCAGGCGTCGTATACGGGCTGGCATCGCCCCAAAAAAACAACCTGACGCATCACTGTTATAGCGAAATTTAGATGAGATGCAATCGCTGGGATGGCACCGCGATGCGGGATCTATGTTTTGCCGCTTCGGCGTTTCAACCCCCCCGAAAACCCAAGCAGCGTCACAAGCAAACCCAATCCCCAGACTGATGCCACCGGTATCTTCGCAGGAGCTAGCACCACCAGTTTTTGCTGCGCCTCAAACGCCCCGATATCAGCCGACGGACCGAATACGCGCACAAATCCCGCGCCACGCTGATCATTCGCCAGGCCTTGCGCGTTCGATCCGGCATCCAGCGCCGGACTGCCGGCAGCCAATGCATGCGTGCGTGTTGTGCCGCCATTCGCGGCGAGCGGCAGCAAATGTGCGGAAGTTCGCAAAGTGTCTGGCGGCAATATTACCGGCGCTGAAATCGAGCTAATCAGATTGTTCGAGCCGCCCAGCGTTATCGGAGTGCTGGCGTATATATCCGCACCCGTTCCCGCACCGACCGCATTGCCGCTGATGATCGAACTGAGCGTGGTCAGACTTTGCAGGCCCGGGTTCAAAAATACACCGCCGCCGCCAAGCGCGGCTTGATTCGCGGTGATCGTATCGTTGTACAACACAAGATCGCTGAACACGCGCAAGTGTAAAGCGCCACCGATTCCGTTCTGCGCGCGGTTTCCCGAAATCGTGCTGTTACTTAATGTCAGCGCGCCCTGGAAACTGGCGATGGCGCCGGCGAGACGGTACGAATAATTCGAATCGATGGTCGAGCCAGCGATCGTTCCACCATGCACGAGTACGATGGCGCCGCCGATTTCGTATCCGCCGTTGCCTGGCTTCAGATTTCGCTGCGCGCTGTTGCCGCTGATGGTGCTGTTGGTCATATCCAGCGTGTACAGGAACGCAGCGCCGCCAAACGCCGCAGTGAAATTAGTCGGATGGGTACCCATCGCGACGCTGTCCGAGATCGTGCTGTTGGACATGCCCAGACCATAAGCAAACACCGCACCGCCATAGCTGCCCTCGCCCTCGGCGCGGCAATGATTGACGACCAAATTGGTCAACGCGAGATAGGAGCCGCTGGCGATACAACCACCCGCGCCGACGTCGGTACCCGAGACGATTTTGCTGCCGTTGCTGACCGTCATTCCGCTCAGCGATAACGTGCCGTAACCGAAATGCGCGAACACGCGATCCTTATGGTTGCCATCGATCGTCAGATTATTCGCTCCGGGGCCGACGATCGTGAGGTCATCGATAGCGATCGGAATCTGACCCTGGGTCAGCGTAATTGTGCTGCAAGCGAGTGCACTCAGGTCGATGCTGTCACCACTCGACGCCGCCGCAACGAGTGAACGCAGGCTGCCCGGGCTGCCATCATCCGCACAACTCGCTGCGACTGTTGTGATCGGTGCGTGCACCGGCGATGCGGCCCGCAACTTCGCCATGCGCAGACGTTCCTGATGCAGTTTCGAGGTCTGCGGCTGCCACAGCGAAGTATCCCTTGCGCCCCATTCCGCAGCGGCAGAATTTGCGTGCTCGGGCAACGCCTGGGCACTGCCGACCGCGCCGCTCAACACCAGCGCAATGCAGACCACCAGCGGTTTCGGAAAGGTACTGGTCGGCATTATGCCGAGCTGTAGTTTCATCTCGTAATCCTCAAATCGTCGGACACTTTAGCAGGCCAGGAATCTCGTGCGGTGGCCGATATGAGCAAACCTCAGCGCATCTTGAGCCGCAGCAGATAAACTGCGCATCTACATTCTGTTTTTTCAATGCATTGCTGCCTGGATCTTGATCATGTGTGGAATTGTTGCCGCCGCTGCGCGACGTGATGTCGTCCCGACCCTGATCGCGGGATTGAAGGCGCTCGAGTATCGCGGCTACGATTCTGCGGGCATCGCTTTGCTCACCGATACCGGCCTCACGCGAGTGCGCACTAAAGGCAAAGTCCGCGATCTCGAAACGCTGTATGCGACGCAACCCGTGCACGGCCATACCGGTATCGCCCACACGCGCTGGGCGACGCATGGCGCACCGGTAACGATGAATGCGCATCCGATGGCATCACGCGACACCGTCGCGGTGGTGCACAACGGCATCATCGAAAATCACGACGACTTGCGCGGCGAGTTGCGTGCGCTCGGATTTGTCTTCACCAGCGAAACCGATACCGAAGTCATCGCGCATCTGGTCGAGCATCACCACGGCCAGGGGCTGAGCCTGCTTGAATCGGTACAGCGTACGATTGCGCGGCTACATGGTGCGTATGCGATTGCGGTGATGTCGTTGCGCGAACCCGGGCGCGTTATCGGCGCGCGCCGCGGCAGCCCAATGGTGGTCGGCCTGAGCGACGACGAACAATTCATCGCCTCGGATATCCACGCACTGTTGCCGGTCACGCGACGTTTCATCTATCTCAACGAAGGCGATGTCGCGGAGGTTAATATCGAATTCGTGCGGGTGTTCGATGCCAGCGGCACGCAGGTCGAGCGCACGATAAAGCAAGCGCATTTTTCCGCCGACGCGGTCGAACGCGGCGAATATCGCCATTACATGCTCAAGGAAATCCACGAGCAGCCACAGGCGATTGCCGATACGCTCGAAGGTCGCCTCAGCGGCGGTCATATCCTGACCGAAATCTTCGGTGTCGGCGCGCGCGAATTGTTGACCCGCACACGTACGGTGCAGATCGTCGCGTGCGGTTCGAGTTACCACGCCGCGCTGATCGCGCGCTACTGGATCGAAGCATTTGCGGGCCTGCCGTGCATCGTCGAAATCGCTTCGGAATATCGCTATCGGCAAAGTGTGGTGATGCCGGATAGCCTGTTGGTCACCGTGTCGCAGTCCGGCGAAACCGCCGATACGCTGGCCGCGCTGAGGCTCGCCAAGACGCGTGATTACCTCAGCGAACTGGCGATCTGCAACGTGCCGGAATCATCGCTCGTACGCGAATCGAAACTCAGCCTGATGACCCGCGCCGGCCCGGAAATCGGTGTCGCCTCCACCAAGGCCTTCACCACGCAACTGGTCGCACTCGCGCTGCTTGCGCTGGAACTCGGCCGACATCACGGCCTCGACAACGCGCGCTACGAAGCGCTCGTGAAACAACTGGAAACACTGCCCGGCGCGCTGCGCGGCGTGCTCACGCTGGACAGCGCGATCAAGCAAATGGCGCAGCATTTCGTGAGCAAACAGCACGCCCTTTTTCTCGGTCGCGGCACGCAGTATCCGATCGCGATGGAAGGCGCGCTCAAGCTCAAGGAAATCTCCTACATCCACGCCGAAGCGTATCCGGCCGGCGAGCTCAAGCACGGCCCGCTCGCGCTGGTCGACGAGGACATGCCAGTGATCGCGGTCGCGCCGAACGATCATCTACTGGAAAAACTCAAGTCGAACATCGAGGAAGTTCGTGCACGCGGCGCCGAACTTTACGTGCTAGCCGACGAAGATGTAGCGCACGGCATCACGCGCGACCGCGATCACCTGATCACCGTGCCGCGCTGCGGCGAACTGATCGCACCGATCGTATTCACCGTGCCGCTGCAACTCCTCGCCTATCACGTCGCCGTGCTGCGCGGTACCGACGTCGACCAACCACGCAACCTCGCAAAATCGGTCACGGTGGAATAAAACACGGCGATATTCTTGATCCGATAAATCCGGCGAAGCGATACAAGCACGCGGCAACGCGCACAACGCAATCGCCTCGCGCAGATATCAATAAGCAAACTCGCTGAACACGGGATCGACGCTACCTTTCCACTGCTTGTGGAACAGTTCGAGTTTGCGCTCGGCGGGCGTTTGATTGGCTTCGGCGAATTCGATCAGCGGTTCGATGAAACTGCTTTCGTCGGCGCCCTTGCTGTTCTTGCGCGCACGGCGTTGCAGGCCGGCGTGGGCGATCTTGAGCGACTGGATTGCAAGGTCGCGCAGAGTACCGTTGCGAAACGGGGTTTTAAGCGCATGTCTGGCGACACCATCACGCAATTGATTGCGTTCGACCATCGAGAAATCCTTGACCAGATCCCACGCCGCATCGAGCGCGGCATCGTCGTACAGCAAGCCGACCCAGAACGCGGGTAATGCGCACAGGCGATTCCACGGCCCGCCGTCGGCGCCGCGCATTTCCAGATATCGTTTCAACCGCACTTCGGGAAACGACGTGGTCATGTGATCGGCCCAGTCTTTCAGCGTCGGCTTTTCACCGGGCAACGCCGGCAGTTTGCCGTCCATGAAATGGCGGAACGATTGTCCGCTGGCGTCGATATATTTGCCGTCGCGATAGACGAAATACATCGGCACGTCGAGTAGGTAATCGACGTAGCGCTCGAAACCGAAACCGTCCTTGAAAACGAAGTCGAGCATACCGGTGCGATCGGGATCGGTGTCGGTCCAGATGTGCGAGCGATAGCTGAGAAATCCGTTCGGCTTGCCTTCGGTAAATGGCGAGTCGGCGAACAGCGCGGTGGCGATCGGTTGCAGCGCGAGCGAGACACGGAATTTCTTGACCATGTCCGCCTCGCTGGCAAAATCCAGATTCACCTGCACGGTGCACGTGCGCGTCATCATGTCGAGGCCGAGATTGCCGCGCTTGGGCATGTACGAACGCATGATCGCGTAGCGGCCTTTCGGCATCCACGGCATTTCTTCGCGTTTCCACTTCGGCTGGAAACCCATGCCGAGAAAACCGAGGCCGAGTTCTTCGGCGATGGTTTTTACTTCGCGCAGGTGCGTGCCGACTTCAGCGCAGGTGTCGTGAATAGTTTCAACCTGGCCACCGGAAAGTTCGAGCTGGCCGGCAGGTTCGAGCGTGATCGAACCATCGCCGCGGGTGAGCGCGATAAGGTTGTCACCTTCGAGCACCGGCTGCCAACCGAAACGCGTCAGACCCTGCAACATCGCGCGGATACCCTGCTCGCCTTCGTAGGTCGGCACGCGCAAGTCATCGAGGCGAAATCCGAATTTTTCGTGTTCGGTACCGATGCGCCAATCGGCCGGCGCGCGCGTGCCGCCACCGAGGTATTCGACCAGTTCGGCGCGGTTGTGAATCGGAATACTTTTTTCTGCACTGGGACCGGACACACCCACCTCGTCTGAAAACTTCTGAAAGTGCGTGACCGTATTGGTTTCGATCACGACAGTATTTTTTTGCACAACTCCACGCCTTGTCAGGCGCGCACGCTCCGCCTCACAGATGGGGGCCGCCGTTGGGAAACCAAAGGAGCCACGCGCAAGTTTGTGCGGCTTGCGCGCGAGCGCGTTTGGCCGAACACTTCGCATGTGCACATTTCCACTATAACAACTCGACTGCGGCAATGGCTGGATGCACGGAGCGGGCCACGCTGGTGGATCGCTGCCGCGATGTCGGCCGTTGCGATATCGAACGTGCATGCCATGGATGCGATCGAACCGACGCTGACACGCGGCAACGGCCCCGAACCGGCGACGCTCGATGCGCATCGCTGCCAGGAAGTCGCTTGCGGCAACATCCTGCGTGATCTCTACGAAGGCCTGGTGACCGAAGCGGCCGATGGCACGTTGATTCCCGGTGTGGCGAAAAGCTGGAGTCATTCCGCCGACGAACGACTCTGGCAATTCGAGTTGCGCGAGGATGTCCGCTGGTCGAACGGAGAGCCGCTGACCGCGCAGGATTTTGTAGCGAGCCTGCAGCGCGCATTGACGCCCCAAACCGCCGCGCCGCTGGCGCAATTACTCAGCCCGATTGCGCATGGTGCCGAGATCATGCGCGGTATTGCGGAACCGGCAACACTCGGCGTGATTGCACTCGATGCGCATCATCTGGAAATCCGACTCGATCGACCAGCGCCGCTGCTAGATCTACTCGCGTTACCGGTCGCGTTTCCCGTGTATTTGCCGGCAGTGGCACGTTACGGCGCGCAACACGCGCGTCCGGGAAATCTGGTCGGCAATGGCGCTTATGTCTTGACCGGCTGGACGCCGCAAGCGTCTCTGAGTCTGCAAAAAAATCCGCATTTCCGCGACGCCGACTGGGTTTATTTTTCGCGCATCAACTACATCGTTACCGAAGATGCGGTCAGCGAGCTCAAGCGCTTTCGCGCGGGCGATATCGACCTGACCGAAACGCTGCCGCCGCAATCGTTATCGGCATTGCACACGGAGTTCGGCAATGCATTGCACATCGATCCGTATCTCGGCAGTTTTTATTTCGGCTTCAATCTCACGCGCGCGCCACTACAGAACAATCTTGCGCTGCGCGAAGCGCTGGCACTGAGCATCGATCGCGACATTCTCACGCGTTATATCACCAGCCTTGGTGAGCAGCCGGCGTATGGCCTGGTGCCGCCGAGCCTGCGTGACTATCAGGCGCAATCGATGACCAGCAGCACGCTCACCGCTGCGCAACGCGAAAGCCTCGCGCAACAACATTTTGCCGAGGCGGGTTATTCGACGACGCAGCCACTGAATATCGAGATCCGCTACAACACCTCGACCCTGCATCGCAAACTCGCGCTTGCCGTTGCGGCGATGTGGCGCAAGCTGCCGGGCCTGCATGTGACGCTGCGCAATCAGGAGTGGAAAGTGTTTGTGCAGGAGCGCCGCCAGCGTGTGATTACCCAGGTATTTCGCGCCGGCTGGATCGCCGACTACAACGACGCGCTGAGTTTTCTCGACGGCTACGCCAGCGACAACGCGCTCAACAACAGCGGTTACCACGACGCCGAATTCGATGCGCTTCTCGCAACAGCACGCCAATTGCCGATCAGTCAACGACGCACAGAATTGCTGCAGCAGGCCGAAGCAAAATTGCTGCACGATCAGGCGCTGCTGCCGATCTATTTCTACACGTCGAAACATCTGCTGCGACTCGGCATTACCGGCTTCGCGGCGAATCCGCTCGATCATCATGCGACGCGCTGGCTCAGTGAAAATACCTCGACGCGAACGCGCAGCGCGGCAACACCATGATGCGCAAACTCGCGCTGCGTTTGGGTGGTGCCGCGCTGACGTTGTGGCTACTCGTGACCTTGTGTTTTGTATTGCTGCACGCCGCACCGGGCGGGCCGTTCGATGCGGAAAAATCCGCACCGCCTGAAGTCGTCGCACACCTGGCGGCGCTGTATCACCTCGACCAACCGTTGTGGCGACAATATCTGGATTACCTCGCACAACTCGCGCACGGCGATCTCGGGCCGTCATTTCAGTATCCGGACTTCAGCGTCAACGAACTGGTCGCGCAAGGCTTACCGGTGTCGTGCCTCACCGGCGGCCTCGCGTTGCTGCTCGCGTTGCTGGTCGGCGTGCCGCTAGGCACGATCGCCGCGCTGCGTCATCAGCACATGAGCGATCGTTTGCTCATGGCGATAGCGAGCATCAGCCAAGCCTTGCCGAAGTTCGTGATCGCGCCGCTGCTGATTTTATTGTTCGCGGTGAAACTGCATTGGCTGCCTGCCGGCGGCTGGGCGAGCGGCGATGGCAACGGCGGCGGCTGGCGATATCTGGTGTTGCCGGTGATCGCGCTGGCGCTGCCGAATCTTGCGTATTGCGCGCGGCTGATGCGCGCGAGTCTGATCGAGGTATTGCAATCGGATTATCTGCGTGCGGCCCGATCGCGCGGTTTCGGCGAAGCGCGATTATTGTTCGTGCACGCGTTCAAACCGGCGTTGTTGCCGCTGATCGGCTGGCTCAGTCCGGCACTGATTGCGGTCGTCACCGGCTCGGCCGTGGTCGAGCAGATATTCGGCATTCCGGGCATTGGCCGATACTTCGTGCAAGGCGCATTGAACCGCGATTACACGCTGGTACTCGGCGTCGTGTTGGTTGCCGGCGCGATGGTGATCGCGGTGAATGTCCTCGTGGATGGACTGCGCTTGTGGCTCGACCCGCGTCAACGCGAATGAATTTTCAACCGCGCGCCTAAAGTTCGATGCCGAGCCACAGTCCGAGTTGCTTGCGCGCCTCTTCGACGCCGGTTTTTTTGCTCGACGAAAATAATTGCGCGCTGGCGTGTTCGCTGATCGCGGTAATCTGTTTTTTTACTGCCGCGAGGGTTTTCTGGCCCTCGCTGAAGGTGAGTTTGTCGGCCTTGGTTATCAGGCAATGGCAAGGCAAGTCGATCGCCGCGCAAAACGTCAGCATCTGCTGGTCGAATTCCTTGAGCGGATGACGTGCGTCCATGATCAGCACGATGCCGCGCAACGAATCGCGAATACGCAGGTATTTGTCGATCAGCAAGCGCCAGTGCTCGCGCAGTTTGACCGGCACTTCAGCATAACCGTAGCCGGGCAAGTCGATCAGGCGGCGCGCGGAATCCATCGTGAACACCACCAGCTGCTGGGTGCGGCCCGGCGTTTTGCTGGTGCGCGCGAGGCCGACATGATCGCAGATCGCATTGATCGCACTCGATTTGCCGGCATTGGAGCGCCCGGCAAACGCGATTTCGAGGCCGCTGTCGTCCGGCAACTGTTCGAGCTGGTGTGCGCTCAAGGCGTAGGCCGCTTGGGCGAAAGGATTGCTTTTCATGAGGTACTCGGAGCGGACAGCGTGGTCGGCAGTTTAACCGCTTGCGTACTGCGCGCGGTCAATCGCTGAGGTGATCAAGGTGAAGTCGGTGAAGTCGGTGAATAGAAACGTCGGCGCAACAGCTCGGGATCGCAAGTTGGCTTGCGTAAAGCGCCATCGGTTTGACCGCGTTGCAGCGGCGCTGGTATATAATTTCGCTGTTTTCCGCGGCATTCGCGGATGCGCCGCCTGGCGCACGATCGGTTATCCATAATTTTCTGGAGTGAAGTGTATGAGCTTTCGGCGAGTATTTGCGCTGGCGCTAGTGTTTGCAGTCGGTGCCGTTCAGGCCGAAGAAGCCGCCAGGACGGTGATCGTGGGCGATGCCAAGGCCGGCGAAACCAAGTCGGCTACCTGCGGCGCGTGTCACGGTTTGGACGGCAATTCCGCACTGGCCCAGTATCCAAAACTTGCCGGACAGCACGAACAGTACATCGCGCGCCAGCTCACTCTGATCAAGACGATGAAACGCGAAGCGCCGGTGATGATGGGTTTCGTGGCGACGCTGTCGGATCAGGACATGCACGATCTCGGTGCGTATTTCGCGAGCAAGATTTCGATTCCCGGTGTGGCCGACGACAAGATGAAGGCGCGCGGCCAAGCTTTGTATCGCGGCGGCGACAAGAACGCCGGCGCACCGGCCTGCATGGCCTGCCACGGCCCGGACGGTCGCGGCAATCCTGCGGCGGGTTATCCGCAGCTCGCTGGTCAATATGCCGATTACATCTCCGCCAAGCTCAAGGATTGGCATGACGGCAAGACCTGGGGCGACGACGAACACGCCAAGGTCATGCCGGCGATTGCAATGCGCTTGTCGGCCGATGACATCGCAGCGCTTTCGTCTTACATCGAAGGCCTGCACAACGCCGGCTCGGCCAGTGCCGAAACCGCCAAAAGCGCTCGATAAACGCAGCACAACCTTCAGCCACGCCGCGCGGAACCTAACCCGCACGCGGTGTGTCTGACACTGCTCACCGCACTCTGAGGTTCTCGATGTACAAAATCATTTTCAGCCTGCTTGCCACTCTGTCCATTGCCCATTCGGCGGTGGCGGTCGAGCCGGCGAAAGCGGGCAAGTGGGAAGCGGGCAAGGATTATTTCCTGATCGAGCCGGCGCAAACTACCAACACCGGCGACAAGATCGAAGTGTTGGAAGTTTTCAGCTACGGCTGCCCGCATTGCGCCGACTATCAGCCCACCGCCGACAAGATGCAAAAGAGCCTGCCGGCGAATGCGCAATGGGCTTACATGCCGGCGGATTTCCAGCTGGGCTGGCCGATCTACGCACGCGCTTATTACACCGCCCAGGCGCTCGGTATTTTTGAGAAAAGCCATCAGGCGTTGTTGAATGCGATCTACGTCACCCACAAGGTGCCGCAAAAACTTAACAGCATCGATGATCTCGGCAGCTTCTATGCGGATTACGGTGTGAAGGCGCAGGATTTCACCGACACCGCAAAGTCCTTCGCCATCGATACCAAGGTCAAGCGTGCAAGCGCGATGCAGAAGGCCTACGGTATTGAAAGCACGCCCTCTTTCATCGTCAACGGCAAGTACCGCGTGCGTGTCGGCGCGGACACCGCTGATATTGTGCAATATCTGGTCTCGCGCGAAAGCGGCGCCGCCAAATAATTCATCCCGATCGATTACGGAGATACCCCATGTTGCAGCGTTTCGCCTTCATCGTCGCCGGCTTGCTGCTGGTTACCGCCGGCCATGCCGAGGAAAAAGCCGCACCTGCCGCAGCGCGCACGTGGGAAGCCGGCAAGGATTATGTCCTGATCAATCCGCCGATTCCCACCAGCACCGGTGACAAGATCGAAGTGCTCGAAGTCTTCAGCTACGCCTGTCCGCATTGCGCGCACTTCCAGCCGTACGTGGATCAGCTCAAGGCGAAGTTGCCGAGCAACGCGCAATTCGTCAGCTTGCCGGCGGTTTTCAATCCGGCGTGGGAGCCTTACGCACGCGGTTTCTACACCGCGCAATCGTTCGGTATTCTGGACAAAAGCCATCAGGCGCTTCTCGATGCGATCCATCGCGACCACAAGCCGGTGCACACGATTCAGGAGCTCGCGCAATTTTATTCCGACTATGGCGTGAAGCCGGAAAACTTCCTGTCCACGGCGGCTTCGTTCGTGATCGAAGGCAAGCTCGCGCATGGCAACGATCTCGTGCGCAGCTACGGCGTCGAAGGCACACCGACCTTGATCGTGAACGGCAAATACCGCGTCTCGGCCAACGATCACGGCGTGCAGTTTCCGGAAATGATTGCGATTGCGGAATTTCTGGTCGCGCAGGAAAGCGCTGGCAAAAAAGCCAAATAATCGCGACGCAATATCAACAGCGCTGGCCATCGCAGCCTGTTCACAACACAAACTGCTAGTCTCGTTACATGAGCGCCACAACAGCCGAGGCTACGCCCGACTCAACCAGCACTGCAGGCACGCGCCTGCAGTTGCTGAGTTGCAATATCCTCGCCGGCACCAGCGTCAGCGGCTACCGCGATTACGTCACCAAAAGCTGGACGCAGGTTTTACCGGCGCGCAGCAAACGCAACAACCTCGATGAACTTGCGCTGCGTGTCGCCGAATTCGATCTGGTCGGATTGCAGGAAGCCGATGCCGGCAGCCTGCGCTCGGGATTTTTGAACCAGATCCAGTATCTCGCCGAGACCGCGCGTTTTCCGTTCTGGAGCCATCAGCCGAATCGCAAGGTCGGCCAGTTTGCGCATTCCAGCAACGGGTTGCTCAGCCGGCGTGAGCCGATCGAAGTCATCGATTATCCATTGCCAGGGCGTATTCCCGGCCGCGGCGTGTTGTGGGCGCGTTATGGACCCGAGTGGCATGGGTTGGTGATCCTGGTCGCACACTTGTCGCTGGGGCCGAAAGCACGCCGACGCCAGCTCGATTTTGTTGCCGAGCTGATTGGCTCGCATTCCCACGCAATATTGATGGGCGACCTGAATTGCACCGCCGACAGCGCCGAGCTGCAAGGCTTGTACGCGCGCACGTCGCTGACCCCGCCGCCGGCGCCCCCGCCGACGTTTCCGAGCTGGCGACCGTTGCGTGCGATCGACCATATCCTCGTGTCGCAGCATATTCATGTCGAACATCTGCGCACGCTGCCGCATGCAGTGTCGGATCATTTGCCGCTGGCGGCCAGCATTCGCCTGGATTGAGCGTCGCGCTCAGGCAATACCCATTCAATGCACGCCAAAACTGTTCTATTCAGTCGAATATTTTGCGGGCGGTATGCGCAGAAAAGACGGCACGGAATGGGAACCCGCACGGAATCGGCAGACAAAAAAATAGGGCCGCTCGCGCGGCCCTAAATTATTTCCCCAGAACCGGTCTTGCGCCGGTGCGTAATTTGTCCTTAGAACCTGATGCTGGCTTCGACGTAGCTGAAACGTCCCGGCAAGTCGTAGTTCGATGCGTCGTAGCCGTTCAATGAGCAGCTCAGGCAAATCGGCGGATCTTTGGCGAACAGATTGTTGACGCCTGCCGATATAAGCATGTTGAACTTGACCGGCACTTTCCAGCTGGCGCGCACATCATGGTACGTCACTGCGCCGAGATGGTTGGTACCGTTCGGACGGTTTGGTGCAACATTGCTCGAATCGGCGTTCACGTTGTCGCCGCACACCGCGAAGCCTGCACCGCCGCCGCAATCTTCCTTGAGCGCTGACAGGTAACGTATCGTCCAGCGCGCCGTCCAGCCCTCCAGTGCCCAGTTCACGTTGAATGTGCTGCGTATGCGTGGAATGCCGCTGTCTGCCGTTTCCGCACCAACGACCTTGGGTTCCGCCAAACCCGTCTCCTTGGATTTGGCAACATAATTCATGGTGTAAGTGCCTTGCAGCCCGGCCCCGAATCGGCCAATACCAGTTTCGCCACCCGTCCAGTTAACACCGAAATCAATGCCGTTGGTGTCGATGCGCCCGAGGTTACGCAGGCCGTTGTTGAAACCGTTGATGTCACCGCTGCCACTGCGGGTAATGCCGTTGCAGTAGATGGGATCAAAAGTGGCTACGCAGCGATTCAACTGGGTTTGTGCGTCCGGTGCCTGGATCGCGTTGTCGACATGAATCTTGTAGTAATTCAAATCGAAGTCGAGCTTCTGTACCCAGGAAATATTCTCGGCCCAGTTTGGACTGTAGATGCCGCCCACGGTCAAGGCGTTCGAAGATTCCGGTTGCAGCTTTGGGCTGCCGCCGGTGATGATCGAAATCTGCGGCTCAGACGTGAAGGTGGCAGGATTTGCCACGCCGAGCTTCTTGCAGTTCACCGCATTCACGCCCGTCGCACCCGCGCAGGGATCGGTCAAAGTTGCATCAAAACGCGAGAAGGTGCTGAACAACTCACCGATTGATGGGGCACGAAAACCTTCCGCCCAAGTGCTGCGGAACGTCAGGTCGTCGAATACCTGCCAGCGCAAACCCAGCTTGTTGTTGGTGGTGCCGCCGAAATTGGAATAATCCGAATACCGCGAGGCAAGACTGAGATCGAGATGTTTGATGCCCGGAATATCCGCCAGCAACGGCGCATTCAATTCGACGTAATATTCATCGGTGGTATAGCCGCCAGTGGTGGCGCCGGAAGGCACGCCATTTGAATCGCCGGCGATGACCACGGCATCGGGGCTGTACGAACCATCCAGGCGGCGATGTTCAAAGCCCACGGCGGCCGTCAACGCGCCTGCCGGTAGCTGGAACAGATCACCGGAAATATTCGCAGTCCAGGCCTTCAGCTTTTCGTCACTGCGATCATTCTCGGTGAACAGGATGTAATTCAACATCGCCGGGGTGATCGTGCCGGGTCCGCCAAAAACATTCAGCGGTACGCATGGCGCGGTACACGCACCGACAGGTCCCAGCGCATTCATGATGTGGCGAATATTGTAAGTACCGGTAACGGTTTGCGTGGCCTTGTTGTCGCTGTCGAGGAAATTCACATCCCATGAAAACGCATGCCCGCCGAGCTCAACGATGCCATTCAGCCCTGCCGAAATGTATTTTGTATCGACCGACTGGCTGAAGATACGCGGGCCACCCTCAAGCGGGCGTCGCCCCAGACCGAATTGGCCGTCGCTTGGACTCAAGCTGAAGCCAAACGGGTTGTATGGGTTGGTTGCATCGACCCCCACCGAACTGCACAGATCCGATCCGGCGCAACGGTTGCCGAGATTGATCGGTTCCGGTGCCGCCTGATTTTTGGAATCGCGCGTGTTGTACAGACCCTTGATGGTGAAGTTGATGCTATCGGTGATGCGGTAGGTGCCCTGGGCAAAAATGCCCGTGCGCTCGGAAGGCGTCTGCAGAAGATTGAACGGCGCAAAGTTGAAGCGATCAGCAGTGCTGAAAACGTGGTACCCGCCGGGGAAATTCTGCAGCCCGTTCGAGCCTGCGACGCCGGTGGCGACCAGTTTGCATACATCGGCACCCCCGACAGGACATACGCCGCCGCCGGGTGGCGTGAATCTGACATTGGTAAACGGAATCGCACCGCTGCCGTTAGCCAAACCGGTGCCAGGAACCGGAAACATCGATTGCGCAAATTCACCCGAGCTGATCGCATCCTGCTTGAAATGACTGATGTCCATGATGAAATCGAACTTGTCAGTGCTGGTACCCAGCGAGACATTGCCGGAGTAAGTTTTGCCATCACCGACCGAGCCGTTGGCCGCGTAGACATGCAGACCGAGACCATCCTGCTTTTTCTTGGTGATGATATTGATCACGCCGGCGATCGCGTCCGAACCGTACAGCGAAGAAGCGCCATCGGTGAGGATTTCGATGCGCTCGACAATGCTCGACGGAATCGTGTTCAGATCGACCGCGGCACTGACGCCGGACGCGGACGATTCCGGCACCCAACGCAAACCATCGACCAGTACCAGCGTGCGTTTGCCACCAAGGTTGCGCAACGACACCGTGGTCGAACCGGAACCGACGCCGCCACCATCCGGCGGAAAACCGAAGTTGCCGGCGGAGTTGAATTTGGTATTCAGCGACGAACCCGATACCGACAGGCGCTGGATCACATCGCCGATCGAGCCGAGGCCGGTATCTTCAATGTCCTTGGCGCTGATCGTGATTACCGGACTCTGTCCTTCGACTTCGGCCTTCTTGATGCGCGAACCGGTGACGGTGACGGCTTCGAGCTTTTGCGCGTCATCCCCTCCACGATTCTGGGCAAATACAGGTGCAGCATACAGTGGCAACAATAGTGCACTGATCACGCTGACGCTTAGCAAACGACGCGGCATCGCATTCATTTGGACCTCTCGGGTAATTGGGTGGATGGACTGATCGCTACTCGACCTAATGACGAAAATGTGAACAAATTGTAATGACAGTGTAATCGTTGCACACAAAAAAACGAATTGCCAGCCCCCATCGTCACTGCGCGACAACGCCCTCCAAGCACGCTCAAGACTTCACCTCAAACCAATAAAATCCCATTAACTAACTGTAATACAAGTATTTAATCGACAGGAAGCATTGCCTCGGCTATCCTCTCACCAGGCTTTCAGAACGTCTCGATCGCGCACGTCATCACCGTATTGCGTGCACCCTCGATTTTTTGCCGATACCACCAATAGCGCTCGATATGGATCTCACCCAACGTCTTTTTCTGCTGCTTGCGCTCCTGCCGATGTTTGCGACGACGCTTTCCAGCGCCGAAGTGGCGCCCGATAGCGCAACAATCTCGCGCCAGCGGCTGCAGTTTCAGGCGGCGTATCAAGCGGCCCAGCGCGCGCCCGGCGATGCGTGGAGAAAGCTCGCTATCGGACTCGAAAGTTACCTGCTCTATCCCTACCTCGAACTCGCCGACCTGCAACAACGCAGCGAACTCGATCGCGGCACCGTCGATGCATACCTCAAGACATGGGCAACCTCGCTGCCCGCGCATTTGTTGCGCGACGCCTATCTGATGCAACTGGCCAAGCGTGGCCTGTGGCAGGATTTTCTCGATCACTACGAAACCAGCAAAAATCGCGAGCTGCGCTGCGACGAATTGCAGGCGCGCATCGCGCTGGGTAAAACGCCAAGTTACAGCGACGAGATCGAACCGCTGTGGCTAAGCGCCACCGCAACGCCTGCGGCTTGCGATGCAGTGTTCGCCTGGGCGCGCGCGCAAGGCAATCTCCAGACCAAACAATTGTGGCAGCGGCTGGATCTTGCCGCAGCGGCCAACAACGCCGAGCTGACCGGCAACCTCGCCGCGCAATTGCCGGTGAGCGAACGTGATGATGGCGAGCGTATCGCTGCCAGTCTGCGCGACCCGGCCGCCAATCTCGGCCAAGCCGAAACCTGGCCGGATACCTCACGCACGCGTGATGCGATCGCCTATGGTCTGAGCCGGCTGGCGAAGAAAAACAGCGAAGCCGCCGAAACACTGTGGGCCAAACTCGGCGACAAATTCAAATTCGAATCAAGCCAGCGTGGCCGCATCCTGCATGCGCTGGCGTTGTATCGCGCCTCGAGCTTTGCGCCCGACGCGCTGGCACGGCTGGATGCGTTGCCAGCGGAATTCGGTGACGACGCGACGCGTGAATGGCGCGTGCGGCTGGCACTCTCGGCACAAAACTGGACGGATGCGCTCGCCGCGCTGGATAGCCTGAGCGACACGCAGAAAGCCGACCCGCGCTGGCGTTATCTGCGTGCGCGCATGCTCATGAAACTCGAACGCAATAGCGAGGCGAATGCGCTGTTCACTGCGGTCGCGCGCGAGCCGAACTATTTCGGTTTTCTCGCCGCCGACCGTACGCAGTTGCCGTACGCGGTCTGTCCGCTGCAGATCGCCGCAAATGCCAGCGCACAAGCGCAGCTCAACAGCTTGCCGGGCCTGCAGCGCGCATTCGAATTCCAATCGCTCGGACGTTTGAAGGAAGCGCGTCGCGAATGGGATTTCGCGCTCACCGATCTCACCCTCGAACAACGTCGTATTGCCGCCGAAATCGCCAACCAACGCGGCTGGTTCGATCGTGCCGTGTTCGCGTTTGCGCATGGCGAAGAATTGCGTTTGTACGATCTGCGTTTTCCGCTCGCCCTGAAGAACGAAGTCGAAACCAATTCGCGCGATGCCGGCATCGATGCGGCGTGGACCTACGGCATCATCCGTGCCGAAAGTGCATGGATGACCGATGCGCATTCCGGCGCCGATGCGTATGGCCTCATGCAGCTGTTGCCGGGCACCGCAGCACGTCTGGCGAAGGCGCAGAAGAGCAGCTATCGCAACGCGGCTGACCTGTACGATCCGGCCACTAATATTGCGCTCGGCACACGTTATCTGAGCAATATGTCAGCGCGTTTCGATGGCCGTACCTGGCTCGCCACCGCGGCTTATAACGCCGGTCCGGAGCCGGTCGATCGCTGGCTCGCAGCACGCGGCACGCTCGATGCCGATATTTTCGTCGAGACGATTCCATACCGCGAAACCCGCGAATACGTTTCCAGTGTGCTCGCCTTCAGCGTGATCTACGACTGGCGCTTGAATCAGACTGCGCTGCCGCTGTCGGCACGTTTGGCGCTTGCGCTGAATCCAGGCACTACGCCCGCGACAGAAATTCCAGCGCGCAAGCAGATGCGTTGTCCGCTACCTGAGGTGCCGGTGATTACGCCTGCGCCGGTGGACGTCAAAACTTCCGCGAAATAAACCAAGCTCAATACCGCAAATGATGATTGGCTTGCGCGCGCCGGTCTTCACACGCGCTCGGCGGCACACGCGTTCTACTACGCGCACTCAATAAAATAGCGACCTGCACAGCATGAAACCGCAGCATTTGCTTATCCTCGGTGGTACCGGTTTTGTCGGCAGCCATTTGTTGCCATGTCTCGTGCGCGACGGCCATCGCATCACGGTGCTCACACGATATCGCGTGGCGCATCGCGGGCTTGCCTTGTTGCCCGGCGTGCGTCTGATCGAAGCCGATGTCTACGATGCCGATAAGCTCGCGCATGAACTGCACGACATCGATAGCGCGATCAACCTGGTCGGCATTCTCAACGAGCGCGGTCGCAACGGTCGCGGTTTTCAAAAAGCGCATGTCGAGTTGACCCAGACCCTCATCGTGGCCTGCAAGAAAGCCGGTGTGAAGCGTTTGTTGCAGATGAGCGCGCTAAATGCGGGACGTGGCGAAAGTTTTTATCTGAAGACGCGTGGCGCAGCAGAAACCGCGATCAAGCAGAGCGATCTGGACTGGACGATTTTCCGGCCGTCAGTGATTTTTGGTCGTGGCGATGGCTTGTTTCATCGCTTTGCCGACCTGCTGAAAATTACGCCGGTAATGCCGCTCGCGCGCGCCAACGCGCGGTTTGCGCCGGTCTATGTCGGCGATGTTTGCGAGGCGTTCGCGCGCAGCCTGCTCACGCCGAAAAGCATCGGCCGGGTCTACGAACTCGGCGGTCCGCAAATCCTGAGCTTGCGCGAAATCGTGCAATACACGGCGCTGCTGATACGACGCAAACGCTTGGTCATCGGTCTGCCGGAAGTACTCGGAAAACTGCAAGGCCAGGTGTTCGATTTTGTTCCGGGCAAGCCGTTTTCGAGCGACAACTACAAATCGTTATTGCTGGATTCGGTGCCCGAACAGGATGGCCTGGCCGCGCTCGGCATCCACCCGACGCCGATGCAAAGCATCATGCCGGCGCTCTTGAGCGGCGAGAACAAACAGGCGCGACTGGACCGCTATCGCAAGACCTGAGCGATCGGCACGGCCACAAAAAAAGTCCCTCACGCGATTGCGCATGGCACAATTGCCTCATGCAGATTTATCTCGTCGGCGGAGCAGTGCGTGATCGCCTGCTCGGCATTCCGGTCAAGGATCGCGATTACGTGGTGGTCGGTGCGAGCGCCGAGGAGATGCTGCGCCTCGGCTACAAACCGGTCGGCAAGGATTTCCCGGTTTTCCTGCATCCGCACAGCGGCGAGGAATACGCACTCGCGCGCACCGAACGCAAGAGCGGCCGCGGTTATCACGGTTTCGAATTCCATGCCGATGCGACCGTCACGCTCGAACAGGATCTGGCGCGCCGCGATCTGACCATCAACGCGATGGCGGAAGATAAGCACGGCAAACTGGTCGATCCGTACGGCGGTGAACGCGATCTGCAGGCGCGGATTTTGCGCCATGTCGCACCGGCCTTTGTCGAAGATCCGGTGCGGATTTTGCGCGTCGCCCGATTCGCCGCGCGTTTCGCGAATCTCGGTTTTCAGGTCGCCGACGAAACCCGCGCGCTGATGCAGCAAATGACTCGCGATGGCGAGGCTGATCATCTGGTGCCCGAACGCATCTGGGCGGAAACGCGCAAGGCGTTGCGCGAGGCCACGCCATCCGCTTTCCTCAAGGTGTTGCGCGAATGCGGGGCGCTGAGAGTTTTGTTTCCCGAAATCGATGCGTTGTATGGCGTGCCGCAGCGCGCCGAATTCCATCCCGAAATCGACACCGGCATCCATATCGAATTGGTGCTCGACGTTGCCGCGCGTCTGGCGCCCGGCGATACGCTGATCGGCTGGTGCGCGCTCACACATGATCTCGGCAAGGCGCTGACGCCTGCGGATGTCTTACCGCGACATATCGGCCATGAGCATGCTGGTGTGGCGCCGCTGCGCGCGCTCGCAATACGACTGAAAGTCCCGGCGGAGTATGCGGCGCTGGCCGAACTGGTGTGCAAGCTGCATCTGCAGATGCATCAACTGTTCGAGCTGCGTGCCGAGACATTGCTCAAACTGCTCGAACAACTCGATGTATTTCGCCGACCGGAACGAGTGCGGCAGTTCGCGCTGGTGTGCGAATGCGACAAGCGTGGACGACTCGGTCGCGAGGACGATCCGTATCCGCAAACCGCGTATCTGCTCGCGCTGTTTGCTGCGGCCGCGGCGGTAAGTGCCAAAACGTTTGTCGAGCAGGGATTCAGCGGCATCGAGATCGGCGAAAAAGTGCGCGCGGCGCGTCTACAGGCGATCGCGGCTGTACGCGGGACGCAACGTGCGCAGGCTGACGATGCGATATCTTGGTCTGCTCAACTCCCAAAGAGCTAAACCTGGCGCTTGCCAAATCGGCGCCTAAATAGTGGGAGTCAACCGCATTAATGGTGCGACCCAACGCAGCCCCAGCAGCGTCAGAATGCAAAAAGCGGCGCCCGCGTAAAAGGTAAATGCAGCGCCGAGATGATCCCAGAGCAGCCCTGCCAAAAGGCTCGCGAGCAACATCGCCAGCCCGCTGATCAAATTGAAAAAACCATACGCGGTGCCACGCAAATCGGCGGGCGCGGTGGCTGCAACCATCGCCGCCAGCAATCCCTGCGTCATGCCCATATGGATTCCCCACAGCGCAACGCCGGCCAGCACTACACTCCAGTGCGCACTCCTCGCCAAAACCAGATCGGCGGCGATCAGGACAATCAATCCAAACGCCAGCAGTTTGCTGTGGCTCATGCGATCCGACAACTTGCCGAACGGATACGCGGACAATGCATAGATCAGGTTCATCGCCACCATCACCAGCGGCACCAAAGCCACAGGAATACCGCCTTGTTGTGCCCGCAGGATAAGAAATGCCTCGCTGAAGCGCGCCAGCGTGAACAGCGCTCCGATTCCGACTACCCACCAATACGCGCCGCCCAGCCGCTTGAGGTTTTCTCGCCGGATCGGATTGGCGCGTCTGAAAGCAGATGACGGTTGCGGCTCGCGCACGCCCACAAAAAGTAAAGCGACCGCCATCGCGCCGGGAATCACCGCAACCCAGAATACGGCGCGAAAATCGTTGGCCCACAGCAGCATCAATCCGACCGCGACCAGCGGTCCAAGAAAGGCACCGATCGTATCCAGCGACTGACGCAGGCCAAAGGCGGCACCGCGCAAATCGGCGGGCACAATGTCCGCGACCAACGCATCGCGGGGCGCACCACGTATTCCTTTGCCAACCCGATCCAGCAGCCGCGCCGTGAGCACGATGCCAAGCGTAGGCGCCACCGCGAACAGCGGCTTGGTCAATGCACCCAACGCATAACCGAACAGCGCCAACACCTTGCGCTTGCCCAGATAATCGCTCAGGACACCCGAGAAAACTTTCACGATGAGTGCGGTTGATTCGGCCAGCCCCTCGATGATTCCCACCGCAACAGCGCTGGCGCCCAAGGTCGTCACCATGAACAGCGGAAGCAGGCTGTGGATCATTTCCGAGGAGACATCCATCAGCATGCTGACGATGCCCAACACCCAAACCCCGGTGGGGATCTGACGCAACGTGCTGTTCACTGCAACGGGGATGTTCAAAGGGCGGCGAGGTCGAGGATGGAAGATCAGGGTACAGCGAGGATTGCGGCAAATCTCGTGCGGCTACAAGCGGTGGCGCAAACCCCCTACCCCGTGCAACGCCCAGTCTTCACCCAAGCCGCGCTGCAATCCCATCACCTGAAACCGCTCGCCCATTTCGCCGGGCAAGGTCAGGCGCTTGATCTCGTTGCCGAGGCGCAGGCGCTCGGCATCGGGCAGCATTGCCGATTGCATGAGGATTTCCGGCAGGCCGTTGCCAAGCACGAATTGCGCTTGCGATGCATATCCGGCGAGCGCAAAACCCGCGCTAGCGCCGGCTTCGGCGAGCGCGGTGAAATCGACGAACGCGGTGATGTCCTGCAGCCCCGGCAGAAACAAGGCATCGGCATGCGCACGATGGCGATAGTGGCAAATCAAACTGCCATCGCTGCGTTCGGGCGTGTAGAACTCGCGGCGCGCATAACCGTAGTCGACAAACAGCGCGAGCCCCCGGCGCAACGATCCGGCCACCGCGGCGATCCACCACGGCAATTGCGGCAGGATTTCCGAACGGTAACGATCGGCAAACGCTACCCCGAGATTACGCTCGACCGATCGCACCGCCGCTGTCGTTAGCGTATCGGCGGGATGCGTATCGATGCGCAATTCACCGCGCGCATCGCAAACCACAACCTCTTCAAAAACTTCGCCATCGCGCATCACAAAACGCGTTGTCGGCAACGCATC
>JAYVLO010000115.1:0-2453 GCA_043759455.1 Pseudolysobacter sp.
GGCGTCGCGTCTGTACGGAGTCGGCCCATTGGATCCACTTACGCTGATCATTGTCACGCTATTGCTCGCTACGATCGGTCTTGCCGCCTGCTGGTTGCCGGCGCGACAAGCCGCGGCGGTCGATCCGCTGGTGGCATTGCGTCGCGAATGAATTTTCCCATTTCCTCACCACGGCCATTGCAATGAAAACCGCCGATTTCCGTTTTTCCCTGCGCCGTTTGTCGCGCAGCCCCGGCTTCAGCATCACCGTGATTCTTCTGCTGGGTTTCGCGTTGGCAGCGAATGCCGGCGTGTTCAGTGTGATCTATGGCCTGCTCTACAAACCGCTGCCGTTTGCGCAGAGCGAACGGCTGGTCGAACTGGATACGCGACTGATGGGATTGTCGTTCAATACCGGGGTATCGGCGCCGTATTTACTCGAACTCGCGCAGCACGCAAAAACGCTGCAAGGTGTCAGCGGTTATCGCGAAGAGAGCGCGACACTGCAGGATGAGACCGGCTTGCCGATCGTATCTTTGCATGCATCCCGATTGCAGCCGAGCGCATTCACGTTGCTCGGCGCACAAGCCACCGCGGGACGATTGTTCGGCGACGAAGACACGGCTACTGGCGCCGCTGCCAGTGCGATTGTCAGCGCAGACTACGCACGTTTGCACTACGCCAGCACGGCGGCGGCGATCGGTGCGCGGATAAGACTGGAGGGCACGGATTTCCGCATCGTCGGCGTGCTGCCCGGCGATTTCCACTTCCCCTCGCGCAACACCGAAGTGTGGCTGCCGCTGGCATTTTCCGAACAGGAACGCGCGCCGCAACAGGGCAGCACGTTCAACGGTTTGCGGGCGATTGCACGCCTCGCGCCGGACCAGACACCCGCCGCGGTAACCCGCGAAATCACGATGCTGGCGAATGGCATGGAGCAGCTCAAAGAGGCCTTCGCCACCGCTGGACTGCAAATTCGTGTGCTGCCGCTGCGCACGCTCTGGCTCGGTGATCGTCGGCCGGCACTGGAGTTGATGCTGCTGGCGGTGCTGATGGTGCTGCTGGTGACGACCGCGAACGTGTGCAACCTTTTTATCGCGCGGCTGTTCGGACGTCAGCATGAAGCAGCGCTGCTCGATGCGCTGGGCGCTGGCCCACGGCAACGCTTGCGACAGACGTTTGCCGAAGCGCTGCTGCTGTGTGCGAGCGCTGCAGTTCTAGGCTTCGCGCTGTTGCCGGGTGGCCTGATTCTATTGCGGCATTTCGATCTGCTGCCGAGCGATGCACCGCAGGCGATCGGCATCGATACGCCAACACTGTTATTCGTCGCCGCGCTGGCAATGCTGATTGCCATTACGATGGCCGCGTGCAGCCTGTGGTTCAAACGCACCGACCTGCACGAAGCACTTAAGCAGGGCGGTCTGCGCCACACCGCCAGTCGCAGTACGCAGCGCGCGCGGGCGACCTTGATCATGACGCAGATCGCGATGACGGCCGCGTTGTTGACTGCCACCGGCCTGCTGCTGCGCAGCTCGCAGCGCCTGCTCGCGGAGGACGTCGGATTCGATCGCGATCATCTGGTTTTTGCGCATCCTGACGCATTGATGTCGACTCGTGGTGACGCCCAACATGCGCTGCTGCACAGCATGGTCGAACGCGCACGCGCGCTGCCCGGCGTGACCCATGTCGGCGTTGGCAGCATGGCGCCGTTCAGCAGCAGCGCCAGCGTGAATAATTTCACGCCACCGGATCACGAAGATATCCAGCCGCAACCTTCGGCCTATCGCGCCCTGGTAGATGCCGAATATTTCGCCGCGCTCGGTGCGCCGATTTTGCGCGGACGCGCATTCACGGCCGAGGAAACTCGTTCGAAATCGCCGGTCGCGATCGTCGATCAAACCTTTGTTGATCGTTATCTCGGCGCGCGCGATCCGATCGGCCAGCGCCTGCGCGTGGGTATCAACGATGGCAGCAATACCGACAATACGATGCGCGAACTTACCATCGTCGGCATAACCGCAACGGTGAAACAGAAAGCGCTTGATGAGGCCGCCGACCGCGTTTTCATCTATCAGCCCGACGATGCACCACCCGAACCGGCACTGCTGCTACGCACGCAGATCGCGCCCGAAACGCTGGTGCAACCGCTCGAACATTTGTTCAAGGAACTCGCACCGCTCGCGCCCGGTGGCGAGATCATCAGCATGCGCTCACGCATCTACGATACTTTGCGCGATCGTGAACGTTTGAACACGCTGTTGCAATTGCTCGGTCTAATCGCGATCGGTCTCGCCAGCGTTGGTCTGTATGCGGTGCTCGCCTACACCGTGCGTCAGCGCTCGACAGAATTCGGTGTGCGCATGGCACTCGGCGCAAGCGCGGCGCAACTGCAGCGCGCGGTGATCGGCCAGGGTCTGCGCTGGGTCGGCGGCGGACTTTTGCTCGGCGCACCGCTGGCCTGGGCACTGGTTGTT
>JAYVLO010000116.1:0-4087 GCA_043759455.1 Pseudolysobacter sp.
CGCGGCATTATTGGCGAATCTGGCGGGTTTTCGCTTCAAAGACAATTGAATTTTTGGGAGTTCTTGTGAGTAGCGAAGCAGAATCGGGTGGCCTGACTGAATACATTCAGCACCATCTGACCCACAACACGGTGCAGTTCGGCTCGACGCCGTTCTGGTCGATCAATGTCGATTCCATGCTGGTCGGCATTCTGGTCGGCGGGCTGACCCTGCTCTGGTTCTGGTCGAAGGCGCGCAAGGCCACGGCCGGCGTTCCGGGCAAAGGCCAGGCGTTCATCGAGCTCGTGTTGACGTTTGTCGATGGTCAGGTCAAGGATGTGTTCCACGGCGATCGTCGTTTCATCGCGCCGCTGGCGCTGACGATCTTCCTGTGGGTGTTCATGATGAACGCGATGGACCTGCTGCCGCTGGATCTGATCGGCGGTGCACTCAACCTCACCGGTCACGATGCGCACCACACGTTCTTCCGCTCGGTGCCAACGGCCGATCTGAACACCACACTCGGCATGTCGCTGACGGTATTTCTGTTGATTATTTTCTATTCGCTCAAGATCAAGGGTGTCGGCGGTTTTACCCTGGAGCTTTTCACGGCGCCGTTTCAGGCCAGTGGCCTTTTTGGCAAGATCATTCTGGCGATACCGAACTTCTTATTGAATCTGGTCGAATATCTGTCGAAGCCCGTATCGCTGGCAATGCGACTGTTCGGCAATATGTACGCCGGTGAGCTGCTGTTTATGTTACTCGCAGGCCTACCTTGGTATCTCGCGTGGCTCGGCGGCGCACCGTGGGCGATTTTCCACATCCTGATTATCGGCCTGCAGGCTTTCATCTTTATGGTGTTGACCGTGGTCTACATCTCGATGGCGCACGAGCATCACTGATTCACCCATATCCTTTCCACCTTTTGAATTTTCGTTTAGGAGAACACCATGGAACAGTCTCTCGCTCTAATTCAGGCTTACACCGCACTCGGCATGGGCCTCATCATCGGCCTCGGCGCTATCGGTGCATGTATCGGTATCGGCATCATGGGTTCGAAGTTCCTAGAGTCGGCCGCACGCCAGCCAGAACTCGTGCCGATGTTGCAAGGCCGTATGTTCCTGCTCGCCGGCCTGATCGACGCGGCGTTCCTGATCGGTGTTGCGCTCGCTATGTTGCTGGGCTTCGCCAATCCGCTGCTGTCTCCGATACTCAAGCTCGCACACTAAATCGTTTCGCCCGATGCCGCGTCGACATGTGATTGTCGCGCGACATCACCATGAACTTTCGCTCGCGCCAAATCGGCGCGGCGACGGTTTTGACCCGCAGCCGCATAAAGGAGTCGTCGCAATGAATGTCAATGCGACTCTGTTTGGCCAGATGATCGTTTTCGCGATCTTGATCTGGTTCAGCATGAAGTTCATCTGGCCGCCGCTGATGGCAGCCATCGAAGATCGCCAGAAAAAGATCGCCGAAGGTTTGGCTGCTGCGGATCGCGCACAGTCCGAACTCAAGGATGCCGATGCCCGTGTTGCGGACGAAATCCGCAAGGCGCGTGTTGACGCATCGGCGATTATCGACAAGGCCAATCAGCAGGCTAACCAGATCGTCGACAAGGCCAAGCAGGATGCGATCGCCGAAGGCAATCGCCAGAAAGCCAGCGCCGAAGCCGAGATTGAAAACATGGCGCACCGCGCGAAAGAGCAACTGCGTGCGCAAGTCGCACAGCTGGCTGTCAGCGGCGCGTCCAAGATCATCCAGCGCGAAATCAATGCCGATACGCACAAGGCCTTGATCGACCAGCTGGTCACCGAGCTTTAAGTTATGAGCGAAGCGCTTACTCTGGCTCGTCCTTACGCCCGCGCTGCTTTCGAGCTCGCGAGCGATGCCAAGGCATTGGCCGACTGGTCGGGCAAACTTGGTTTTGCAGCACAAGTGGCTGCCGACCCGCGCGTGCTCAGCTTGAACGGCGATCCGCGGATTGCTGCGAACGATCTCACGCGCTTGTTTTTGCCGTCGGAAACATCGGCGGATTCGGCGTTCGGCAATTACGTACGGCTGCTCACGGAGAACTCCCGTTTGAGTCTTTTGCCCGAGATCGCGGCGATCTTCGAAGTGCTGAAGCACGACGCCGAACGCGTACTCAAGGTCAGCGTGCGCTCGGCGGTAGTGATCGATCCGGCGCAAGTGACCAGTCTCAAGGCCGCACTGAGCAAGCGTTTCAATCGCGAGATCGAACTCGAGCAGAAACTCGATGCCACAGTCATCGGTGGCGCCATCATCGATGCCGGTGATGTCGTGATCGATGGCTCGGTGGCAGGTCGCCTGCAACGTTTGACCAGTGCACTCACGCATTGATTTTTGAATTGTAGGGCGGGCTCTGCTCGCCAGTTTGGCGTTACACCAAATCCTCTGGCGGGTCTGCGGATTCGCCCTACGCAACGGGAAAGACCATGCAAAGCACACTCAACCCCTCCGAAATCAGCGAGCTGATCAAGAGCCGCATCGAGAACTTCAAGCTCGCTTCGGAAGCGCGCAACGAAGGCACGATTACCTCGGTATCCGATGGTATTGCCCGCATCCACGGCCTCGCCGACGTGATGCAGGGCGAGATGATCGAATTCCCGGACAACACCTATGGCCTCGCGCTGAACCTCGAGCGTGACTCGGTCGGCTCGGTGGTGCTCGGCAAATATGGTCACCTGCGCGAAGGCGACGTGGTCAAGACCACCGGCCGCATTCTCGAAGTCCCGGTTGGTCCTGCGCTGCTTGGCCGCGTCGTCGATGCGCTCGGCAATCCAATCGACGGCGCCGGCCCGATTACGACGACCGAGACTTCGCCAATCGAAAAGGTTGCGCCCGGCGTGATCTGGCGCAAGTCGGTCGATCAGCCTGTCCAGACCGGTTTGAAATCGATTGATGCGATGGTGCCGATCGGTCGCGGTCAGCGCGAACTGATCATCGGCGATCGCCAAACCGGCAAGACTGCGGTGGCGATCGACACGATCATCAACCAGAAAGGCACCGGCATCAAATGTATCTACGTCGCGATCGGCCAGAAGGCCAGCTCGATCGCCAGCGTCGTGCGCAAGCTCGAGGAACACGGCGCACTCGCGCACACGATCATCGTCGCGGCGACCGCATCCGAATCGGCAGCGATGCAGTTCATCGCGCCCTACTCCGGTTGCGCGATGGGCGAATATTTCCGTGATCGCGGCGAAGACGCGCTGATCATTTATGACGATCTGACCAAGCAAGCGTGGGCCTACCGTCAGGTGTCACTGCTGCTGAAGCGTCCGCCCGGTCGCGAAGCGTATCCGGGCGACGTGTTTTATTTACATAGCCGCTTGCTCGAACGCGCCGCACGCGTGAACGAGGAATACGTCGAGAAATTCACCAAGGGCGCCGTGAAAGGCAAGACCGGTTCGCTGACCGCGTTGCCGATTATCGAGACCCAGGCCGGCGACGTTTCGGCGTTCGTGCCGACCAACGTGATCTCGATCACCGACGGCCAGATCTTCCTCGAGACGTCGCTCTTCAACGCCGGCATCCGGCCCGCGATCAACGCCGGCATCTCGGTGTCGCGGGTGGGCTCGTCGGCACAGACCAAGATCATCAAGGGCCAGTCGGGCGGCATCCGCACCGACCTCGCGCAGTACCGTGAACTGGCGGCGTTCGCCCAGTTCGCTTCCGACCTCGACGAAGCCACGCGCAAGCAGCTTGACCGCGGCGCGCGCGTCACCGAACTGCTCAAGCAGACGCAGTATTCGCCGCTGCCGATCAGCCTGATGGGCGCGACGCTGTTCGCCGTCAACAAGGGCTTCATGGACGACATCGACGTGAAAAAGGTGCTCGCTTTCGAGCACGGCCTGCACCAGCACCTGAAGTCGAGCCACGCCGACCTGCTGTCGAGCATCGAGTCGTCCAAGGCGCTCGACAAGGACGCGGAAGCCGAGCTGTCGTCTGCCGTTGCAGCCTTCAAAAAATCTTTCGCGTAATGGACAAGCTACAGCCGATCAAGCAACTCGCCTCGGACGGGTTTCCCGGCCGACGTGCGAGGCGCCCCCTCGGGGGGCAGGAGCGCAGCGACGTGGGGGCACACTGATGG
>JAYVLO010000117.1:0-6496 GCA_043759455.1 Pseudolysobacter sp.
TAACGCAAATGCGTGGCATCGTTGCTACCGACTTCTTCGGTGTAGGAATTGATCTGCTTGGCCTTGGCCATGCCCGAAGCGACGAAACTCGAGAATTCATTGGCGTCGGAAAAATGCCGTGTATCGACGGTCACGCGCGTTGCGGTATCGGTGCCTTGATCGGCGGGATCCTTCATCTGAAAAGCGATCGCCTGCGGGCTGCCTTCGGTCTTTTGCAGAATCATCGACCAGTCCGCTGGCACCTTGAAACGGATCGCGCCATCGTTCAGTGAATAATCGGTAGCGGTTTGCGCATACACGGCGCCGACCAGACAAAACAGCAGGGCAAAACGGGAGAGAAAATTCATCGAGGTCTCCAGATCGGTAGAAATTATTCGGCGCGGTGAAAACGGCTGGCGGGCAGGCCCAGCCATTGCAGCGCGCTGGCATGATAAAGCTGCGCTTGTTGTGCGAGTGGCAGGTCGAGTTTTGCGATGCCGCTACCCGGGTTCTGCTCGCCGAGCGGAAACGGATAATCGGTGCCGAGCATCACGTGTTCGGCACCGGCGACTTCGATCAGGTAACGCAACGCTTGTTCATCGTGCACGCACGAATCGAAAAACAGGCGATCGAAATACTCGCGCGGATTGCGCGCGTTGTCGGTCGCGACCAGATCCGGGCGCATGCGGAAACCATGTTCGATGCGCCCGATCGTGTAAGGAAACGAACCACCACCATGGGCGAGACACACACGCAGATTCGGCAATCGTTCGAGCACGCCGCCGAAGATCAGGCAACACGCCGCACGCGATTGTTCGGCCGGCATGCCGACCAGCCACGGCAGCCAGTATTTCGGCATCGACTCGCGGCCCATCATGTCCCACGGATGCACTAGGATCGCCGCACCAAGATCGGCGGCGGCTTCGAAAAACGGGAAAAGTTCTTCGGCGTCGAGATTCCAGTCGTTGATGTGCGAACCGATCTGCACGCCTTGCAGGCCGAGCTGCTCGATACTGCGTTCGAGCTCCTGGATCGCCAGTGTTGGCGACTGCAGCGGCACGGTCGCGATGCCGGCGTAGTGCTGCGGATAAGCCCGGCACACTTCCGCCATGTGATCGTTCAGGTGCTGATGCAATTCCAGCGCCTGGCTCGGTTTTGCCCAGTACGAAAACATCACCGGCACGGTCGAGATCACCTGCGTCTGCACGCCGTGCTGGGCGTACTCGTCGATGCGCAATTGCGCATCCCAGGTGTTCGGCCAGATCTCGCGGAAAAAATGGCCGTCCTTGTAGATGCGATGGCTACCGTCGTTGGTATGGTGGATCACCGGGAAACGCGGATCGGCGTATTTCTCGGCAAGATTTGGCCAGTCGTGTGGCAGGATATGGGCGTGGGTGTCGATTTTCAGCATGCGCCAAGTTTACCTGTTGCGCGCGCGCTTGGCTGCGTCGAGTTTCGCATTCCAGGAATTTGTATCGAGCTCGGAAGGAAGGTCCGCGGCCTCGGCGGGATTATTGGTTTCGAGCAGGTGCGCGAGCGTGTCGACGCTATCGGTAATGCGGTCACTGGTATGGATCAGCGCCAGTGCGAGATCGCGTTGCTCGGGCAGGTCGAGCGATTCTCCCAACGCTTGCGCAAATGCCTGCTGATGCGCGCGCAACTCGGCGGTCACGGCGATCGGCTGCTGCGAGCGCAGCGCGGTCGCAACGTCGTCAAGCGTGGTACCGATGCGTGCGGAAAATGCGAGCGTGATTTCGCGTTGCGGCAAAATACTCGTGGATTGCAGCTCGGCTTCGAGGCTCATCGCCGCGCGCGCAAACCGGTTGGTATTGGCGACGATGCCTTCGGCAAGGCGGCTCAGTTCCACGTCCGCGCGCGGCTCGGCGCGCAGCCGTTCCAGCGATGCCTGCACATTGGTGCGCGCGGCGCGCGCTGCGCTGCGCGCGTCAGTGCGTGCGCGCTCATCACTATCGAACAAAGTCGAAAAATAACTTCGATACGCCTCGACCAGCGTGGCTAGCGTCGGGCGTACGCGCGAGCGTTCCCAGGTCGGCCACAACGCATAGGCCAACAACGCGAGCGTGCTGCCGCCGATCGTACCGACACCGCGCGCGAGCATCGTATCGCCAGCGGCTTCGCCAAGCAGCGACAGCAAAACCACGATCAACCCGGTCAGCATCGCGATCGCAATGCCATAGTGCATCGCGGCGAGTTCGCGAAACGCAAAGCACAAAAATCCGAGCAGGACGATGCGTTCCCAGATGCCGCCGAATGCGAAGTGCACAATCGCCGTCGCCAATACCAGTCCGACCAAGGTGCCGATTACACGCAACAATGCGAACGTGAACGTACCGCCGAAATCCGGCTTCAACACGATCGCCAGCGTCATCGGAATCCAGTAGCCATGCGCGAGGCCCGACAGGCGTTCTACCGTTACCGCAAGCGCCAGGCAAACCGCGCAACGAATCGCGTGCCGGCACGCGATCGAAGACAACGAAAGATTGGCGCGCAAGGTTGCCAGCGGATTGCCGGGGCGCAACGCCTGCGGCAAGCGCAACTCGATTTCCTGCGCCTGCAATTCGCCTCGGCTGCCGGCGTAGCTGGCATTGCGCACCGCGGCGCGCAGTTGACCAGCCAGGCCGACCGCTCGCGCGCTGGCGATATGCGACAGCGGCGCGTTACGTACATCTTTGCCGCTGTCACGTGCGGCGATCATTTCCGCACGCACGATTTCGTAGCTCGCGATCAGGTTTTCCGCATGCAACGGTGCCGCGCCATTGCGCAATGCGTCGGCGATGGCGTCGAGCAGGTCGCCGCTGCGCGCAAGCAACTGCCCGATGCGATGCTGGTTCGCGGCGATGGTGAATTGTTCGCGCAGATCGGCCAGCGCGAGTAGCTCAATGCGTAGGCGTTCGGCCACGCCGGCGAGTACACGAAACGCATCCATCGCTAGCCCGCGAGCGCGATGCGCGCCGTGCAATAGCACCTGCAGATTGTTGATCGCCTCGGTAAGTGGCGGTGCCTGATGACTTTCGTGGCGCTGGCGCGCATGGGTCGCAAGCGCCGCATACACTGCCGCCAGCGCATAACGTTCGGGTCGGTAACGTTGCAGCGGCCACGCCGCGATCGCGAGCAGGGTCTGCAACACGCCGCCGGCAAAAATCAATGCCGAGGCAAGCAATGCCGCGTGCGGTGCGCGCGCCTCGGCGCCGCACACGATCAGCAGGATCATGCTGGTCAGGCCAACGCGCGCAGCTTCCGGCCCGAGTGCCACGAGCATCGCGCCGGCGAATCCGCACAACGCAGTTGCGATCACGATCAGGATGTCGTGACCGCCCAGCGAAAATCCGACGAACGCCGACAATCCCGCCATGAGCGCCGCCGACAACATGCGCTGCAGCCGCAGACGATATGGCCCTGGGCGATCGGAAAACATCACGTTCAAGGTACCGGCGGCGACACCCGCACCGGCTTCGATATGGCCGCTCAGCGCGCCGACCACTAGTGGCAGAAGAAATCCCAGCGTGTTGCGCAGCGCCACCCTGTATGGCACCTCGCGCGGCTTCAGCCGCAACATTTCCTGCAACAGATACGAGTGGAAACGCGGCGCGGGAACAGACATGTAGCTCAGCAATTCCGCATGCGACAGAGGTGCGTCATTTGCCGCATCACGCTCACGGTTTCGGCGCGATGCCACGGCGCAACGAGCCGATCAGGATATCGATACCGCGCGCGTATTCCTGCTTCCATTCGGCGGTCGCCGCGGCGAGGTCGGGCGCACTCGCGACGACGATGATGCCGGTGTCGCCGTTCCACAGGAAATTCTCGCGGATCACCGTGGTTTTTTCGCCCTTGCGAATCTGGTAGCGAATTGCTTCTTCGCGGTCGTTGGCGCTGTGTTCGAGTTCGACGTAACCGGGGAAACGCGTGTTGTCGAGGCTCGCCTCGCCGCGCGTCTTGCGGAACGTGGGCATCGCCTCGCCGACAAAGATCACGACGCCGACATTCGCCGCCTGGGTATTATCGGCGCTGGCCGGATTACGCACCTGAAACGCCAGTTGGATACGGTCGGGATCGCTGCCGGCATCGACCGGAATCCACTCCACCGGCACGGTGATATCGAGGCTCGTGCCGCGCGGGCGGAAATTGCGCAACTCCGCGGCCTGGCCGGGCCGCGTGCCGATCAGCGCAAGCACAACGAGTAGCCGCGACCAACCACCCATGCCACGACCGCGCACGGCGAATCCACTCAAGCGGGGAATACGAAAAAACATGTGTACAAGTTTAACTGCTCCACGTCGCGAATGGGTGTGCGGCGCGCCTTTTATATTTGCGGCGCAAGGTATTTTTGCGGCGCCGGATGCACCTGTCCGCACGCGCTGCAGGTGCGATCATCGATCGAGCGATAAAAGCGCTCGAACACCGACTGGAACTGCGTCTCGATATTCGTCAGTGCGAAAAATTCTTCATACAGTTTGTGGTGGCAGTTTTCGCAAAACCACATCAGGCCATCTTTTTCCTGCGCCAGCCGTTTGCGCTCGATCACCAATCCGATCGAATCCGGCATACGCTGTGGCGAGTGCGGTACGCGCGGCGGCAACAGGAAAATTTCGCCGGCGCGAATCGGAATATCGCGCGGCACACCATCTTCCATCACCTTGAGCACCATCTCGCCTTCGAGCTGATGGAAAAATTCCGGGCCCTCGTCCCAGTGATAATCGGTGCGCTGGTTCGGACCGCCGACCGCCATGCAGAAAAAATCCTGGTCCTGCCAGATCAGCTTGTTGCCGACCGGCGGTTTCAGCAGATGGCGGTTTTCGGCGATCCAGTGTTGCAGATTGATGGGCGGTGACAGGCGCATGGGTGGGGTTCTTGAATTCGGCTGCAAACAATAAGCGCCGTTGCGGCGGTTTGCAAAATTATTGCTGCAACGGCATTCACTCCAGTTAAGGCGTGGCGCGGCGACACGTCTGTGCGGATGAAGGATGCGACCCACTCTTTCATCCGAGCAATGATGTAAGCAACATCGCCGTGCGGTTAGCGAAAGCGCATGGAAGGCCAGCAATAGCTGTACATCTGAATCGTCGTCGGCGTAGAGCTACGCCGTAGGTATATCAAGCACTCGTGCGAGGCGTTTTGCCATTGTGTAGTCCGGCGCATGCACGCCACGCTCGTACTGATTGATGTGTACGCTGGCAACGAACTCATCCACGCCGGCAGCAATGCCGAGCGCATTCTGCGACAGACCCGCTTCCAGCCGGGCCGCATTGTGGCGCTTGGGCACGGGGTTCATCGCCTGAGGCATCGAGTCATGCGGTCCGCGCAGGACTCAGAGATTTTTAGCTTTCGCGATATGTCGATACCAAATTATCCTTAGCTTGAAGAAACGCCAAGGACTATTGTTTGTGTGCGCGTAGATGATCTTTTGAAGAAACTTTTATTGCATCACATACGACGACTGCAGCGACCTGATACGCTGTAGCGCAGATTCGGTCAGGTTCGCCACACGGATGGGTTCTGAGTGCAAGCGCATGATTCGCGGACAACGGCATTTCGTTTGATTCTTGCGCGGTTCGGCGTGTGGGCGGTATCCGCTCAAGCTCATGAGTTTTGCGGGATTGATTCCATTTTCGCGGATGGCTTGGAAGTGGTTGGCTTCGTGCCCATCACCCAAGTTGCCGGCGGGATTTCATCGCCGTGAACGTGACGGGCTACGTCGTCAACGGACAGTTTCTCGTCCCGAATGTGTCGCTGACCGACGGTAGCAATACTTTGAGCGTTCAGGCCACCACGTTGCCGGGAAGTACCGCCACTGCGTCTGCATCCGTCAGCCAAAGTGGAACGCCTTCTCCGGTCGGAATCCAGGCCAGTCGAGCGCTCGGCTACGCACCGGCCGGTGTGGGATTTTCGTATGTCATCGGCACGCTGCCGGGCAATGCCACGGTGCAATCGGGCGCCGTCAATTTTCACAGTAGCGGTACGGATGACCACACTGGCCCGCTGAGTGGCGCACCCGCCAGCTACACGTATGCGCAGCCCGGCATCGTCAACGGCCAGCTTGGTGTGGGCTTCGCGGACGTCCTGCTTCTGCGCGATGACCTCATTGCCCAGAGTCGCAGTGGATTTCCGCTGAGGCTGACGCAAGGAGCTGATGGGGTGTGGCGGATTTCGGAGATGTGATGTGCTGATTCGTCTGGTTTCCTATGGGTTATGGGCACTCTTGATTGCGAGCGGCACAAGCTGTGCGGCGCACGAATTACGCACCGAGAAAAACGGGCGCATCGTCGATGCGGATACGGGTGTAGGTATTGCGGATGCCAAGGTGGTTGCGCTGTGGACACAGCACAGCAGTGGCGTGCCGGAGATGGTTTCGGCGGAGAGCTGGTGCAATCTGCAGAAAATCGTCACAACCGATGCCGACGGGCGATTCATCATTCCCGATGTATCGCATGAACTGGATGCAGCCGAGATGCATTTCGGACCGTTGTCATGGAACAAATTGCGATCCGAATGGTTC
>JAYVLO010000118.1:0-3624 GCA_043759455.1 Pseudolysobacter sp.
GTCACATTGCCCTGCACGCCCGGCGCGATGGTGTAGTTGCGCTTGAGCAGTTCGCCGAGAATATTCTGCACGACCGCCTGGATCGGCGTGTTGTCGAAATTGAAGGTGATCTGGCCGTCCGTCGCTGCGGCTTTCGGCGCGAGCGCCTTGGCTGCCTGATCGTTGATGAACTTGCCGGTGCCGAGCTCGACCTCGCCTTTTGCCGGCGGCTTGCTCGGGTCCTTGCCTTTGCTGCCAATGGCAATACCGGTGCTGGTTTCATCCAGCTCGCGTTGTTTGCGCTCGGCATCAGAGCCCACGGGCGCCATCGTGCGAATGATCGAATCTTCGCCGGAGGGCGCCGAATCTTTATGCTGGCCCGGCGTGGCGCAACCGGCAGCCAGGGCTGTCAGCAACGCGATAATCGTTATTCTCAGACGTAATGACACAGCAACACTCCGTTTACGGGCTGGCTGCCTACTAGCGGCAACCGCCGGATAAAACAAACCATGAACACATCGTAGGGTGATCGCAACAGCATGCGGAATCTCTGTCGCGACGGCAAAACTCGCACTATCAGCCGTGCTTGCTGAATCGACTGGATAGTCTTTCCAGCGTCAAATTATTGCGATCCTTTCTGTTGCGCCTGCTTGGCCGCTTCGTCACGCATTTGCTTGCGGCGCTCCTCGATTCGATGCTGCAAGTCGTCAACCTTGGCCTCACCCGGACCGCCAGGCGCACGCGCGATCGGCGGCGGCGGCGTACCCGGTGGCACATACGCATTAGGCTCTGCTACAACGGGTGGTACTGCCGTCTTTGGATCCGCGCCAGCTGCTGCCTTGGCGGGTGGTGGCGTCTTGGACGGCGGCGGCGATGGCGCGCTGCTGAGTTCGACTTCCACCTCCGAGTTGCCGTCATTGAATATCGCACTGCGCGGCTTGATCGTCACCAGAGTCCAGCCGCCCTGATCACCCGGCAGCGGCATGCCCTCCTTGATCATTACCGGCGTATTTTTGGCTTTGTCGGTCAACATTACCAAATGAACGTCCGGGGTGAGAATGACGCCGTTCAGCGTGATGTTCAGCGCTACCGGCGGCAATGCGGGTTTGTCGGGTGCGGGGTCTGCAAACTGCGTGGGCTTTCTGTCTTCATTGAACGGAGGCCTTTTCTGCACGTCCGAAAATGTGTTTTCGTTGGGCAACTTGAACGGTTCGCGATCAATCGCGGCGACGGCGTTCGCGGTAGCCACCTTGTCTTCGGAATCAACCATCCATCCGTAACCGGTGCCAAAACCGAAAAGTTGCAGCACCGCCAGCAATGCGAAGAAACCGCATACGCCGGTAAGCATCAAAGTGGCGAGGCCAGCTATACGCGTATTCATTCCGAACGCTTCCCGCCACCTTGTGGTTTGACTTCGGGTTTCTTGCCCGGCTGACGCAGATAGCCGGAAAGATTGAAACGGATATCCAGCGACGCCCCAACGACCGTTGACTTGCCACCCGAATTTGCAACAAAGGCAGCACCGCCACCGCCGGCTTGTTTGAAAATTGCCAGCTGGTCAACAAACAAATACGGATTGCTGTTTTCCAGGTCGTACACAATATGCGCAAACGTTTCCATATCGCAGCGCATGCGCACTTGGGCAATCACGCGCAGATAAAGTTCCTCTTGCGCCAGATTGATCGGTTGCTTGCTGCTGATGCTGCAGCGCGTAGCATCCGCGGCGCGCATCGTCACCACCTGCGTGAGTTTCTGCGTCAGGCTGGAGAACGCACTATTCGCATCCGCATCGGTGAGAAACGCCTGATTGTTTTTTTCGAACGTCAACACTTCGGCGAGCTGTCTCTCGATCTGCGGACGCTGCGCCGTGGTTTCACGGAACTTGAGCTGCTGCTCGCGCAGATCGCTCATCTGACCGGCATAGTCCAGATGCGGCGCGACAAACCACCAGTGAACCCCCAGCAGATAGCCGATCAGCACCACCCCCAGCAATAGCGCCAGCGCGAGGTATCGTCCCTTACTTGCTTCCGGCGTCAGGCGCATTGGCCTCTCCTTTGGCAGCAGCATCGGGTTTCGATTTCGGCTTGGCGGCGTCGACAGCCGGTTTGTCGGATTTGAAATCACGCGGACGCAGTTGCGCGATCAGATCGAAACGTTCTTTCTTGGTGCGCGGATCGGGCTGAATCTGGCCCTGAAACGAGGGATCGGCAATCACATCGGATGGTTTCAAGGTATCGATCAGTTTGGCCGCAACCGCACTTTGTCCCTGGATTTCGAGCTTGCCCTTTTCGTCCACGTTGAGGCGCTCAAGAAAAGTGTCGTCTGGCAGGCGGCGTGACAAATCATCGAGCAACGCGACCATGTTCGGCGTTTCGGCTTTCTTGCGGCTCAGGAAATTGGCCGACGTAATCGTATCCTGCAAGGTCCGGCGCAGATCGGAAACCTGCTTGGCTTCCTTGTTGGCCTTGTCCACTTCCTCGCTCATCGCGGCCACGGCTTGGGCGCGATTCGACAACGATTGCACCATCACCACCATCAGCAACAATATCGCTGCACCAGCCAGGGCGAGATTCAAACGCAAACGCATATCGCGGCGCTTGGCGCGGCGATCCTGCGGCAACAGATTCAATCCGGCACGGCCGCTACCGGGCTGATCGCGCCAGCAGTCGACACCGTCCAGCACCGCACCGGTGGTGGCCAGCGCGGCGAGTTCGTTGTCGAGCACGCCGCGCGGCACCACGGTCAGATCGACACTCAGATTGCGTCCCGCCGCATCACGAGCGCCGGCCTGATAATCGAAATAGACCTGGTCCGCCTTGAACGGCGTCTGCCGATCCATTTCGAATGCGAGCACCTGACGCAGATTGTCTTCTGCCGCCGTCGGCAGCCACAGGTTGCGATGCAAGGTGCGGGCGCGACCGATGCAGAAATACACGCGCAGATTCGGATCGGCGACCGCATTGCGCAAACGCGCAAAATTATCCTGCTGCTGCTCGGGAGTCAGCTCCAGCGCGATCCGGCCATGCTCGCTGATTCGATTGCCGGACTGACGCCACAACACCAGCTCACCCGGATTGCGCTCCAGCAGCAGCGCCTCGCCGCGTTCGCCCAGCGCAGCACGCCAGCGTTCGGGCAAAAAGGCAAAAAGCTCTCCACCCCACCACGAAAAGAATCCGGGCAGTGGAGTTTTGGCATAGCGCGTCCGCAGTTGGACGAGCCCTTTTTTGAGCTGATCAGTAGGTGTCATCAAGAGGCTTCGCCATCACGCCAGCGCAACACGACATACGGCCGGCCCTCGTTACCGACGCCGCCCATGCGTATGGTGGCGTCGAGCAGGGTACTGGCGCCGTTCGGGAGCGTGGCACGGGACTTAATACTATACGTGAGCCCGCCGCCATCTGCCACGATTGGCGTGCCGTCTTGCAGGGTCAGGCCGGTCTGCGGGGTGCCTGCGGGAATCTGCTGGCGCTGCTGAATAAGTTGGTTGGCGAAATCTGCAGTCATGCCGGGTAGTGCCATCAGCGACTCGAATGGGGCGTAAGCAGCACTCCCAATTCCCCGCCCGGTGTACAGCGTGATCGCAGGTTCAATACGTCGGTAAATCTCGTAGTTCATGCCGATCACCTGCTGCACTTCAGACACCGT
>JAYVLO010000119.1:0-2928 GCA_043759455.1 Pseudolysobacter sp.
GCGTATGTCGCCATCCAGCGCAAACTCGCGGCCAAGGCGCTGGAACGACTCAGCGCCGGCAAGATCAAGGGACGCAATTTCCGCGTGCGCAGGCTGGCCTGAAACTCTGCACATTCGATATTTTTTTGCGGCGCTCAGCCGACTGCGCCAGCGTGCAATTCATTTCGCCAAGGTGCAGACACAGCGCGCCACGCGATACCTGCCATCGTGACTGCGGCGATTGGTGCCACAGCTTTCAGACCTCGATTTGCCGGCTCAGCCAATCCACCGCGCCGAGACCGGCCAGACGTCCGCTGGCGAAAGATGCAGTCAACAGATAACCGCCGGTCGGTGCTTCCCAGTCGATCATTTCGCCCGCGCAGAAAATTCCTGGGCGCGCACGCAGCATCAGGTTTTCATCCAGCGCAGCGAATTTCATGCCGCCAGCGCTGCTGATCGCTTCGGCGATCGGGCGCGGACGCAGCAATATCAGCGGCACTGACTTGATCCACGTCGCGAGTTTGTGCGGATCGCTGAAATCGGCTTTCGGCACGACTTCGTAAAGCAATCCGGCCTTGACGCCTTCGATGCCGCATTTGCGCCGCAGATGTGTCGCCAGCGAACGATCGCCACGCGGACCGGCAAGGTCGCGATGTAATCGTTCGAGATCGCGATCCGGTGCAAGATCGAGATGGATTTCAACCCTGCCTTGCGCCGTAATCGTATCGCGCAATGGCGCCGAGAGTGCATAGATCAAGCTGCCTTCGACACCGTTTTTAGTGACAACAAATTCGCCGAGTTGCGAATGTCGTTTGCCCTGATAATCGACAAAGTAAACCCGCACGGTCTTGAGTGGGCGACCGGCGTGTCGTGACGCAAAATGCGCGCTCCAATCAAGCTCGAAACCGCAGTTAGACGGCTGCAGCGGCGCGATATCGACGGACGTTTCGCGCAGCCACGATTGCCATGCACCGTCCGAACCGAGCTCCGGCCAACTGCCACCGCCCATCGCAAGTATTACTGCATCCGCTGAAACCAGACATTCGCCATCCGCGGTCAAAAATCGCAGTTGGCCATTGCTGTTCCAGCCGATGCAACGATGATGCACATGAAACCGTACGCCGCTTTCGCGCAACCGCCGCACCCAGCCACGTAGCAGTGGTGCGGCCTTGAGATCGCTCGGGAATACGCGCCCGGAACTGCCAACGAATGTCTCGATGCCGAAGCCGCGCGCCCATTCGCGCAACGCGGTAGCATCGAACGATCGTAGCCAATGTTCGACCTCGGCATGACGTGCGCCATAACGCATCACGAACTGCGCGAATGGTTCGGAGTGCGTGAGATTCAAACCGCCTTTGCCGGCTAGCAAAAACTTGCGCCCGACCGAACCCATCGCATCAAACACATCCACTTGCAGCCCCGCCGCGCAAGCCGCTTCGGCTGCCATCAAACCGGCTGGGCCACCGCCGATAATGGCGAGGTTTTTAACAGCTCGATTTTTCATGCCGCGTTGTACGACGCCTGGAAATTCCAAACGTGCTGGTGGTCACGCAACGGCATCTACGGGGGAAAATTTGCGGCGATAGTTACTTCGCGGGCCCGAAAGATTTCGACTGCTTCTTCGCATTTTTTTCCTGCTTTTTCTCCTTCATGGTTTTTTCCGGCTTCTTTTTCGCGGTTTTCTTTTGTTCCATGCCTTTAGCCATTTTTTCTCTCCTCGTGAATTGATCGGGACGCATCGATTCGATTGATCACGCCGTAGTTCCTAGATACACATTATTTGGCGATAACGCTAGGGGGTTGACGCTGGTCCGGATTTGCGACGCGTGTGAGCAGGGTGATTATTTCGTAGTGCGTGGTGTGCGGAAACATGTCCAGCACGCGGGCCCGAACGAGTTTGAAACCGGGCATCTGCGCGAGGTCGCGCGCGAGCGATTCGACATTGCAGCTTGAATATATCAGCGATTTTGCGTCGGACGCATCGATCCACTCGCACAAGGATTTGCCGATGCCGCGGCGCGGTGGATTTACGATCACGAGCTCGGGTGCGGTCTGGTTGCCAAGCGCAAAGTCGGTGGCATCGAGTGCGCGGAATTGCACGTTCTGCCGACCGAGTTCGTCGCGGCTGCGTTCGGCGCTGGCGATTGCCTCGGCACTGGTTTCGATACCGGTGACATGGCGCACACCATCAGCACAATGCAAGGCGAAGCCACCGACGCCGCAGAACAAATCCCACACCGACGCGGGTGCGAATTCATCGACCCAGTCGCGCGCCTGAGCATAAAGTTGCGCGGCAACCGCATCGTTGGTCTGGAAAAAACTTTGCGGGCGCAGATGCAGTGGCAGACCGTTTAATGGCATCGTCAAATGTGTTTCCGACGTCAGCAGGATTTCGCGTTCGCCTTCGAATATCGCCTTGTGCTCAGGCTGCAGGTTGATCGACACCACGCGCAACTGCGGCAAGGCTGCCTGCAGCGCAGGCATATGCTTGCGCATACGCGCTTCGGCTTCCTGCGAGCGCAGCACAAAACGCAGCATCAATTCGCCGGAGTGTTGCGCCAAGGTCAGTAAAATGTACTTGAGCTCGCCGCGTCGCGAAGCGAGATCGTAGGGCGCGATATTCGCTTGCGTGATCCATGCCGCAATCGGGCCGAAGGCTGCCCGCAATGCTGTCGGATACAGCGGGCAATCGCTCAGGTCGACGCCTTGTCCGGCAGCATCGAGTATGCCAAGCAGCGGCTGCGCAACACGACCGCTGACCACCATCTTCGCCTTGTTGCGAAAACCGGCTTCGCGACTCGCAACCGGCGCCAGCCAGGTGACATCGGCGTGCGCCTGCAATACCTCGCGACAATGCTGCTCCTTCGCGGCGAGCTGCGTTGTATACGGCAGCTTGATCTGCGAACACGAGCGACACGATCCCGCCTGATAATAGCTGCACAACATCGC
>JAYVLO010000120.1:0-8633 GCA_043759455.1 Pseudolysobacter sp.
CGCGCGGCATCAAGGCGTTCGGCCTCGTCGTCGAGCAACATGCCGGCCTGCACGAGCTCCGCCATGCTCGGCGCGGCAAACAAGTGACGCCCCAGCCAACCCAGCAATTGCAGACTGCGCAAACCGCCCGGACCTTCCTTGATATTCGGTTCAAGGTTGTAGGCGGTATCGTTGTAGCGCTCGTTGCGCGCCAGCCAGTCGGCGCGCTTGGCCAAAAAATAATCGTGTGCCGGCCACAACGATGGCGCGGCCAGCGCTTTCTGCAGTACCACTTCGAGCGCGACATCGCCGGCGATGCGGCGCCGTTCGAGCAGATTGGTCATCACCCCGACATCGCTGCCGGCGAGTTCGACGCTTTGCGCGATGCTGCGCACCGCATGGCCGGGTTTCAAGCCAATGTCCCACAGGCACGCGAAAAACGCTTCGAGCGCACGCAACAACGATGGCGGCGCGATACCGACCAGTGCGAGCAGATCGACATCGGAATACGGAAACAATTCGGCACGGCCGAATCCACCAACCGCAAACAACGCCGCCTGATTGCTGTCGCCGATCAGCGCAATCCAGACGTGCGCAAGCACACGCTCGACCGCCACGGCGCGCGTCTGCACGAGAAATTCGACGGGTTCGCCGGCATGAAAACGACCGGCCAGGTCGCGCTCGACATCGCCGAGCAGTTGCCGCAACGACTGGCGTGCTTCGGTGGAAACACCAGAACACGCAACCGGCGTCGGCAGGCGCGGCAAACGCAGCGGAGCCGGCGCCGCAGTCACCGCGTTATGCCGCTTTCGGCCAGGGCGTGAGAATCTCGAAGCCGTCTTCGGTCACGAGGATGGTGTGCTCCCATTGCGCCGAGAGCGAATGATCCTTGGTCACCACGGTCCAGCCATCCGGCAACAGGCGCGTGTGACGAGTGCCGGCATTGACCATCGGCTCGATCGTGAAGGTCATGCCGGGTTTCAGCGTGAGGCCGGTGCGCGGCTGGCCATAATGCAGCACCTGCGGATCCTCGTGATAAATCTGGCCGATGCCATGGCCGCAATATTCGCGCACTACCGAAAATCGTTCGGCTTCGACAAATCGCTGAATGGCATGGCCGATATCTCCGAGCGTGGCGCCGGGCATCACCTGCTCGATACCGCGCATCATCGATTCGAACGTGACATCGACCAGCCGCTTCGCCAGCACCGACGGTTCGCCGGCAAAAAACATGCGGCTGGTATCGCCATGGAAACCGTCCTTGATCACGGTCACGTCGATGTTGACGATGTCGCCGTCCTTGAGCACCTTGGCCGGATTCGGGATGCCGTGGCAGATCACGTTGTTGACTGACGTGCACAGGGTTTTCGGAAACCCCTTGTAACCGACGTTGGCTGGAATGGCCTTCTGCACATTGACGATGTGATCGTGGCAGATGCGGTCGAGTTCTTCGGTGGTGATGCCGGGCTTGACATGCGGACGCACGACTTCGAGCACTTCGGCGGCAAGTTTGCCGGCAACGCGCATCTTGGCGATCTGCTCGGGAGTTTTGATGGTGACGGGCATGGAATCTCCGGATTGAGCGCGCAGTTGCGGCGCTACTTGTCTGGCGCGGGCCGCGCAGGTTAGAATTGTACGGATTTATACGCCTGCTATGTAAGGCCGCAGTCGTGTAAACAAAAGTATCGGCAACGCATCATGCGGAACCCGCTACGACGCGCATTTGCGCAAATCCGCACACGTATCGTCACCGTGCACCGGGGTGCCGCGCTACTTTAACAGAGCAGCGCGGTCGGACACAGCGGATACGTGGAGGCTCAACCCCGGACGTCACCCGCCGCAAAACCGGCGGCCGTCCACATGCTTGGAGTTTTACCATGCCACAGACCACCATGCGCCAGATGCTTGAAGCCGGCGTGCATTTCGGCCATCAAACGCGCTACTGGAATCCGCGCATGGCGCCATACATCTTCGGCGCCCGCGGCAAGATCCACATCATCAATCTCGAAAAAACCCTGCCGCTGTTCAACGACGCGATGAATTTCCTGTCGGGCATGGCGCAGAAGCGCGGCAACATCCTGTTCGTCGGCACCAAGCGTTCGGCGCGCGACACGATCAAGGAAGAAGCAGCACGTTGCGGCATGCCTTACGTATCGCACCGCTGGCTCGGCGGCATGCTGACCAACTTCCGCACCGTCAAACAGTCGATCGCCCGCCTCAAGGAACTCGAGGCGATGGCCAGCGACGGCAGCCTGCAGAAGCGCGTCAAGCATGAAATTCTGACGCTTTCGCGCGAGCAGGAAAAACTCGACAAATCGCTCGGCGGTATCAAAAACATGAACGGCTTGCCGGATGCATTGTTCGTTATCGATATCGGTCACGAGAACATCGCCATCCTCGAAGCGCAGAAGCTTGGCATTCCGATCATCGCCGTGGTCGATACCAATTACGATCCGAAGGGCATCGATTACGCGATCCCAGGCAACGACGACGCCATCCGCGCCGTGCAGTTGTACGCGCGCGCTGCCGCTGATGCGGTGCTTGAAGGCAAGGCTGCCGCGCCGATCATCGTAAGCTCCGCCAAGGACGAGTTCGTCGAGACCGACGCCGAAGGCAATCCGGTGCGCAAGCAGGCCGACGATCGCAACAAGCGTCCAGCGCCGAACAACAAGCGTCCGCCGGCCGGCAAAAAACCGGCTCCGCGTCACCCGGCGGCGACGGCTGGCAAGCGTCCTGAGCGTAGCGATGCGCCGGCGCGCGCCGAAGCTGCAGCACCGGCTGAAGCAGCAGCACCCGCTGCTGCAGCACCTGCCGGCGATGCGCCTGCTGCCGAGTAAATCGGTAACCCGGGCTGCAGCGGAGTCGATCCGCTGCAGCTTTTGAATCAGGCGATTTCCTGAAATCGTCGGATTTGGAGCAGCGAGCTTCAAAGCAGATTGTTTGGCTGCAATATAGCTGCCGCCAACATGCTGCAAAATATTTCACGCGTCGCCGCGATGGCGCGCTCAACACTTCACGATAGAGGTTCCCATGGAAATCAATGCAAGCATGGTCAAGGAACTGCGCGAGCGTTCCGGCGCCGGCATGATGGAATGCAAGAAAGCGCTCACCGAGAACGCCGGCAACGTCGACGCGTCGATCGAGTGGCTGCGCAAGCAGGGCTTGGCCAAGGCCGACAAGAAAGCCGGTCGTGTCGCGGCCGAAGGTCGCATTGCGTTGGCGCAGGACGGTGGTAAAGCCGTGCTGGTCGAAATCAATTCCGAGACCGACTTCGTCGCCAAGGACGAGAACTTTCTCGCCTTCACCGCGCTGGTCGCCAAACAGGCCTTGAGCTGCGGTGCGGCCGATGTGGAAGCGCTGAAGAGTGCCGATGCCGGCACCGGCGTGACCGTCGAAGTGGCGCGTCAGACGCTGGTCGCCAAGGTCGGCGAGAACGTGCAGATTCGCCGCATGGTTCGCGTGGACAGCAACAATACCGTCGGTGCATATGTGCACGGCGGGCGCATCGGTGTGCTGATCGAACTCAAGGGCGGTAGCGCCGAACTCGCGCGCGGTATCGCGATGCATGTTGCAGCAATGAATCCGCCGTACCTTTCGCCGGATCACGTGCCCGCCGACATCATCGCCAAGGAAAAGGAAATCGCACTGGAGCAGATCAAGGACTCGGGCAAGCCGGCCGACATCCTCGAAAAGATGATCCAGGGCAAGTTGCGCAAGACACTCGCAGAAATCAGCCTGACCGGTCAGCAATATGTGATCGACAGCAGCATAACCGTTGAAGCCGCCTTGAAGAAGGAAGGCGCCGAGGTCCTGGCGATGCATCGTCTCGCCGTCGGTGAAGGCATAGAGAAGCCGCAGGGCGACGATTTTGCGACCGAAGTGATGAAACAGGCAGGTCTGGCGTAAGATCATCTGCGCTCCGGGTGGTGATTCCGGCGCTCCGGTAATTTGTTGAACGAGGAAATCCGCTTCGGTCAAATACTCCAGCACAATCTGCGTGTGATCGATCTCCAACCGGGCTCGGGAACGATCACGCGAAAACAGCTAGCAGCCGTTCATGGTGAGCCCCGCCATGAACGGCTTTTTCTTGCCTGAAACATTGAGGATCTGTCATGCCCGCCGATATCAAATACAAACGCATCCTCCTCAAACTCAGCGGTGAAGCCCTGCTCGGCGAGGCCGATTACGGCGTCGATCCGAAAGTGCTGAATCGTCTCGCGCACGAAATCATCGAAGTGCAGCGCGCCGGCGTGCAGGTTGGCGTAGTCATCGGCGGCGGCAATATTTTTCGCGGCGAAGGCCTCGCCGCGTCCGGTATGGATCGCGTCACCGGCGATCACATGGGCATGCTCGCGACCGTGGTGAATGCGCTGGCAATGCAGGACGCGCTGGAAAAACTTGGCTCCTCGGTGCGCGTGATGAGCGCGATCAAGATCAACCAGGTGTGCGAGGATTACATCCGCCGCCGCGCCGTACGTCATCTCGAAAAAGGCCGCATCGCGATCTTCGCCGCCGGTACGGGCAATCCGTTTTTCACCACCGATTCGGCTGCCGCGCTGCGCGCGATCGAAGTCGGTGCCGGCCTGCTGCTAAAAGCCACCAAGGTCGATGGCGTGTACAGCGCCGATCCGAAAAAAGATCAGAACGCCACGCGTTACGAACGGCTTTCCTACGAAGAAGTGATCCAGCGCAATCTGCAGGTGATGGATACCAGCGCGATCGCGTTGTGTCGCGATCACCGCATGCCATTGCGCATCTACGACATGTCGCGCGGCGGCGACCTCATGCGCATCATGCGCGGCGAGCAGGTCGGCACGCTGGTCGACAGCGGGCGCTAATTCATCGCGGCGGTGCAGCAGTCGAAAACTGCGCGCCGCTGTTATACTTCGCGACCTTTACAGCCAAGCTGCAAGCGGAGCTTTTTTTATGCTGAATGAAATCAAGACTGATGCCCAGACCCGCATGACCAAAAGTGTGGAATCGTTGCGCCACGACCTCACACGCGTGCGCACCGGCCGTGCCAGCACCGCGCTGGTCGAACATCTCAAGGTCAACTACTACGGCTCCGACGTGCCGCTAAGCCAGGTCGCCAACGTCGCGGTGGCCGATGCGCGTTCGCTGACGATCACGCCGTGGGAACGCAACATGATCCAAGCGGTCGAGAAGGCCATCATCGCCTCCGATCTCGGCCTGAATCCGACCACGGCAGGCACGGTGATCCGCCTCAATCTTCCGGCGTTGACCGAAGAGCGTCGCCGCGAATTGTCCAAGCATGTTTCGCACGAAGGCGAGAACGCCAAAGTGGCGATCCGCAACGTGCGTCGCGATGCCTTGCATCAGGTCAAGGAATTGCTCAAGGACAAAAAAATCACCGAAGACGAAGAACGTCGCGCCGAAGACGATGTGCAGAAATTGACCGACCAGTTCGTCAAGAATGTCGACGTGGTAGTCAAGGCCAAGGAAGACGAGTTGATGGCGCTCTGAGGCCGAAATCGCGGACCTCGGGAATTTCATCGCAATGACTACGAACAGCGTCGTCGGCTCGCAGCCGCGTCATATTGCCATCGTCATGGACGGCAATGGACGTTGGGCGCAGCAACGCCATCGGCCGCGCACGTTCGGCCACCGCGCCGGCGTCAAGGCGGTGCGCGCAGCGGTCGAATTCTGTCGCCGGCGTGGCGTCGAGGCGCTGACCTTGTTCGCGTTCTCGAGCGAAAACTGGCAACGCCCGCAAACCGAAGTCAGCGCATTGATGGATCTGTTCCTGCGCGCGCTCGAACGCGAAGTCGACGACTTGCACAACAACGGCGTGCGTCTGCAGTTTGTCGGCGCCTTGCAGGCATTTCCTGATGCGCTACGTTGGCGCATGCAGGCCGCAACAGCCCGCACCGCAGCCAATACCTCACTGACCGTGTCGGTGGCCGTCAACTACGGCGGGCGTTGGGATATCGCGCAGGCAACGCAGGCGATTGCGTTAGCCGCAATTCGCGGAGAAATTCAGGCCGAGTCGATTACGCCGGAGACCTTGGCGCCGTATCTTTGCCTGAGCGACCTGCCCGCTCCCGACTTGTTTATCCGCACCGGCGGCGAACGCCGCATCAGCAATTTTCTGCTGTGGCAACTGGCGTACTGCGAGTTGTATTTTATCGATACCTTGTGGCCGGATGTGGATGCCGCGTGCCTCGATGGCGCGTTGCTCGATTTCGCCCAGCGCGAGCGTCGTTACGGCAAAACCAGCGCCCAGGTCGCACGCGCATCATGAGCAATCCCGCCCTCAAGAAACGCGTTATCACTGCGCTGATTCTGGCACCGATCGCGATCTCGCTGGTGCTACTGATTCCAACCTTCGGCTGGGCGATCGTCACCGCGGTTTTGTGCCTGCTAGCGCTCTGGGAATGGAGTCGATTATCCGGCTTGCGCGATCGTCGCGTGCGTGGCGTACTGCTCGCGCTGTACTTGGCCGCGATGGGCCTGCTGTGGATTTATCGCGGCTCGACATTTTACTGGGCGCTGATTATCGCCGGTGCATTGTGGTGGCTCGTGGCGATTTTCTGGTTACGCCATTTTTCCTACGGCGCGGCGCATACGCCGGAAAATACGCGCATCAAACTGCTGGTCGGTTTGCTGATGGTTTTGCCGGCGTGGACGGCGCTGTTGGAGTTGCACCAGAGCCAGCCCTACGGCCATTTCTGGGCGCTGCTCGCGATCATGTCGGTGTGGGCGGCCGATACATTTGCGTACTTTACCGGCGTGCGTTTTGGCAAGACCAAACTCGCGCCGAACATCAGCCCCGGCAAAACCCGCGAAGGTGCGCTTGGCGGCTTGGTCGGCGCCGGCCTGACCGTGCTAGTCGGTGGCTGGCTGCTCGGCGTGCATGGCTGGATGCTGTTGCCGCTGCTGATCCTGGGCCTGCTCAGCGTGAGTTTCTCGATCATCGGCGATTTGTTCGAAAGCCTCGTCAAGCGCCACGCTAGCGTCAAGGATTCCGGCGCGATGTTCCCGGGCCACGGTGGTGTGTTCGACCGTCTCGATGCGATTTTCGCCGCGATGCCGGTATTCGTGATCGGCAAGACCCTGCTCGGCCTGTGATCGTGAGTGTGGCCGACGAGATACCGTTGCGACATATCGCCGTAATGGGCGCCACCGGCTCGATCGGCAGCGCCGCACTCGACGTGATCGCGCGCCACCCGCAACGTTTTCGCGCAAGTGTGCTGACCGCCAATACGCAGGTGAACGAGCTTGCCGAACTGTGCCGGCGCTTCGAGCCTGAACTCGCAGTAATCGCCGATACCACGCTCGAAGCCACCCTGCGCGAACGCATCGAAATAGCCGGATTACGCACCCGCGTGACCTCGGGCGCTGCCGCATTGGTCGAAGCGGCATCGGGTGACGATTGCGATACGGTGCTAGCCGCCATCGTCGGCGCCGCCGGGCTGGAATCCACACTCGCGGCGGCTCGCACCGGCAAACGTGTGCTGCTCGCGAACAAGGAAGCCATCGTTATGGCCGGTCCGCTGCTGCTCGATGCGCTACACATCGGCGGCGGTGATCTGCTGCCCGTGGATTCCGAACACAACGCGATTTTTCAGTGCCTGCCGGGCGGACGCCCCGATCTTGCCCGCGCCGGCGTGCGGCGTATCTTGCTCACCGCGTCCGGCGGCCCGTTCCGCGGCAAAAAACGCCACGAATTGGCGGCGATCACGCCTGACCAGGCGTGTGCACATCCAAACTGGCGCATGGGCCGCAAGATCTCGGTAGATTCGGCCACGCTCATGAACAAGGGCCTCGAAGTGATCGAGGCGCACTGGCTGTTCGGCGCGAGTGCGGCGCAGATCGACGTCGTCGTGCATCCGCAGAGCGTCATTCATTCGCTGGTCGAATATAACGACGGCTCGGTGCTCGCGCAGCTCGGCAATCCCGATATGCGCACTGCGCTGGCGTACGCGCTGGCGTGGCCCGGACGTGTCGAGGCGGGCGTTGCACCGCTGGACTTGCTCGCGCTGGCGCGGCTGGATTTCGAAGCCGCCGATCTCGACACTTTCCGTTGCCTGAGCCTCGCGTATCGCGCGCTGCAGGCCGGTGGCACCGCATCGGCCATTCTGAATGCGGCGAACGAAGTCGCAGTTGCAGCGTTTTTGCAAGGCAGCCTGCCGTTCCTGGCAATTGCCGAGCTGATCGAGGCGACTCTCGATGCGCAGCCGTGCGAAACACTGGTCAACCTGGAGCAACTGGTTTACGTTGATTTAACTGCGCGCCAGCATGCACAACGTATCATGCGCACTTCTTTCTGTTGAGTTCGATGCCATGACTCAAATTCTGGGCAACGTCTGGTGGATGATCGTGACCCTGGGCTTGCTGGTCACATTCCACGAGTTCGGCCATTTCATCATCGCGCGCTGGTGCGGCGTCAAGGTTTTGAAATTCTCCGTGGGTTTCGGTCCGGCGCTGTTCTCGCGCTTCGATCGACGCGGCACCGAGTTTGTGATCGCGGCGATTCCGCTCGGCGGCTACGTCAAGATGTTGGACGAGCGCGAAGTCGAAGGCGTGGTCGGTGCAGAAAGTCTGAAAGGCGCATTCAATCGCAAGCCGGTCTGGGCGCGCATGGCCATCACCGCCGCCGGGCCGGTGTTCAACCTCATTTTTACCGTGGCGGC
>JAYVLO010000121.1:0-2626 GCA_043759455.1 Pseudolysobacter sp.
AACGGCACGTAAAGCGCTGTTTCTGCCGGCACGCTCGCGGTGAAATACAAGCCGAGCGCCGCGCCGAGACCGAACAGCGATTGCCAGAAATATTTCCAGCGCGCCGGTAGACCGCGGCTGTCTTTCATGGCGATCTTGCGATAGTCGTCGTAGAAACCGATCACGCCGAATGCCAGCGTGATGCCGAGCGTAATCCACATGTAGCGGTTATGCAGATCAGACCACAGCAGGGTGGACACGGTGAGCGCGAGCAGGATCAGTGCGCCGCCCATGGTCGGCGTGCCGGCTTTGGAAAAATGCGATTGCGGACCGTCGCTGCGAATCACCTGCTCGGCTTTCTGCGCGGCGAGTTTGCGGATCACCATCGGGCCGAACAGTAACGAAGTCACGAGCGCGGTGAGTGTGCTCATGATGGTGCGAAACGTGACGTACTGGAAAAGATGAAATCCGCCCCAGAGATCGCGCAGATGGTTGGCGAGTTCAAGCAGCATGCTGTGCTCCGTGCGTCGCATCGTTGGCGCTAAGCAAGGCCGTCACGATATTTTCCATCGCCGACGAACGCGAGCCCTTGACCAGGCAAACCACGCCGCCATGAATCTCGCGGCGCAACGCATCACCGAGCGATCGTTGATCCGGATAATGCGTTGCATCCGCGCCGAAGGAGTCGACTGCGGAACGTGTCAACTCACCGACGCCGAACAGTCGGCGCACGCCGCTGCGTTTTGCCAGCGCACCGATCTCGGCATGCAGTTGTGCGGCATCGGCGCCGAGCTCTTTCATGTCGCCGAGCACGAGCCACGGCTCGCCCGGCTGCAGCACGAGCGTCGCGATCGCCGCGGCGGTCGAGGCCGGATTGGCGTTATAGGTATCGTCGATCACGGTCCAGCCACTGACGCTGGTATGGCGAATCAAACGGCCCTTCACCGGCTCGGCATTTTCCAGTCCGCGCTGGATCGTCGCGAGCGGAACATCGAGCGCAATCGCGATCGCGCTGGCGGCCAATGCATTCATGACGTTGTGGCGCCCGCTCAGCGGCAAGTCGATTTCGCAATCGCCCAACGGCGTATGCAAGGTGAACCTGCTGTTCGTGCCGAGGCCGTGGATGCTCGCGCGGACATCCGCCACGTGCTCGATGCCGAATCGCACGGTGCGGCGCGTGCCAGCGAGTCCAGCGAAAATTTCCGCAAACGCATCGTCGGCATTGATGATCGCGACACCGTCGTCCGGCAGTGTTTGATAGATCGCGCCCTTGGTGGTCGCGACACCTTGCAGATTTCCCATACGCTCAAGATGCGCCGCAGCAATGTTGTTGACGAGGCCGATCTGTGGCTTGGCGATGGCCGCGAGGTAAGCGATGTCGCCAGGTTTGCCCGCGCCCATTTCGAGCACCGCGAATTCAGCGTCTGCAGGCAGCACGAGCACGGTCAGCGGCAATCCGATTTCGTTGTTGAAGTTGCCGGCGTTGACATGCGTGCGACCGGCGCGCTGCAGGATCGATGCGACCAGTGCCTTGACCGTCGTCTTGCCATTCGAGCCGGTGATGCCGATCACGCGCGCGCTGTGTCCGGCGCGCACGAACTTGGCGATTTCGCCGAGCGCGAGTTCGGTATCGGCAACGATGACTTGCGCGATCGGCAGATCGAGTTGTCGACTGACCAACGCCGCGATCGCGCCATGCTTCTGCGCGTCGGCGACAAAGTCGTGTGCGTCGAACTGTTCGCCCTTGAGCGCAATAAACATGGCACCGGATAGCGGCTGGCGAGAATCGGTAACAACGTTTTGCACGATTGCATCGGCGCCGTGCAAACGACCGCCGGTGATGCGCGCGATGTCGGAGAGACGCAGGTTCAACATGCGTGTCCTTCTCTGACGGAACGCGCAACCTGGAGATCGTCGAACGGCAATTTCCGGCCACCGATTTCCTGATAATCCTCGTGGCCCTTGCCGGCGATCAGCACGACATCGCCGTGGCGCGCCTGAGTGATCGCGAGCGCGATGGCGGCGGCGCGATTACGTTCTATGGTTACATTGTTCGGCGTGGAAAATCCGGCGAGAATCTGCGCGACGATGACATCGCCATCTTCGCCGCGCGGATTGTCGTCGGTGACGATGGCGACGTCGGCCAGCCGTTCGACGATCGCGCCCATCTGCGGACGCTTGCCTTGATCGCGCTCGCCGCCACAACCGAATACGCAGATCAAACGTCCGGCGCTGTGCGCGCGCAGATTGGTGAGGGTTTGTTCGAGTGCATCCGGCGTATGCGCGTAATCCACCACGATCAACGGTTCGGCATTTTCGCCACCAAGCCGGTTCATGCGTCCGGCCACCGGCTGCAACTGCGCGACAGCGCTTTGAATCTGCACGAAACTGAAATCCAGCATACCGAGGCAGCCGATTACTGCGAGCAGATTGGCGATATTGAAACGCCCGAGCAATGCCGATTCCACAGCGCCCTCGCCCCATGGCGTATGCAGATGAAAACGCAAACCGTTTGCCGAGGTTTCGATCGCACTCGCACGGATATCCGCGTTCGTAGCATCGATGCCGTAACTCAAGGCGGACACGCTTGCTGGCAATTGCTGCAACAGTTTGCGGCCGTAGGCATCGTCGGCATTGATCACCGCGC
>JAYVLO010000122.1:0-9692 GCA_043759455.1 Pseudolysobacter sp.
TCACGCACGCGACGCGCAGTATCTTGATACGCGATATTGTGCGGATCGAGATCAATCGCGCCGAGGATATGCCGCTGTGCCGCTTCGGTATTTCCCGCCGCCAAATCGCAATTGGCTATGCCGTGCAAGGCGTCGGGATCATCGGGATATGCGTTGAGGATCGCGAGAAATGCGGTGCGTGCCTCGGCGGATTTTCCGGCGTGCAGCAGCTCCGCTGCGCGCGCGCAGATCAGGCTGGACCGCAGCGTGTGATAGAGCCGCTCGCCGGTCCACTTGGCGAGCTTGGTATTCTCGGCATAAGCGCGCTGCGCGATGCCGATGGCCATACCACCGTTGGCGATCGGCGCAGCACGATCGGGCAACACGCTGAACACCGGTGGCGTGTCGGCCAGGAACATAAAATCGCCATGCAGCGCAATCTGCTTGAGGAAGTCGTGCTCGCTGCCAACCTCCAGCGCCTCGTCGAAATGGCAGCCCAGCGCGATTACACGGCGAGCGATCAACGCTGCCTGCAGATAAAACAGCGTGTCGAAAAAAAACAAGGCGCGATTGAATAGCCGTCCGAATATTTTTTCCGCCACCGCGCCCTGCGCGAGCATGCGACCACGCGCGTAGACAAGCAATGCATCGGGATAACGTTTCGCCCCCTCGACCAGCGATTGCACATGATGCGATTCGTAGCTCGTGTGGTCGTCGAGGAAAGCGAAAAAATCGCCGCGCGCCGCCGCCATGCCGATGTTGGCCGCGTGCGCATGACCGTTGCGCTGTGGCGATGAAACCCAACGAACCAACGCGCCCGATTTCCACTCGACGGAGTCGCCTCCCACCATCGAGGTTCCGTTGTCGACCACGATCAATTCAATATTCGAATAGCTCTGCGCCGCGACCGAGCGCAGAGCCACGCCCAGCCCGGCGCGATCCGCACTGCGAATGATGATTGAGACCAGCGCTGCAGTCATGAGAAAACCACAGGGTTCGGCATGTTTGGATGAGTGTTGAACAGACGGCGCAATCTGGTGATTCCAGGCGGAACATCACAACCATCCTGGCGATGGTCGCAGACTAAATCGGATGCCGCGATGAAGCGCATCTCCCCTCGTCGCATGTTACCGGTCCCGCCGCTTCGGCGCAGCAATATTCAGCGTATTCCCAGCACTATGCGGAGCATATCCGCTCCGGTCTGCGAGAATAAAAATGCCAGCGCTGCGCAATTGAAAACCACAGTTATCCAGAACATCTGCTGAAACGATTGTTTTCTGGATTTGTGATGAATCAGTTTCTGTGCGGCAAGTGCACCCGGCCAACCACCGATCAACCCGAATATGTGTAACGTATTTTCCTGAATGCGCCACTGGCCTCTATTGGCCGCCGATTTGTCGAACACATAGGCGATAAACGTGCTGCCGCTGGCAATGAGATACAGCAAAAGCAATGGCCATGGCAGTTTGCGAAAAAACACCGCACAGGCGACAAAAATCAGAAACGATGCAGCAAATATCAGAGGCACGATGCTGCGTTGCGGTGCAGGCGAAATCACTGCCGACTCAACAACGAAAGTTACATTTTTAGCCTGCATGCGTCCCTTCGCATCGACCATGCTTTCGTAGATCACGATTTCATTTTCGACCGGGCGACGCTGCCGCCTTTTGAAAGACTTGATATGCACGAAAATTTCCTTCGTGCCGCCATTCTGGACGATGAAACCAAATCCCTGCAGATCGTTCCATCGGACTATTTTTCCTTGATAGCGCATCGCGATTTTTCGTGGTGGTCGATGTGATTGAACGGGAGCTTGGCGCATAGCTTGCCTGCTACGCTTTGTTGCGGCAATGCGGGAATTGTCGAAGCGATGTTTTTGCGCCAAGACCCTGTGAGATTTGTCCGCGTCCTTTTACGCATTGATCCGATAGCCGCCGACGAGGCACTGTCATGCGTAATCCCATCCTGCAATCCGTGCTGCGTTGTCATCGTTCCGCGCGCGTCGTTTCGCGTTTCGTTTTTCTGTGGGTACCACTGACGCTGCAATCGATGGCGCAGACTAATCCGCCACTGATCGCGCAGCAGATCAGCGCCAGCGGCCAGAGTCGGCATGCGTGTGCGATCGTCAACGGCGGCGTGAAATGCTGTAGCGACGGCCTGACTGACCAGCTCGGCAATGGCGGGCTGGTCAACAGCGACACGCCGGCGGCGACCAGCGGACTCACTTCCGGCGTGAGTACGATCACCGCCGGCGGTGGCTTCACGTGTGCGATGGTGAGTGGCGCAGTGAAATGCTGGGGCGCGTTCTACACGCTGGCCGGCAATGGCGCGATTGCGTTGTATACAACACCGTTCGCAATGCCGAGGCTCGGCAGCGGCGTCACCGCGCTGGGCTCGTCCTATTCCAGCGCCTGCGCGATCGTCAGCGGCGCGGTGAAATGCGCCGGCACCGATTATTTCGGCGAGCTCGCTGACAACCGCTCGGTCTACCTGACCGCGTCGTCATTCGTCGTGCAGGGCGATCGGATTTTCTACGACAGCCTCGAAGGATATTGATGCGGGTCGCGCGCGAATGTGCCAATCATTCGCTGCGAAATTTGCCGATGCGGCTGGAACATCCAAATCACGCGAACGATGCAACGGAGCTCGGCTATTTCGGCCGATCGAAGGTGTCCGTGGATTGCCAATAGACGCCGAGAACCTGCAGCGGTTTAGTGGCCGACAGCGTCACGTCGCCGACTTCGGTACCGATCGGCAAACATGTGTTGCCACACTGCACTGAGAAACAGATCGAGAGTAGGTTTTCCGGCAAGACCGTGCCGTACATCGACCATGCCTGGCCATGACTGAGCAAGGCAGTTCGCTGGCCAAACTTCGACCGGATCGACACCGAGACATTTGCGTCTTTGACCATCGCATTCAGTTCATCGCCCGCTTTCATCATCTGCTTCGCCGGCACATTTCCGCGCAGAGGAAAACAAACCGACGCATCCTTGCCATCAATTCAACTTGCGGATTATCATCGCGGCGTTGACGTTGCTCTGCGTCCCGCCCGCCAACGGCTGCAACATTACCATCGAGATGGAACTGTGGTTGCGCAAGGTGAGTACGTCACCGGCACTCAATACAACTATCACTTCGCCGTTGTTCTGTTGTGTCCCTGGGCCCGAACCGAACACGCCGCCGGCAACCGGCCCGCCATTCACGAACAACGCAAACTGATTTGGTTGCACGCACGCTACGATCCACGAAATATCGTAGACACCCGTATTGCTGGTGATTACCGCGCTGTTCAATTGCGCATGCACGAAACCCGATATCACGCCGTTGCTGTCGAATGCCACATCGGCCTCGATTGGCACGATCTGCGCGCTTTGATTGTAGATGTAGGCGTATGCCGATGAGAGCGCACCGGTGGCGCCAGTGATTCCTTGTGCGCCCGTCAAACCTGTCGCCCCGGTAACACCGGCCGGGCCTTGCAAGCCAGTCGAACCTTGCGGCCCCGTGCTGTCCTGTGCGCCAGTCGCGCCAGTCGCGCCCTGGAAGCCTTGCGCACCTTGCGCCCCAGTGACGCCCTGGCTACCTTGCGTGCCTGTGGCGCCAGCAGGCCCTGTTGCTCCCGCGGCACCGGTGGCGCCCGTCGATCCCGCTATCGACGCGCATTGCCCCAGCACACCGGCGGGGCCGAAACACACGCCCGTGGAGTATGTTGCGGGCGCATTCGCGAGGTTCGACACCGTCACGGGCCGCTGCCATCGACCTTCAACAGCAGGTTGCTGCCGGAATTATCCTGGACCACAAAACTGCCGCCAGGTGGCGTATTGATCTGCACATCGGCGGCGTGCACCGCACCGATGCTTAAGGCGAAAAACAACGAGATCGCCAACACGATCAAGCGGCGTTGTGGCATCGAATGGTTCGACGTATGGTTCATTATTCATCCCCGAATATGCGGTGCGGCACGCCAGGCCGAAGCTGGCGAAATAGTGATCGAGCATTTGCGGCGGCATGATAGCGCGCAAGCCTCGTCGTGTGCTTTCGAGTAGTTTCCGGTACCGCGCCGGGCGTCAATTCGCGATTGTTCGCACGCTTGAATAATTCGGGCGCGATCACAGACCACCATCTCGATTCGACAAAATTGGCGGTAGGAAAACGGAGCCATATCGACCTCAATAGCTGGCTGCAAGAAAAAACCGGTCACGCGAAAAAGGACATCCTGATGAGTGGCATCGAAATCGTCGACGGCAAAAAAGTACGTATTATTTTCGACGCGAAAAAGTGCATTCATTCGCGCGGCTGTGTGTTATCGCGACCTGATGTATTCGTGCCAAACGTGCAGGGCGAATGGATTCATCCCGATGCCGCGGCGCCCGAAGCCGCGGTTATGAGCGCCTGGATGGCGGTGCCAACGAGCATGCGCCGAAGGTCAATCTGGCGCGTATGCGCGAGAACGGGCCGCTGGCGTTCCATGGCGAGTTGAACGTTGTCGGCCAGCCACCGACGTTCCGCACCACGCTGTGCCGCTGTGGCGCATCGAGCAACAAACCGTATTGCGATGGCAGCCATGCCGCTGCCGGATTTAGTGCGAGCGGCGAAGTCGCGCCGAAGGAAAGCAATACGCTCGTACAACGCGATGGTGCGTTGGAAATCAAGCCGACGAAGAACGGCCCAATACTCGTGACCGGTGCCGTCGAAGTTGTCACCGGCACCGGCAAAACCATCAATCGCGCGACGAATGTTGCACTCTGTCGCTTCGGTCACTCGTCGAATAAACCGTATTGCGACGGGACGCATAGCAAGATCGGATTTCAGGCGGATGGGGTTTGAGTTTTTTATGAATTGCGCAGCTCTACCATAATTTCCCCTGAGCTTTTACGACACGCGCCCAGATATCCGGCGTGCTGCTTCGCCAAACACCACCTAGCAAATCACGAAAAGCCGGATTTCGTCGCGACTCTGCCTCGACGCGTTCGATGACCTCTGGTCCATGACTCTTGATCAGATCCTCAAGGGGACCAGCGGCTAAAACCTCGATAACTTTATCTGGTGGGTTACGAGAGAGAATCTCAAGGATGGCTGCCCAGCAATCGTCGGCAGATGCGCTACCGAAAAGCGATGGCATAAATTTTTCGATCGCCCACCAAAGCGGGTGACCCCTCACTTTGAGAAGTGTTTGATCCTGCAGCGCATTAATATATGCGGTAGCCCAAACTTCTATCTCAGCGTGAGTCATTGCCGTGGCTCATCGCTTTATTCAAACCCGCTCATCAATCGGCAGATAAGCCAAATCTTCCGGCCCGATGTAATTCGCGCTCGGGCGAATGATCTTGCCGTCGATGCGCTGCTCGATCACGTGCGCGCTCCAGCCCGAGGTGCGCGCGATCACGAACAGCGGCGTGAACATCGCGGTCGGTACGCCCATCAGGTGATAACTCACGGCGCTAAACCAGTCGAGATTCGGGAACATCTTCTTGATCTCCCACATCACCGATTCAAGACGCTCGGCGATGTTGAGCATCTTGAGATCGCCGGCCTGCTCGCCGAGTTCGCGCGCGACCTGCTTGATGACCTTGTTGCGTGGATCGGAAATCGTATACACCGGGTGGCCGAAACCAATGATGACCTGCTTGTTGTCGACGCGCTGGCGAATATCAGCTTCGGCTTCATCGGGCGTGTCGTAGCGCTTCTGAATCTCGAACGCGACTTCGTTCGCGCCGCCGTGTTTCGGCCCGCGCAATGCGCCAATCGCGCCGGTGATCGCGGAATGTATATCGCTGCCCGTACCGGCGATCACGCGCGCGGTAAACGTGCTGGCGTTGAACTCGTGTTCGGCATACAGATTGAGCGAGGTGTGCATCGCGCGCGCCCACTCCGCCGACGGCGCCTTGCCGTGCAGCAGGTGCAGGAAATGGCCGCCGATGGAGTCATCATCAGTCTCGATTTCGATGCGTTTGCCGTTGTGTGAAAAGTGATACCAGTACAACAACATGCCGCCGAGCGACGCCATCAGCTGATCGGCAATGTCGCGCGCGCCCGATGTGTTGTGATCGTCTTTTTCCGGCAGCGCGCAACCTAGCGCGGACACGCCGGTGCGCATCACGTCCATCGGATGCGCCGCGGCAGGCAGTTGTTCCAGCACCGCTTTCACGCTAGCCGGAATGCCGCGCAGCGATTTCAGCTTGGCCTTGTATCCGGCCAGTTCGGATCGCGTCGGCAGCTTGCCGTGCACCAGCAGAAATGCGATTTCCTCGAACTCGCATTCGTGCGCGATATCCAGAATATCGTAACCGCGATAATGCAGATCGTTGCCGCTGCGACCGACCGAACACAACGCGGTATTGCCCGCGACAACACCGGATAATGCAACAGATTTCTTCGGCTTGAGCAAGGTCTGCTCGGGCTGGCTGGTACCACTCATGGACTAATCCTCAATGTGACGGCAGCGCACGCACGCCGATGGAAAACAAATCGAAACTGCATAATTGCTGGAAAAAAACCCTTACTCCTTGCTCGATGCAAACAGCGCATCAAGCTTCTGCTCGTAGGCGTGATAACCGAGATGCTGGTAGAGTTCGGCGCGTGTCTGCATGGTCGGCACGGCGGCTTTCTGGGTGCCGTCGCGGCGCACGGTTTCATAGAAATTCAGTGCGGCCTTGTTCATTGCGCGATACGCGCCGCAGCAATACAGCACGATATCGACACCGGCGCCGCCGAGTTCGGTCGTAGTGAACAGCGGCGTCTGACCGAACTCGGTAATGTTGGCGAGGATCGGCACTTTCACCGCATCCTTGAACTGGCGATATTGTGCGAGCGTGTAGATCGCCTCGGGGAAAATCATGTCGGCGCCGGCTTCGACACACGCCACCGCGCGCTCGATCGCAAGCTCGATGCCTTCGACCGCGATCGCATCGGTGCGCGCCATGATGACAAAGCCCGCATCGCTGCGGGCATCGACCGCCGACTTGATGCGATCGACCATTTCGCTCTTCGCCACGACTTCCTTGCCGGGTCGATGACCACACCGTTTGCTCGCGACCTGATCCTCGATGTGCATCGCACCGGCGCCGGCCTTGACCACCGAGCGCACCGTGCGCGCGATGTTGAACGCGCCACCCCAGCCGGTATCGACATCGACCAGCAAGGGCAGATCACAGACATCGGTGATGCGGCGGATATCGGTGAGCACGTCTTCCATGGTGCTGATACCCAGGTCGGGCATGCCAAGCGAATTCGCCGCCACACCGCCACCGGAAAGATACAGCGCGTTGAAGCCGCTGTGCTTGGCCATCAACGCGGCGTAAGCGGTGATCGCGCCGACAGCTTGCAGCGGATTCTCGGCAGCAACGGCGGCGCGGAAGCGCGCGCCTGCAGAAAGATTCGTGGTCATGGCAGTTCCCGGCAAAGACCGCTATTTTAGCTGATCTGCACCCCCGACAGAGAAGTACATGCCGACGACTTCAGCAAATTACCACGCCGCTGGTGTTGCAGGCAGCACAACCGCCGGAAGGCTGCGATCAATCTTCAGCGGCTCGATCGGCAATCTCGTGGAGTGGTACGACTGGTACGTGTATTCGGCATTCTCGTTGTATTTCGCCAAAACGTTTTTTCCGCAGGGCGACCAGACCGCGCAGTTGCTCAACACTGCAGGCGTGTTCGCGCTGGGGTTTTTGATGCGTCCGATCGGCGGCTGGCTGATGGGTTTGTATGCGGATCGGCGCGGACGCAAATCCGCACTGATGGTATCGGTCAGTTTGATGTGCGGCGGATCGCTGATCATTGCGCTGACGCCGGGTTACGCAAGCATCGGTATCGCCGCGCCGGTGCTGCTGGTGTTCGCGCGTTTGCTGCAGGGCTTGAGCGTCGGCGGCGAATATGGCACGTCGGCAACGTATCTCAGCGAGATGGCGGCGCGCGCGCATCGCGGATTTTATTCGAGCTTCCAGTACGTCACGCTGATCATGGGTCAGTTATTGGCGCTTGGCGTGTTGATCCTGCTGCAGCAATGGCTGCTCACGCCGCAACAACTCGATGCGTGGGGCTGGCGCATTCCGTTTGCGATCGGCGCGTTGTGCGCGGTGGTCGCGGTATATCTGCGCCGCGCGATGGCCGAGACCGAATCGTTCAAAAAAATGCGTGGCAAGGCGCCGCAGGAAAATCTGCTGCGCGTGTTGTTGCGGCATCCGCGCGAAGTACTGATCGTGCTCGGGCTGACGATGGGCGGCACGGTCGCGTTCTACACCTACAGCATCTACATGCAGAAATTTCTCGTCAACAGCGCCGGCATGAGCAAGGACACTGCCACGCTGATTTCAGCCGCCACGCTGACAGGATTCATGCTGCTGCAACCGCTGGTCGGCGCGTTATCGGATCGCATTGGCCGCCGCCCGCTGCTAATCGGTTTTGGCGTGCTCGGTACCTTGCTGACGGTGCCGTTGCTGCAGGCGATTGCGGTCGTGCAGTCACCGCTCGCCGCGTTCGCGCTGATCATGGCCGCACTCGTGATTGTCAGCGGCTACACCTCGATCAATGCGGTAGTGAAGGCGGAGTTGTTTCCGGTCGAGATTCGCGCGCTCGGTGTCGGGTTGCCGTATGCGCTGGCGGTTTCGATCTTCGGCGGCAGCGCGGAATACATCGCGTTGTGGTTCAAGAGCATCGGCCACGAAGAAGGATTCTACTGGTACGTCAGCGGCTGCATCGCGTGCTCGCTGCTGGTGTATGTGTTGATGCGCGATACGAAGCATCACTCGCGGATCAATCGCGAGGAGGATGAAATACGTCAAAGCGCTGTTGGCGAATAGCATATATTGCAGTCGACAATCGCGATGGTTTTCGACTCTTTTTTCTCGTCATTCCCGCGAAGGCGGGAATCCACTTCTTGGAGACCTGATGAGAGACCTGGATTCCCGCCTTCGTGGGAATGACGGCTCTTTTTTACCTCGCTTTGTTCCCCGCGCCGGCGCCACAATCAACTATCCGATCCCCGCAGCAACGCCGCACGCACATCTTCCAATGCGCCCGGATCATCGAGCGTCGAAAGATCGCCCGGATCGCGATCCTCGGCCAGCGCCTGCAACGAGCGGCGCAGCAGTTTTCCCGAGCGAGTTTTCGGTAGTGCGTTGACGATGTAGACGCGCGCGGGTTTTGCCACACCGCCGAGCAGGTCGACTACACGCTGTTGCATGCCGAGCGCGGCGTCGTGTTTTCCAGCGGCTTCGGTCGCGCCAATTTTCAAGGTCGCGAACACGATCGGTACCTGGCCCTTGAGTTCGTCGCGCACGCCGATCACGGCGACCTCGGCGACGCTGGCATGCGTCGCCACCGATTCCTCGATCTCGCGCGTGCCGAGTCGATGCCCGGCGACGTTGATCACATCATCGGTGCGACCGAGGATAAATGTGTAGCGATCCTCGTCGCGGATCGCCCAGTCGAGCGAGCTGTACAGCAGCTCCTTGAAGTGCGAAAAATAACTGCGCAGAAAACGTTCGTCGTCGTTCCAGATCGTGCTCATGCAACCGGGCGGCAGTGGCGGCACGAAGGTCAGCACGCCTTTCTCGCCGGGTGCGGCATCGGCGCCGGTGGCCTCGTTGATCACACGCGCGTTGAAGCCGAAATTTGGCAGGCCGGGCGATCCGAGTTTGATTTTTTTCAGTTCGAGACCGGGCAACAATGTCAGCGTCGGCCAGCCGGTTTCGGTCTGCCAGTAATTGTCGATG
>JAYVLO010000123.1:0-26029 GCA_043759455.1 Pseudolysobacter sp.
CGTAGGCGATGGTGAAGAGAAATGCCGAAATGATGCTGCCGAAAAATTGTCCGCGACTCTGGAAACCATGCGCCAGGCCATAAGCGACGGCGGCAATGCAGACCGCCCCGACCGTTCCAATCAGCGGGGTCAAACTGACGAGCAGAAATCCGCGATACAGGATTTCCCAACCCGCGCCGAGCATGATCGCCAACACACTGAAACCGCGGAACTCGGCTGACGTGCGCGGGAGAAAATCGTTCTTCTCGAATCGCGCTCGATGCGCTGCGCGCTGGTCGTCACTTTGTCGCCGTGAGGAAATCAGATCGCCGACCAGCACGCCGATTATCAACACCGCCGCAATACCCAAGCCGATCTGTCCGTGCGTCGATAACGGCATGTCAAAACCCAATAGCGATATCGGGCGCGCCGAACGCCACCAATCCACCGCCAGCAGCGATAGCAGCAGTGCGATCCGCAGCATCGCTTGCCGGTAGCGTGTGCTGCGTGCGGTTATCGCAGGTGACGATTTGCGTATACTTTTCCAGAGCTGCCACGCCGGCAGAATCAGGATGAGACAGATCATCAGCACAATATCGAGCACGTCCGTTGCTGTCGCGAGCAACTATCTACTCTAGCATCCAGCAACGTTTCGCCCGAAGAAAAACCTCATGTGCTCCTGTCATTTCGTCGCCCGCCCGCAGAGCCGAAGCTGTTGGACCGAATCGCTATCGCAGTGAATTGGCGCAACCTTTTACGCGGCAGATCCAACGTCACCAGCCCGAATAGCCGCCGCGCGGTCGGTCACCGCCAACTTCTGCGTATCACTCAAACGCGCGAGATTCCTGACCTGCATCACCATACGCGGATTTTTCGCCAGCATGGTTTCATGACGCAGCAGAAAATCCCAGTACAGCGTGGTGAACGGGCACGCACGATCACCCTGGCGCAGCGCCGGATCGTAGCGACAGCCGCTGCAATAATTGCTCATGCGCTGGATATATTTTCCGCTCGCGATGTACGGCTTGCTCGCCATCAGGCCGCCGTCAGCGTACTGGCTCATGCCGAGCGTGTTTGGCAGCTCGACCCACTCGACCGCATCGACATATACCGCGAGATACCACGCATGCACCTGCTTCGGCTGTACGCCCAGCAGCAACGCGTAAAGTCCAGTCACCATCAGTCGCTGGATATGATGGGCGTAACCGGTTTCGAGCGTCTGTACGATCACGTCGCGCAGGCACGCCATATCGGTAGCGCCACTCCAGTACCACGCCGGCAAATCCTGCTGCGCATCGAGGGCGTTGCGTTCCACATATTGCGGCATCTGTGTCCAGTAAATGCCACGTACGTATTCGCGCCAGCCAAGAATCTGGCGGATAAAACCTTCGACACTTTGCAGTGGCGCGTGACCGCTGCGATATGCCGTCTCAGCGGCAGCAACAACCTCGCGCGGATTTAGCAATTTCAGGTTAAGCGCGGCGGCGATATGCGAGTGATACAGCCACGCCTCGCCTTGCCACATGGCATCCTGATGTTGGCCGAATTGCGGCAAGCGCTGCTCGATAAATAACTCTAGCGACTGCAAAGCCTGCCCGCGGTTGACCGGCCACGCAAAGTTTTCGAGTGCGCCCGGATGATCGGCAAATCGCGTATTGACCAGGTCGATGATTTCACCGGTGATCCCATCCGGCGCAAATATCGCGCGCGGGGGCACGGCACTGGGCCCCGCCGCACCAAACGCGGCGCGATTGTCTGCGTCGAAATTCCATTGGCCGCCGATCGGTTTGCCATCCTGCATCAGCACATCATGCTTTTGCCGCAGCTCGCGATAGAAATATTCGAGCCGCAGGCTTTTGCGGCCTTCTGCATGCGCGGCAAAATCACGCGCCGTCGTGTAGAAATGGCGATCGTCGCGGAGATCAAGTGGCAGTCCGGCCTGCTCGGCAACCGCCTTGATTGATTGCCACACCCGCCAGTCGCCGGGCGCCGTCATGACCAGTCGCTGCGGTTTCAGTGCATCAATCGCGGCGCGCAATTCGGCGGCCAGAGTCCCGCGATTCTCGCCATCATCCAGACGCGTGTAATGCAGGGTTCGACCGAGCTCGCGCAGTGCTTGGGCGAAGTGGCGCATCGCTGCAAGAAACATCGCGATGCGCTGTTTGCTCGACCAGACATGCGTCGATTCGTCAGCCACTTCGGCCATCCACACGACATCAAAAAGCGGATCGAAGTCATCGAATACTGCGGCCTGAAAATCGAGCTGATCGCCGAGCACGATCACCAGTGAACGGAACTCAGTCATGCGCGATTCCAACCTTGGCGACAGGCATCGGAGCAATATTTCACTTCATCCCAGTTTTTTGCCCAGCGTTTGCGCCAGACCATCGCGCGCCCGCAGGCGACGCACAGCTTACTCGACAGATAATGTTTATTGCCCTTAAAGGCATTGCTAGCTGCATTCATAACAAATATCGAGATATACAAGAAAATGCAAAATAGTCCGCGCGCGGTGGATCCGGCGTGAATATGTATCGCCTACGATCGACTCGCGCGTAGCCGCTCGCGTCACGAAAAAAGTGGTCATGTTGCGCCGCACGATGGCGAAACGAGTTTGCTGTGCTAGGTTCCGCGGATGCGTTGGCGCGACCTCGGTTTTATCCTGCCCTTTATCCTGGCCTTGTTGCCGGTGCTTGCGGTCGCATCGATTGCGGCCGGTTTGCCGGCGAATCTCGGCGCATGGTTGCCGCTGATCGTGATTTTTGTAGTGCTGCCGCTGCTCGATGTTGTATGTGGCGCGGATGCTTCCAATCTCGATTCGGACAATGCCGAGCGCATCGATCGTCTAACGTATTTTCGCGTGCTGACGTTACTCACCTTGCCGGCGTGGTTGCTCGTGCTGGGATACAACGCATACATGTTGCAGCAGTTGCCGCTCGGTGCGATCGGCATGTTGGGCTGGACACTTTCGACCGGCGTGCTCGGTGGCGTTCTCGCAATCAATCCGGCGCACGAACTTGTGCACAAGTCCAGTGCGTTCGAGCGCGCCGCTGGCGGCATCCTGTTGAGCAGCGTCGGCTATCACGGCTTCAAGATCGAGCATGTGCGCGGTCATCATGTGCACGTCGCGACGCCGCAGGATTCCTCGTCCGCGCGTCTCGGCGAATCGGTTTATGCATTCGTGCCGCGTGCGTTGCTGCACAACGTTCGCAACGCGTGGCGGCTGGAAGCACAGCGGTTGCGCCAAATCGGCAAATCGTCTTGGTCCCTACGCAACGAGATGCTGCTGTGGACCATGTTGTGGCTGGTCCTGCTCGGCATATTTTCGCTGTGGCTCGGACTGTTGGGCGCCGGGTTTTTCATCGCGCAGGGTCTGCTTGCCGCAACCAGCCTGGAGATCATCAACTACATCGAACATTACGGTTTGCTGCGCGCGCAAATCGCGCCGGATCGCTATGAACGTGTCACGCACCTGCACTCGTGGAATTCATCGCAACGCCTGAGCAACTGGCTGTTGTTCAACCTGCAGCGCCACTCCGATCATCATGCAGTCGCACGGCGGCGTTTTCAGGTGCTGGTGCATCACGATGACAGCCCGCAACTGCCGTCAGGATACTCAACCATGTTCGTGCTCGCATTGCTACCGCCACTATGGCGCTACGTGATGGATCCGCGCGTGCTGCATTCGCGGCAATCACGCGGCATACCTGCGGCACTATAAACGCGCCTGCAACTCGATCTCGCGTTTTTTATTGGCCCGACTCGCCCGCCCCAATGCCGGGCGTCGCATGGATGAATGCCGCAGTATCACGCAAGGTCGGTGCGAGCCGCGGATAACGAAAACCCGCGAGTATGCGGAAATGACCCAACCCCGGATAACGCAGGTAGTTCACCGCGATGCCGGCCGCGCGCAGTTTTTTCTCCAGCGCCTCGCTATTGCGCGGCCAGACGATGCGATCGCCCTGACCGTGCAGCAACAAAAACGGCGGCTCATCGCCGTCGACATAATTCACCGGTTGCGATACCGGCCATCCCGATTCCGCACCAAACACCTCGATGATTTTCGGATCGGTCAGCGGCAAAAAATCATACGGCCCGGCGATGCCGACAACGCCCGCCAGATCGCGCGGTTTGAGTCCGTTTGCAGCCAGATAATGCGCATCGGTGGCCAGCAGTGCGACGATGTGCGCACCAGCCGAATGCCCGACCAAGAACAATCGCTGCGTATCGCCGCCGAACTCGCCGGCGTGATCGCGCGCCCAGCGCACGGCGTCGGCGGCATCGGCCTCAAAGCCAGGAAAAGCCGGCTGCGGCGCGGTTCGATAATCCACGACCAGGGTCAGAATTCCCGCCGCGGCGAGCGCCTTGCCGACGAAGGCATATTCGTTGCGACTGCCGTAACGCCAACTGCCGCCGTAAAAAAATAACGCGACCGGCGTGCTGGCAGATGACTTTTCCGGGCGATAGATATCCAGTTTCAAGTCGCGGTCAGGCGCATAGGTGCGCGTGACCGCCGATGTCGACGCGCGCCCGGCATTCATCGCCCCGAAGAAAATCGACTGACAACTGCACAGCATGGGCAACACACTTATCAGCAAAAAGCGGGGCGCACGGAGGCTCATGGGGCAATTTTTCCAGACGGGACGATTGGCCGCGACGGCTGGCGCGACGAAGACGATGCAGACGCCACACGTCTGGCCCGACTAGCCATACCGATTCCTAGAATGCGCAAATGATCGTCGAGAATATGTGATCCTCGGCACGGCTAGCGATGGTGCGCGAACCTACAGCGCAACGGCGGCGCTCGTGCACCACTAACCAGACAAGCTGCCCTGTACCATTGGAAAAAATTCCGCAGCGCTGCTGTGGCAAACGCCGCTTCGACTCAAGCTGCTGCGCGCCCGATGCGGCGCGCTGACTGTTGACGCAACGGCAGCCAACGATGGCCGCGAGCGGTGGCGGTGGCGCTGCTGTGATTACCGACCGATGTCGCGCAAACGCGCGCCGTGCATGAGCTTGCGCTCGATATGTTCGAGCGTGACGCCTTTGGTCTCCGGCACGAGCGCCCAGGTGAAGATCAGGAACAATAGATTCAGCGCGGCATACAGCCAGAACGTTGCCGCGTGACCGATGCCGTTGAGCAGCGACAGGAATGTCGCGCCGACGATCATGTTGGCGATCCAGTTGGTGACCGTGGATGCGCCGATGCCGAAGTCGCGGCCTTTCAACGGCTGCACTTCGGAGCACAAGGTCCAGATCAGCGGGCCGGCCGACATCGCGAAACCAACGATAAAAAACAGCAGCATCGCGACCGTCAGCGTCTGCTCGGCATGGCTGTTGATACCCAGATGCATCATCGTGCCGACCACACCGAGGCCGATCGCCATGACCGTGAATCCGGTGTATAGAATCGGCTTGCGGCCCCAGCGATCGACCAGACCGATGGCGATGAACGTCGCGAGAACATTGGTCAGGCCGACGACCGCAGTGAACCACATTTGCGCGGCGGTATCGTAGCCCATGCTCTGGAAAATTCGCGGCGCGTAATACATCACCACGTTCATGCCGGTGAACTGTTGCACCAGTTGCAGCATCACACCGAGCCCGACCGAACGACGGAAGTTCTTGTTCTCGAGAAACAGCTGCCAGCCGCGTTGCGGCGTCTGCAGTTGTTCCTCGATGTCGGCCGCTTCGCGCGCGACGATCTGTTGATCGCCGCGGAGCTTGAGCAACACACCGAGCGCCTCGGCCTTGCGTTCGCGCATCATCAGCCAGCGCGGGCTGTCGGGCAGCGCGAGCAGGCCGAACAGGAAAAATACGCCAGGCACTGCGATGATGCCGAGCATCCAGCGCCAGTTGCCGGAATAACTGAACGCCGTGTCGGACAAAAACGCGACCAGGATGCCGATCGTGATCATGAGCTGATATAGCGAAATCATCGCGCCACGCGTTTTTTCGGAAGCCACTTCGGCGAGATACAACGGCGCGGTAAACGCGGAAATACCGATCGCTAGTCCGAGCAGGATACGCGCCACGATCAGGCTCTGCGGCGACCACGCCACACCGCACAGCAACGAACCGGCGACGAACAAACTCGCACCGAGCAGCAGCGAACGTTTGCGCCCCAGGGAAGCCGACATCCATGCCGCCGCGGCAGCACCGACGGCGGCGCCGAACATCATCGAACTGACGATCCATTCGATCATGTGATCGGAAATCTGAAACTCTTTCTGGATGAATTGCGTGGCGCCGGAAATCACGCCGATATCGAGCCCGAACATGAGGCCGGCGAGCGCCGCGAGCACGCAGGTAAATACCGCAGTGGCTTTCGGCTGGACGGGTAGGACTGAAGCGATGGCGCTCATGAAGCTGTCTCCGGGATCGATCGGGTTCGTTGCCAAAAAATAGCGCGCGCGGGTGAAAAAGTCGTCATGCCGATTTGGTTATCAGCGTCTGCAAGCGTTGCAGGCGCGGCGCCACGATCGGCACCGTCAGCATTGTGCTGAGCACCGCCACCAGCAGCAATGCAGTGAACGATTCGCTCGTGATCATGCCCTTGTCGAGCAGGATATTGACGAAGATAATCATGATCAGCGCCTTGGTTTGCAGCAGCCAGCCGATGATCGAACTCTCCGCGCGCGGCCAGCCGAGGATACGTCCGGCGATGTGTGTGCCGATGAGCTTTCCCGCGACCGATGCGAGCAGCAGGACCGCCGCTGCGATCAGCACCGCGCTGCCGCCCATCGCCCAGTTGGTACGCAACCCGGTGAACAGAAAAAACACCGGCATGAATACCAGCAGCACGTGCTGACGTAACTTATCCATGTCGTTCTGATCGAACCATTCCGCATCCATGATCGCACCGGCGAGAAACGCGCCGACCATGAAATGCAGACCCGACCAATCCGCACTCCACGCGCACAACACTAGCCAGATCAACGCGACATACCAGCGATCTTTTTCGGCGAGCCGACGCATCAGCGCACGCAGGCCCAAACTGGCGAGCGCAAATATCAGCAGAAATCCGAGCTGCCGGCCGACGCGCGACCAGTCCATCAGGATCACCGCAAGCACGCCCCAGATCGCGACATCATCCATGCTCGCGTAACGCAGGATGCGCTGGCCGATCGGCTCGCGCAGGATGTCGAGTTTTTCCATCAGCAGAATCAGGATCGGCAGCGCCGTCACCGCGCACGCCATGCCGATGCCGAGCACGAACTGCCAACGCCGCGCGTTCGGCCCAATCCAGCCGTCGAACATCAGCATGCCGATTGCGGCGAGCGCGCCGAGCAGCAGCGGCATACCGAGCGCCAGACCGGCGGTGATGCTGCTCTCACGCCGATACAACCACGCCTGTTTCAGGTTGAGTTCGATGCCTGCAATCCAGACGAATACCATGACCGCCCACCACGCGATGCCGTTCAACGCCTGCACCACATCGGGGCGAAAGACGAAGCCGTAATAGTCCGGCAAGACCTTGCCGAGTATGCCCGGCCCGAGCAAAATGCCGGTGATGATCTGTACCACCACCAGCGGCGCGTAATAATCGAGATTGCCGAACCGCCAGATGAGATACGGCACGGTCAGAATGATGCCCATTGCGATCAGGAATACTTCGGTCGAGGAAATACTGTTAGGCATGACGGCACAGACCTGATCGCGAAAACATGACGGAGCTTAGCGGCTTTGATCGTGTTGCGGCACGCTTCTACACCACCCGATTCGCTGCAATCACCTTGGCAAACCATTCGCCGGAATCCTTCACCGTGCGCTGCTGGCGGTTCTTGAAATCGACGTAGACCAAGCCGAAACGTTGCGAATAACCCTCGCCCCATTCGAAATTGTCGAGCAGGCTCCAGCAATGGTAGGCGCGTACCGGCACGCCATCCTGGATCGCCCGTGCGAGTTCGCGCAGATGTTTCTGCAGCCAAACGATGCGCTTGCGATCGTGCACATGGCCGTGGCTGTCTGGCAAGCTGTTGTATGCCGCGCCGTTCTCGGTGATTTCGATCGGCAGATTGTTGGTATGCACGGCGATGTCCTTCAGGATGTCGTAAAAACCCTGCGGATAAATATCCCAGCCGTTATCGGTTTTTTCATCGGGGCCGGCGGCCCAGTCGGCCTTGGTATTGAGTCCCGGCACGCCGTTGCCTTGCGGCGCATCGCGCACGATCCACGGCGAGTAATAATTCAGGCCGATGAAATCGAGCGGCGCGCGCATGATTTTTTCATCGCCCTCGCGAAGCCCGAGCAACTGCGCCTGCTGTGCCGGCGGCAGCACGCCGTCGGGATAACTGCCCTTCAGCGCGGGATCGAGGAACCACAAATTGAGGAACTTGTACCAGCGCTGCGCCGCGGCCTTGTCGGCCGCCGAACTGGTCGCCGGATTCATCGGCGCGACATCGATCACACCACCGACCTGCGGTTTCGCGCTGGCCGCCTTGAGTGCACGAAACGCCATGCCCTGCGCGAGGTTCACGGTATGCGTGGCGCGCAGCAAAGCCAGCGGATCCTTGCGTCCTGGCGCGTGCGTGCCTTGCCAATAACCGACGTGGGTGAACGTTTTCGGCTCATTGAAAATGCTCCACTGCGCAATCCGATCGCCGAGCGAATCCGCCATGATTTTTGCGTAGTCGGCAAGGCGTTCGGCGGTATCGCGATTCGGCCAGCCACCGGCATCTTCCAGCGCCTGCGGCAAATCCCAGTGGTACAAGGTCGGGAACGGACGAATGCCCGCTTCGAGCAGCGCATCGGTGACGCGCTTGTAATAATCGAGGCCCTTGCTGTTGATCGCACCGCGCCCATCGGGCTGCACGCGCGACCATGAAATCGAGAAACGGTACGTCTTCATGCCGAGCTGGCGCATGAGATCGATGTCTTCCTGGTAACGGTGATAACTGTCGCACGCGACATCACCGTTGCTCTTGTCTTTTATCTTGCCGGGCGTGTGCGCAAAACGATCCCAGATCGATTCGCCACGGCCATCGGTATTCCACGCGCCTTCGACCTGATACGCCGCGGTCGCCGAACCCCACAGGAAATTTTTCGGAAAAACGTCGCTGGCAAGATGCGTTGCGGCTGTGGTTGCGGCATTGCCAAACGCGGCTTCGGCCAGCCCGAATCGGCTGCGGCTCAACATCGAACCGCCGGTTAAGGCGAGAGCCAGGCGCAAGATTTCTCGACGCTGCATGGTGAACTTCCTTCTGAGTCTGTTTTTCGTGCCACAGCGCGCATCGTCGTTGTCGTGCGGTCTGTTGAATCGGCGAAAAAAAAAGGTGTCGAGCCCACGCGGGAGCGCAGTCCGGACTCGACACCAAAGTCGCTGGAGCTTTTTCGCAGTGCTAGAAACTGACGCCGAAATTCACGCCGAAGGTGCGCGGCGCCAGATATTGCGAGGTATAGATGAACTGGTTGCTGCCCAGAGCCGTACGTCCGGCGTTGGTGCGCACTTTCACGTCGGTGAAATTGTTGACATAAACACCTGCCCACCATTTCTCGTCGCTTGGCGTGTAACGCATCGTCAGATCACCGCGGAAATAGGATTTCTGATGATCGCCATCACCGAGGTTGAACGGACTCAACCAGCTCTCCGTTTCGTAATGACCGCTGAAGCGCGGCGTGAGCGCGGCACCGTTACTCAAGCTGAACTTGTGCTCGTAGATCACGCTGAACGACATATCCGGCGCGTGTGCAAGATCGTTGCCGCTGATGTTCAGGCAGCTGCCAATACCGGAGGCCGGTGCACATGCCGGCAAACCGCCGTAATCGTTGCTGCCAGCGTAAATGAGCGTGCCCAATTTCTTCTGCGGAATCGCCGAAAACACTACGTTCAAACGATCGGCATCACTGAGCACCGCGGCCAGCTCGGATTCGATACCAGTGACCTTGGTGGTACCTTCGACATTCGAGAAACCGAGGCCGTGGCTGCCGTCGACAAACGTGATGGGTGCGGACAACTGGAAGTTCTTGAAATCCTCGTGATACACCGCCGTGTTCCAGGTCAGGTGATGATCAAGGAACATGAGCTTGATGCCAGCTTCGTAGTTGAGGATCGACTCGCCCTTGTACGGCACGCCGCCATCCTGCAGACCACCGGATTTATAACCGGTCGAGACACTGCCGTAGAGCAAAGCATCGCTCGAAAGATCCGCATCCGCGCGCAACAGCCAGGTCGGTTTGCTCGAGCTGTACTTGCCGTCGTTCTTCGCCGATACCGCAAACCCCGACGCTGGGCCAGGCTGCGTGCCGGTCGAAATCGGTATCTGTGGCGCGGTCGCGTCGTAGGCCCAGCCGTAGTTGCGGCCACCGTCGTTTGCTTTCTCGTCATGCGTCCAGCGCGCACCGCCGGTCAGGCGCAAGCTGTCGCTGAGATGCCAGGTCATCTGGCCGAAACCGGCGTAGGAATCCACCGTTTCTTTCGGCTGGATGAACGAACCCTGCCAACCCACCGTGCCCTGCGACGTGCCGTTGAAGATCGGAATATCGAAGCGGATCGAATTGTCTTCTGCGGCGTAATACAGGCCGAGTATCCAGTCGATCGTATTATCGCCGGTCGACTTCAGATCAAGCTCGTGACTGCTACTTTTGTAGTGCGAATTATTGGTGCGATCGTCCTGGAAGTTCGCGCCACTGGCAACGCTGGTCGGCACCAGCACGCCGCCGTCCTGATCGTAATCGCTGGAACCGTTGAACTTGCTGAAACCGGCGATGTAACTGAGCGCCATGCCGTCGTTGATAGCGTAGTCGACCCGGCTGCGCAACGCGTACGAATTGCGATCGAGCTGCGGTGCGGTATCGATCAGCGCTGACCAGAAATCCTGACCCGCACGCGGCTGCTGCATGAGGTTGGCATTCGGTGTACCGCGGTCGCGGAAATATTCGAACGACAGGTTCCAGGTGAGCTTGTCGCTCGGCGTCCACAACGTGCTCACGCGAGCGGCGGACTGATCCTGCGAATTGTATTTCTGGCCTTTGGTGACATAAAGGTTCGGATCGATCGGCTTGAACGTGGCAAGCGTTCCGCCCGACGTGATGTATGCCGCCTGCTGGCTGGCGATCGACGGCAGCTGTCCGTTCGGATTCTGGAAATCGACGTACCCATCGTGCTGTTCCTGTGCCACCGCGACACGGAACGCAAACGTATCCGACACCGGCACGTTCACCGCTGCGCGCATGCCGAGATGGCTGTAGTCGCCGGCCTCGAATTGCGCATAACCGTAGAACGGACCGAGCTCGGGTTTGGCGGTCTGGAAATTGACCGCGCCGACCGTCGAGTTGCGGCCCCACAGCGTACCTTGCGGGCCACGCAATACTTCGACCGATTCGAGATCGAGCAGCAAACCTGCCGCCGCTTCCGCACGCGGCGTATACACACCGTCGACGAACAAAGCGACTTCGGGATCGGCGTATTCGGTCTTCGCGCTGTCGTTGCCGATGCCGCGCAAGGTCAGCGTGATTACACCGTGGTCGCCTTCGGTGGTCGCGGCAAAACCCGGCACGAGCTTGGTGATGTCAGCAACGTTGTTGATGCGTTCCTTCTGCAACAGATCGGCACTCAGGGCACTGATCGCCACCGGCGTTTTCTGCAGCGGTGTAGAGCGCTTGGTCGCGGTGACCTGCACCGTATCGAGCGCTTGCGATTTCTGATCCTGGGATTTCTGTGACGCCGCCGGTGCCGCATCGGCGGCAGTAGCCGGTGCAGTAGCTGGAGCATCTTCGGCGTACGCCGTGCCCATCGCGAGCACAGCAATGATGGCGCTCGAAAGCGCGCGATAACGGGTGTTCATGTCTCCCTCCTCCCTTGTGAATGGGCCTAGCGCCAAGTTGCTTTGTCTTGGTCGTTTCGGTTTCGCGGCAAAGAAATACTGCAAATTGGCAGCGCTGTCAATTAGAAAATGACAGCGCTGCCAATTTAGCTAATTTGTTGCTTTGCAACAAATTTTCCCGAACAGATGAAGTGTGCTACAAGTCGCCACGACAAAACCTTTCGAGGACCTGTTGCATGACTGCCCTGCGCAAAATTCTCATCGTCGGCGGCGGCACAGCCGGCTGGCTGACCGCGAATTATCTCGCCCGCACGCTGAATATCGCCGCGCAACAAAATGCGCAAAATATACAAATGGATTCGATCCGGATCGAGCTGGTCGAATCGGCCGATATCAGCATCATTGGCGTCGGCGAGGGCACGTTCCCGTCGATCCGCGGCACGCTCGCGGCGATTGGTCTGGACGAAGCACGTTTCCTGCGTGGCGCCAACGCCACCTTCAAGCAAGGCATCAAGTTCGCCAACTGGGCGCGCACGCCGACGGCGTCGACAAGCAGCCACTATTTCCACCCTTTCAGCCTGCCGAGCCTGCGCGGCGACAGTCCGGAACTGCTGCCGTACTGGCTGCTCGGCGCAGCTGCACCCGGTGCAGCTTTCGCCGAAGCAGCAACGATGCAGCAACACGTCGCCGATGCTTCGCGCGCACCCAAACGCCGTACCGACAGCGAATATCAGGGCCGTTTGAACTACGCCTACCATTTCGACGCCGGACGTTTCGCCAGCTTGCTTGCCGAACATGGCCGCAGCCTCGGCGTACAACACCAGATCGCGCATGTCGAGAAGGTCGAACTCGACGAGCAAGGCGCGATTGCGCGCGTGATCACGCGCGAAGCCGGCTCACTCACGGCCGACCTGTATATCGATTGCACCGGCATGCGTGGCGGCCTGATCGGCGACGCACTGGGATCGCCGTTTCGCAGCACACGCGATACGCTGTTCGTCGATCGTGCCGTCGCAATCCAGGTGCCGTATCCGCGCGCCGATACACCGATTCCGTCGTACACCATTTCCACCGCGCACGAAGCCGGCTGGACCTGGGACATCGGCTTGCAAGCGCGGCGCGGGGTTGGTTACGTATATTCGTCGCGACACACCGATGACAGCCGCGCCGAACAGGTGCTGCGTCAATACATCGGCCCCGCCGCCGAAAATCTCAACGCGCGTCTGCTCAAATTCGAAACCGGCTTTCGTCCCGAGCAATGGCGCAAGAATTGCGTTGCGGTCGGACTGTCGGCGGGCTTTCTCGAGCCACTGGAATCGACCGGCATCGGCTTGATCGAGATCGCCGCGTATCTGATCGCGCACCTGCTGCCGGCTGATGGCGACATGACCCGCGTCGCCAAACTTTTCAATGCGCAGATGACCACGCGTTACGAGCGCATCATCGATTTCATCAAGATGCACTACTGCACAAGCCAGCGGCGCGATTCGTCATTCTGGATCGACAATACCGATGCCGCGAGCATTCCCGAATCGCTGCGGGACAAACTCGCGATGTGGTCTTGTCGCCCGCCGCATCGGCTGGATTTCGTCACCGACCTCGAAATGTTCCTGCCCGCGAGCTGGCAGTTCGTGTTGTATGGCATGGAGTTCAAGACCGACATCGCGAGTATGCGAAACGCCTATCCGCGTATCGATGCGGCGCGGCGCGAGTTCGAAATGATCCGCGCGCTGGCGCCGCACGCGATCAGCGACCTGCCCGATCACCGGACCTTGATCGAGGAAATCTGCGCGCATGGATTCGCCAGCAAACCGGCCGCATGAGCACAGCCGCAACGAGCAATGGACATCTCGTGCGACGTGGCGCTTGATGTAGCATAACGCGCTGGCGCTTGGGCAAATCCATCAACACAACGGCGGCTGTTTTTTGATCAGCGCCGATCGCAGGAAGTGAGCATAGATGCGAGCCAGAATCGAAGATGTCGCCGCGACGGCGGGCGTCTCCATGAAAACCGTTTCGCGAGTGTTCAATCACGAGCCGAACGTGCGCGAAAAAACCCGACTGCGCGTGGAAGCCGCAGCGCAGGCGCTGAACTATCGACCGAATCCGTCGGCGCGCAGTCTCGCCGGCAATCGCTCGTACCTGATTTCGCTGGTCTACGACGATCCGTTCGCCGGCTCCGCGTATGTCATGGAAATCATCGTCGGCATGTTGCAGGCCTGCGAAAGCACGCACTACAGCGCGATGCTGCGACCGCTCGAATTCAGCAGCGCCGAGCACGTTGTATCGGTCGAGGATTCGGTCGCGCAATATCGGCCCGACGGTCTGATCCTGCTGCCACCGTTTGCCGACGACATCAAACTACTGCAGCGCCTTGATGAACTCGGCGTGCGTTACGCAACAATTTCGGCAAAGGCGAAAGACGCGCGCGTCGGCACCATCCTCGACGAGCGCAAGGCCGCCGCCGAAATGATCGCACATGCGGTTTCGCTCGGGCATCGTCGCATCGCGCACATCACCGGCCCGGCGGCGCACAGTGGCCGCGCATGGCGGCTTGCGGGCTATCGCGATGGCTTGCGTCGCGCCGGCATCGACTGCGATGAAACCCTGGTCGTCGATGGTGGATTTTCGTTCGAATCAGGCATCGCCGGCGCACGGCAATTACTCGATCTCAAGCAACCGCCCACGGCAATTTTTGCGGCCAACGACGACAGCGCGTGCGGCGTGATGCACGAAGCATTCGAGCGCGGCCTGAGCATTCCACAGGATCTTTCGGTATTCGGCTTCGACGATACGCCGACCTCGCGCCAGGTCTGGCCGAGCCTCACCACGGTGCGCCAGCCGTGCCGCGACATGGGCCGCATCGCCGCCGAGCAATTGATCGCATCGATCCGCGATCCCAACGCGGGACAACTCGTGCCGGTGCCCTACGAATTGCAGATCCGCCAGTCGACCGGGCCGATCCCGACCGGATCGCCGGCAAAAAGACGCGGGGCATGAGCCCGCTCGCCACCATCACGCCGTCGATAACATGACCAGCAAACCACAGGTGAACTTCTGGGAGATCTGGAACATGTGTTTTGGATTTATCGGCATCCAGTTCGGTTTTGCGCTGCAGAATTCAAGCGTGAGCCGGATCTTTCAGACGCTCGGCGCGAGTGTCGACGACATCCCGATCTTGTGGATCGCGGCACCATTGACCGGACTTTTGGTACAGCCCATCGTCGGCCATTTTTCGGATCGCACCTGGACCCGACTCGGGCGGCGCCGGCCGTATTTCCTGGTCGGCGCCCTGCTCGCCGCGCTCGCGCTAATTGCGATGCCGAACTCGCCGACATTGTGGATCGCAGCAAGCCTGCTGTGGATTCTCGATGCCTCGATCAATATTTCGCTCGGACCACTGCGCGCGTTCGTCGGCGATCATTTGCCGTCGCAGCAACGTCCGAGCGGTTATGCGATGCAGACGTTTTTCATCGGCGTGGGCTCGGTGATCGCGAGCATTTTACCGTGGCTGCTGGCGCAGGTCGGCGTGAGCAATGCGGCGGCGGCGGGCGAGATTCCCGACACGGTGAAATACGCGTTTTATATCGGCGCGGCAGCATTGTTCGGCACGATCGGCTGGACTGTGTTGTCGACGCGCGAATACTCGCCCGAGCAACTTGTCGTATTCGAGGATGCTGGCACAGAATCCGTGCATTCCGCCACGCCGCTGCCGATCGCACGTGTGCGTCGGGCGGGTGCGATCTGGCTGATCGCCGGCCTCGCGACACTCACGCTGCTGTATCTGCTGCATGCAGACAGGCAGCTCTATCTGCTCGCTGCTGGCATGCTCGCGTATGGTAGTTTGCAGATCGTGGTGAGCTTCAGTGACGGCAGCAACATGTTCGCCGAGATCATCAGTGACCTGCATACGATGCCGACCACGATGCGGCAGCTCGTGATCGTGCAGTTTTTTTCGTGGTTCGCCTTGTTCGCGATGTGGATCTACAGCACCGCTGCCGTTACACAAGTACACTTTGCAACAAATGATACTCACTCCGCCGCCTACAACAACGGCGCCAACTGGGTTAGTCTGCTGTTCGCCGCCTACAACGGTTTTGCCGCGCTGATCGTGATTTTCATTCCGTGGATGATCCGCCGACTGGGTGTGCGCCTCACCCACATGATCAATCTGATACTCGGCGGACTGGGCTTTTTGTCGTTCCTCGTGATCCGTGATCCGCACTGGCTATTGCTGTCGATGCTCGGTGTCGGTTTCGCCTGGGCGTCGATCCTGTCGGTGCCTTACGCACTACTTTCCGACAGCGTGCCGGCGAAAAAGATGGGCGTGTACATGGGCATCTTCAATTTTTTCATCGTCATCCCGCAACTGCTCGCCGCGAGTGTGCTGGGTTTCCTGCTGAAGCGATTTTTCGACGATGCGCCGATCAATGCGTTGTTGATTGGCGGCGTGAGCCTGATCCTGGCCGGGCTGTTTACTTTGCGCGTCAAGACGCATTGAGTTTCAGAAAAACCCGGAAAGCCTCACCGCAGCGGCACGTTTTTCAGAGACTACCCGGCGCAAATTCCAGACTTAGATTGTTTGGTCGACCCGGCAATGACAACTCGCTTGACCGTGGCGCGCCGCGCGCGATCACGCGACCGCCGCGGAATACCAGCAAGCGAGCCGCGCGCAGGCGAATCGCCTCGAACGGATCTGCTGCCTGCAACACGACGAGATCGGCGCGACAACCGGGCGCGATGCCATAACCATCCAGATGCAAGATTTTCGCCGCGTTGCCGGTGATGCCTGCATACGCATTGGCGATGCCGTCGAGCGAAGTCATCTGGCCGATATGGATGGCCATATGCGCAACCTCGAGCATGTCGGCTGAGCCGAACGAATACCACGGATCCATCACGCAATCGTGGCCGAACGCGACGGTGACGCCGGCGGCGATGAGCTCCGGCGCGCGCGTCATGCCGCGGCGTTTCGGATACGTATCGTGACGGCCCTGCAAGGTGATGTTGATGAGCGGATTGGCGATCGCCGCGACACCGGCTTCGGCGATCAGCGGCAATAATTTCGTGACGTAATAGTTGTCCATCGAATGCATCGAGGTCAGATGCGAACCGGCGACCCGACCGTGCAGACCGAGCCGGCACGTCTCGGCCGCGAGCGTTTCGATGTGGCGCGACAGCGGATCGTCGGATTCATCGCAGTGCATATCGACCAGCAGGCCACGTTCGGCCGCGATCTCGCACAGTCGGCGCACCGACGCTGCGCCATCGGCCATCGTGCGCTCGAAATGCGGAATGCCGCCGACCACCTGCACACCACGATCGAGCGCGCGCAACAGGTTTTTTTCCGCGCTCGCCGCACGATAAAAACCGTCCTGTGGAAATGCCACGAGTTGCAGGTCGAGATACGGCGCGACTCTTCGTTGCACGTCAAGCAACGCATCCACCGCGAGCAGGCGATCGTCGCAAATATCGACGTGCGTGCGGATTGCGAGCAAGCCTTGCGCAACCGCCATGTCGCAATACGCCATCGCACGCGCGGCGACCGCTTGTTGCGTCAGATCGGGTTTCAGCTCGCCCCACAAGGCGATGCCTTCGAGCAATGTCCCCGAGCAATTGCGCCGCGGCAAACCAAGCGACAACGCCGCATCGAGATGAAAATGCGCATCGACGAACGGCGGCGACACCAGCCGTCCACGCACATCGATTTCCTGCGCTGCAGATGCAGCGAGTGCCGATTCCACTGCGACGATGCGCCCGCCGTCGATGCCGATATCGATATCGCAACGACCGTCGGGCAGGTTGGCATGACGCAGGATCAGTTCCATGATTTTATCCGCAACAAATCGATGCGGCAAAATATCACGCGTGACCTACGAATGCCCCCGTTGCATCGCGGCGCACATAGTGCAATTCTAGCTCCCTCAGATTCAACGCGACGAAAACGCTTTCGTCGCCAGCGCCGCGACATGCCGTCCGCAGCGCGCGAATTCAGTCTGCCGTCGTCCCGTGACATAGGGACGATGCGCGCAAAAACTTCGCCTACCCGCGAGCCGCCGCTTGACCGCCAGGAGCCGCCACCGATGAATCTCGCCGCCAACACGTCGACGCCGCATGCCGTCGCGGATCTCAATCTCGATCCGTATTGGATGCCGTTCACGCATAACCGTTACTTCAAGAAACACCAGCCGCTCGATCGATTGCTGGTCAGCGCCGAAGGCGCGTATTACACGACCGTCGACGGCCAGCGCCTGTTCGATTGCCTGTCCGGTTTGTGGTGCAGCTCGCTCGGCCATCGCCCGGCGAAGATCGTCGAGGCGGTAAAAAGCCAGCTCGATCGCGCCGATTATATTCCGGCGTTCCAGGTCGCGAATCCGGAGAGTTTCCGGCTCGCCGAACGCATCGCCGATGCTGCACCGGGCGACCTCAATCGTGTGTTCTTCACCAACTCCGGCTCCGAAGCGGTGGACACCGCACTGAAGATCGCCCTCGCCTACCATCGCTTGAAAGGCGATGCCTCGCGCACGCGCTTCATTGGTCGCGAAAAGGGATATCACGGCGTCGGTTTCGGTGGCATTTCGGTCGGCGGCATGGTCGCCAATCGGAAGATGTTCGCGACCGCAATGATCCCGGGCGTCGATCATCTACCGCACACGCACAACCTCAAGCAAATGGCATTCTCTAAAGGCTTGCCGACGTGGGGCGCGCATCTCGCCGACGATCTCGAACGCATCGTCGCCTTGCACGACGCATCGACCATTGCCGCGGTAATCGTCGAGCCAATGCAAGGCTCGGTAGGCGTGGTCGTGCCGCCGGTCGGTTATCTCAAGCGCCTGCGTGAGATCTGCGACAAGCACGGCATCCTGCTGATTTTCGATGAGGTGATTACCGGCTTCGGCCGCATGGGTGACTGGTTCGGCGCGCAAGCGTTCGACGTCACACCCGATCTCATCACGTTCGCCAAATGCGTCAACAACGGCACCGTGCCGATGGGCGGCGTGATCGCGCGCGAAGGCATCTACGACATGTTCATGCAAGGTCCGGATTACGCCGTCGAATTTTTCCACGGCTATACCTATTCGGCGCACCCGCTCGCGGTTGCCGCGGCACACGCGACGCTGGATATCCTGCACGAGGACGACGTGCCAAAACGCTTCGCCACGCTCGCCGCAAAAATCGAAAGCGGCGCGCACGCATTGAAGGGCGAGCCGAACGTGATCGATATCCGCAATTGCGGCGCCGCCGCGGCGATCGAAATGTCGCCGCTGCCAGGCCAGATCGGTATGCGCGGATTGCGCGTGTTCGAGCAAGGTTTGAAGCGCGGCATGTTGCTGCGCTTTACCGGCGACACGATCGCAATGGCGCCACCGGTGATCACGACCGATGCGGAACTCGACCGCATGTTTTCGACGGTCGCCGAGGCGATTCGCGCGGCTGGGTAGAACCCCTCATGCTCGACATCCCGGCGCAGGCTGGGGTGACGCTAATTTTTAATTTGTTGAGTGCCAGGCGTTGACGAAAATTTCGCCTTGGATTGATACGGAGTAAGAAAAAAATGCTCGCACCCGTAATGATTCCGCACTACATCGGCGGCCAGCGTATCGGTCCTGTCGATGCACGCAGCCAGCCCGTGTACAACCCGGCGACCGGCGAAGAATCCGGCAAACTTCCCCTCGCCACCGCCGCGGAAGTTGCTAGCGCGGTGCAGGCGGCGCAAGCGGCATTTCCGGCGTGGTCGCAAACGCCGCCGCTGAAACGTGCACGCGTGATGTTCAAGTTCCGCGAACTGCTTGAAGCCAACGCCGATGCGCTCGCAGCGCAGATCACCGCTGAACACGGCAAGACGCACAGCGATGCGCTCGGCGAGGTGCAGCGCGGCATCGAAGTGGTCGAGTTCGCCTGCGGGATCGCACAGCTGTTGAAGGGTGAATTTACCGAGAACGTCGGCAGCCAAGTCGACTCGCATTCGCTGCGCCAACCGCTCGGCGTGGTCGCGGGCATCACGCCGTTCAATTTTCCGGCGATGGTGCCGTTGTGGATGTTTCCGATCGCGATCGCATGCGGCAATTGTTTTGTGTTGAAACCATCCGAGCACGATCCGTCATCGTCGCTGCTGCTAGCGGAATGGCTGACGCAAGCAGGCTTGCCCGACGGCGTTTTCAACGTCGTGCACGGCGACAAGGTCGCGGTCGATGCGATCCTCGAACATGCTGATGTCAAGGCGGTCAGTTTCGTTGGCTCGACGGCGATCGCACGCTACATCTACGCCACCGGCTGCGCGCACGGCAAACGCGTGCAGGCGCTCGGCGGCGCGAAAAATCACATGGTGATCTTGCCCGATGCAGATCTGGAGCAGACCGCCGATGCGCTGATGGGTGCGAGTTTTGGCTCGGCCGGCGAGCGCTGCATGGCGATCTCGGTCGCGGTTGCGGTCGGCGATAAAGTGGCCGACGCGCTGGTCGAAAAACTCGCACCTCGCGTGCGCGCACTGCAGATCGGTCGCGGTGATGCCGATGGCATGGACATGGGCCCGCTGATCAGCGCGGCGCATCGCGAAAAGGTAAAAGGCTACGTCGATATCGGCGTGGCCGAAGGCGCCGAACTCGTGGTCGACGGCCGCGGTTTCAGCGCGGCCGGATGCGCGGGTGGATTTTTTCTCGGCGGCTGCCTGTTCGATCGCGTGAAGCCCGGCATGCGCATTTATCGCGAGGAAATTTTCGGCCCGGTGCTGTGCATCCTGCGCGTCGAAACCTACGAGGAAGCCGTCGCGCTGGTCAACGCACACGCGTATGGCAACGGCGTGGCGTTGTTCACGCGCGATGGCGATGCCGCGCGCGATTTCGCCAACCGTATCCAAGTCGGCATGGTCGGCATCAACGTGCCGATTCCGGTGCCGATGGCATTCCACAGTTTCGGCGGCTGGAAAGCGTCGCTGTTCGGTGATCACAATATCTACGGCGCGGAAGGCGTGCGCTTTTATACACGCATGAAAACCGTTACCACGCGTTGGCCGGCGAGCATCCGCGCCGGTGCGCAATTCGTGATGCCGAGCTCGACAAGGGATGCTTAGAAAGGTGCGCCGATGCCGCAGTTTCGATCAACGCTTTATTGCCTCCATAACCCTGAAACCTTGGCGGCACAGGAGTTTCACCTCCTTAACTTGAGGGGGCTGGAAAAGTATCAGTGCGCATCTGTAGCGTCCGAAAACATTGCTTGTCAAAATAATACCGCGAGGTGCCAACGATGTACGCCGCATTCAACACCGAAACTGCCGAAGTCATCCGCATCAACGGCCAGCGCTTGTGGGACAGCCTCATGGAAATGGCGAAGATCGGCGCGACGCCGAAAGGCGGCGTGTGCCGTCTCGCGCTGACCGATCTCGATCGCCAGGGCCGCGATCTGTTCGTGTTGTGGGCCAAGCAAGCCGGCTGCACGATCAGCGTCGACAAGATGGGCAACGTGTTCGCGCGCCGCGCCGGACGCAACGAAGCAGCACTACCCGTGGTCACCGGATCACATGCCGATTCGCAACCGACCGGCGGCCGTTTCGACGGCATCTACGGCGTGCTCGGCGGGCTTGAAGTGATCCGCACGCTGAACGATCACAACGTCACCACCGAGCATCCGATCGAGGTTGTGATCTGGACCAACGAGGAAGGATCGCGCTTCGCCCCGGCGATGGTTGCCTCGGGTGTATTTGCGGGTGTGTTCACGCTCGAATACGGCTTGTCGCGCGCCGATGTCGATGGCAAGACCGTGGGCGAGGAACTCGCGCGCATCGGCTACGCCGGCGACGTGCCGTGCGGTGGACGCCCGATCCATGCCGCGTTCGAATTGCATATCGAGCAGGGCCCGATCCTCGAAGCCGAAAACATCACCATCGGTGTGGTCACCGGCGCGCAAGGCCAGCGCTGGTACGAAGTCGTGTTCACCGGACAGGAATCACACGCCGGCCCGACGCCGATGCCGCGCCGCCGCGACGCACTGCTCGGCGCCGCGCGCGCGATCCAGCTCGTCAATCGCATCGGCCTTGCGCATGCGCCGTACGCATGTGCGACGGTCGGCATGTTGCAGGTGCATCCAAACTCGCGCAACGTGATTCCGGGCCAGGTCTTTTTCACCGTCGACATCCGTCATCCCGAAGATGCCGTGCTCGCGCAGATGGATGCCGAACTGCGCGCGGGCATCGCGACGATCGCTGCCGAGCAGAAACTCGAAGTGAGCAAACTCGAACAGATTTTCTACTACGCGCCGGTACCGTTCGATGCCGATTGTGTCGCGTCGGTGCGCGCCGCGGCGCAGCGTTTCGGTTATTCGCATCGCGATATCGTTTCCGGCGCGGGCCACGACGCGTGTTACCTGGCCAAGGTGGCGCCGACCTCGATGGTGTTCGTGCCGTGTGTCGACGGCATCAGCCACAACGAAGTCGAGCACGCCACGCCGGAATGGGTCGAGGCCGGCGGCAACGTGTTGTTGCACGCGATGCTGGAACGCGCACAAGGCAAATAATAAACAAGTATAGATTGATACATCATCGATTCCTGTTGCGTGATGCACTCGCGCCGGGGAAAACGGAATCGGTCACCTGACCCCGCAAGGAGACGGAATGCTGCGTAAAGAAACTGCCGATATCGCCGCCGCAAGATTGTCCGCGAAAAAACTCGCGCAAAACTTCGACGACGTTTCTCCCCCGCTCGACCGGCAAAACGCGCTGATCGCCGCGCAACGCTGTTATTACTGCTACGACGCGCCGTGCATACAGGCGTGTCCGACCGGCATCGATATTCCGAGCTTCATCCGCCGCATCACCACCGACAATCTGCCGGGCGCGGCGCTCGATATTCTCAGCGCGAATATTCTCGGCGGCATGTGCGCGCGGGTCTGTCCCACCGAAATCCTGTGCGAAGGCAGTTGTGTGCGTAACGGCACGGACGAACTCGCACCGGTGCAGATCGGTGCATTGCAACGTTACGCGACCGATTGGGTATTCGAGCAGAACGCGACGCTGTTCGAACGCGCCGCAGACACCGGTTTGCGTGTCGCCATCGTCGGCGCCGGGCCGGCCGGCCTGGCCTGCGCCCATGCGCTCGCGCGTGCCGGCCACCGCGTGACGATTTTCGATGCGCGCGAAAAACCCGGCGGCCTCAACGAATACGGCATCGCCGCGTACAAGGTGCTCGACTTCGCCGCGCGCGAAGTCGAGTGGCTGATGTCGATCGGCGGCATCGAGTGGCGCGGTGACCAGGTGCTTGGCGAAAACCTCAGTCTCGGTAATCTGCAAAAAGATCATGACGCGGTTTTCCTTGGGCTCGGCCTGAGCGGCGTCAATGCGCTCGGCATTGATGGCGAACAACTCGCCGGTGTGCGCAACGCGGTCGACTTCATCGCCGAGCTACGCCAGTGCGCGGATCTTTCGCAACTCAAGGTCGGTCGGCGCGTGGTTGTGATCGGTGGCGGCAATACCGCGATCGACGCGGCGGTGCAGAGCAAGAAACTCGGCGCCGAATCCGTGACCATGGTGTATCGCCGCGGCGCTGCCACGATGGGCGCCACGAGCGCGGAGCAGGCGTTCGCAAAAACAGAAGGCGTGACGATCATCGAATGGGCGCAGCCGCGCAATATCGTCGGCAGCAACGGCGCGATCACAGCGATCGAATTCGAATACACGCAGCTTGACGACCAGGGTCGCTTGCTCGGTACCGGCGATGTGCTGTGCCTTGAAACCGACAGCGTGCTCAAGGCGATCGGCCAGGTGTTGGTCGCACCGATACCCGATGCGACAAATGCCGCATTGTTGCAAATGCAAAAAGGCCGCATTGTGGTAAATGCGGACTTCCAGACTTCATTGCCCGGCATCTGGGCCGGCGGCGATTGCGTCGGCAGCAAGACCGACCTCACCGTGCAGGCGGTGCAGGACGGCAAGCTCGCCGCGGCCTCCATCCATCGCGCGCTGTTGCGGCGCACATCCTCAACCGGCGGAGCTTGATCATGGCCGATATTTTCTGCGATTTCGCCGGTATCCGTTCGCCGAATCCGTTCTGGCTGGCATCCGCACCGCCGACCGACAAAGCGTACAACGTCAACCGCGCGTTCGAGGCCGGCTGGGGCGGCGTGGTGTGGAAAACGCTCGGGCTCGATCCGCACGTCGTCAACGTCAGCTCGCGCTACGGCGCGGTGCAATGGAACGGCCAACGCATTGCCGGGCTCAACAATATCGAGCTCATCACCGATAGGCCGCTGCAGATCAATCTCGACGAAATCCGCCAGATCAAACGCAGTTGGCCAGATCGCGCGATGATCGTCTCACTGATGGTGCCGTGCGAGGAAAACGCCTGGAAAAATATCCTGCCGATGGTCGAGGATACCGGCGCCGATGCGGTCGAACTCAACTTCGGTTGTCCGCACGGCATGTCCGAGCGTGGCATGGGTGCGGCAGTCGGCCAAGTGCCGGAATACGTTGAGCAGGTCGCGCGCTGGGTCAAGCAATATTCGCGGCTGCCGTGCATCGTCAAGCTCACGCCGAACATAACCGATATCCGTATTCCAGCGCGCGCTGCATTCAACGGCGGCGCCGATGCGGTGTCGCTGATCAACACGATCAACTCGATCACCTCGATCGATCTGGATCTCATGGCGCCCACGCCCACCGTTGACGGCAAGGGCACACACGGCGGTTATTGCGGTCCGGCGGTCAAGCCGATCGCGCTGGCGATGGTCGCGGAAATCGCGCGCGATGTATTGACGCGCGGCAGGCCGATCTCGGCGATCGGCGGCATCGGCACGTGGCGCGATGCGGCGGAATTCATCGCCCTCGGCGCGGGCAGTGTGCAGATTTGCACGGCGGCGATGCATTACGGTTTTCGTATCGTCGACGACCTGATCAGCGGCCTGAGTCACTGGATGGACAGCAAGGGTTACGCGCGGCTGGAGGATTTCCGCGGGCTGGCGGTCAGCAATGTCACGGACTGGAAATTCCTGAATCTGAAGTACGACATCAAGGCGCGGATCGATCAGGATAAATGTATACAATGCGGTCTTTGTTACATCGCCTGCGAAGACACCGCGCATCAGGCGATCCTCGCGCAGAAGGACGGCAAGCGACATTTCGAGGTGGTTGATGACGAATGCGTCGGCTGCAATCTGTGCATGCATGTTTGCCCAGTCGACAACTGCATCACGATGGAACGCGTCGATGGCGGTGGCCATGCCGACTGGACCACACACCCCAACAATCCCGCACGCGTGCTGGTTGAATCAGCGTAATCGGCTAGGCTTTCTGCATCTGCAGCACGACGTGGGGAATCGCAAGACATGACTACCGACTCGAATATCGACCACGGCGCGCTGTACAACCCGGACCTCGCGCCGACCACTGCGGCGCAACGCACGTGGACGTGGTATCACTTCGCTGCGCTGTGGGTCGGCATGGTGATGTGCATTCCGTCGTACACGCTCGCGGCGGGGCTGATCGATCAGGGCATGTCGCCGTGGCAAGCGGTGGGCACGGTGCTGCTCGGCAACGCGATCGTACTGGTGCCGATGCTGCTGATCGGCCACGCTGGGGCGAAATACGGCATTCCGTATGCGGTGCTGGTGCGCTCGTCGTTCGGCACGCAGGGCGCCAAATTGCCCGCGTTGTTGCGTGCGGTGGTCGCGTGTGGGTGGTACGGCATCCAGACCTGGTTCGGCGGTTTGGCCATCTATACGCTGCTGAATATTCTCACCGGCAACGCGCTGCATGCGGAGCCGATCGCATGGCTCGGCATCAACCTCGCACAGCTTTTATGCTTTCTCGCGTTCTGGATGCTGCAGTTGTACTTCGTACTGCACGGCACCGATTCGATCCGCTGGCTGGAGACGATTTCCGCGCCGATCAAGATCGTGATGTGCCTGTTCCTGGTCGGCTGGGCGCTGCACAACGCCGGCGGTTTCGGCGAGATGATGGCCGCACCCTCGCAGTTCATTGAAGGCGGCAGAAAGGCCGGACAATTCTGGGCGACGTTCTGGCCGTCACTCACAGCGATGGTCGGATTCTGGGCGACGCTCGCACTGAACATTCCCGACTTCACGCGTTTCGCGCGCTCGCAACGGGACCAGTTCATCGGCCAGAGTATCGGCCTGCCGCTGCCGATGGGATTGCTGTCGCTGATGTCGGTCGTCGTGACGTCGGCCACCGTGGTGATCTACGGCAAGGCGATCTGGGATCCGGTCGAGCTATCGAGCAGGTTCACCGGCATCGGCGTCGGCGTGGCCCTGCTGGTGCTCACGCTGGATACGATGAGCTG
>JAYVLO010000124.1:0-2522 GCA_043759455.1 Pseudolysobacter sp.
GTGGTCGCCAAATGCCCAGAGTTCCTTGATCGGGCGGTAGTCGTGCTCGTTCGCCTACTTGCGCGTGAGGAATGCGAGCATCGCGACGCGACCTTGGAAAAACTCCGAGCGATTGCGCCAGAGGCTGTCTTCGCTATACGCCAGCGCGACTTTTTCGAGGTTGCGCCCATTCCAGCCGTCTTCCGCCGCGCGAACTTTTTTCAGCGCGGTTTCGAGCGTGAACGGCGGCAGAGGCGGGCGGGTTTCTGCAGCGCTGTTGATGGCGATTGCGGTGATGTTTGCAGACGGATCAGGCGACGTTGTGCAGCAGCGAAATATCCGCGACTTCGAGAAACATGCGACGCAATTGCGCGAGCAGGCTCAGGCGATTGCGGCGTTTGGCAGGATCATCGACCATTACCATCACGCCCTCGAAAAACGCATCGACCGGCGCGCGCAAATCCGCAAGATGCTTGAGCACATCGACGTATGAACGTGTCGCGAGTAGCGGCATTATCGCATTCGATGCCGCAGTGACTGCGGCGTGCAATGCGGCTTCGGCGCCGGCTTCGAGCTGGGCGGAATCGATCGCGCCGATTTCGCTCGCATCGGCTTGGCGCAGGATATTGCCGATGCGTTTATTGGCAGCGGCGAGCGCTTGGGCTTCGGGAAGTTTTGCGAATTCCACCACAGCGCGTACGCGTTGATCGAAGTCGATCAAGGTCACCGGATCCACGGCGCGCACGGCTTCAAATACATCGCTGCCTGTTTTCTGATCGGCGTAATAACTGCGCAGACGTTCGAGGACGAATTCGAGAATCTCGCTGGCGAGTTCGCTGCGTCGTGCACCCGCATCGAGCGTTGCGGTTTTGCCATCCTTGCCGCGCGGCAAACCTGCTTGCAACGCGGCTTCTGGCAATAACGCAAACGCTTCGCTGAGCAAGCCGCGCAGATCCAGATCGAGGCGGGCCTCGATCAACGTGCGCGCCAAACCAAGCGCCGCGCGGCGTAACGCAAACGGGTCTTTGTTGCCGCTCGGTTTTTGTCCGACCGCAAAAATGCCGGCCAAGGTATCGACACGTTCGGCAACGGCGATAACCTGCGCGAGTTTGCCCTGCGCGATGTTGTCGCCGGCAAAACGCGGCGCATAAAATTCATCGAGCGCCTGCGCAACATCGGCATGTTCCGGCTTCGCACCTTGGGTCGCGTAATAACGACCCATCACGCCTTGCAGTTCGGGGAATTCGCCGACCATGCGTGTCATCAAATCGCACTTCGATAACGCCGCCGCGCGTGTCGCAAGTGCCGCATCGACGCCGACGCGGTTGGCGATCACGCGCGCGAGTTCGGCCACCCGCATGCTCTTGTCCCAGACCGAACCGAGCGACTGCTGATACGTCACCGATTTCAATGCTTCGAGCTGCGCTTCGAGCGGTTGCTTGCGGTCTTCGTCGTAGAAAAATTTCGCGTCGGCGAAGCGCGGACGGATCACACGCTCATAACCCTTGCGGATTTCCGCGGGATCTTTCGATTCGATATTCGCCACACCGATAAAATGTTCGGTGAGCTTGTGATTGGCATCGAATACCGGAAAGAATTTTTGGTTGTTCTGCATCGTGGCGATCAGCGCCTGGCTCGGCACGTCGAGAAATGCCCGATCGAACGTGCCGTGAATTGCGACTGGCCATTCGACGAGGTTCGAGACTTCGGCGACGAGTTCGACCGGTTCCACAAACGCGAGTCCGAGTTTCGCGATCGCCTGCTCGACTACCGCCGCCACTTTATTTCGACGCTGAATCGGATCGGCGATGACCTTGCGTTCAATTAATTTTGTCCCGTAAAGATCGGCGGAAACGACATCGAATTTTTCCGGCGACATGAAACGATGGCCGCGCGAGAAACGTCCAGACTTGATGCCGAAAATTTCCGCGTCGATGACTTGCTCGCCATGCAGAATCACCAGCCAGTGCACCGGACGCACGAAACTGAAATCGTGATCGCCCCAGCGCATCGGTTTTGGGATTGGTAGACGCTTGAGTGCGCGTAGTATCAAATCAGGTAACAGCGTGGCCGTTGGTTGACCCGGGTTGATGCTGCGATAGACAAACTTGGCGTCCTTTCCTTCGCCGCTGGTTTGCAATGACTGAATATCGACGCCCACTCGTTTAGCGAAACCATGCAGCGCGGCAGTGGGCTGACCCTGCGCATCCAGGCAGATGCTGACTGGTGGCCCAAGTAGCTCCGCTTCCACATCTCGCTGATGTGTGTCCACTCCCGGAAAATATACGGCGATTCTCCGCGGCGTGGCGAACACGCTTGGCGAGGCATCGCTGAAGCTCATGTGGCGAACCTCAAATTCATCCAGCAATATTTTCGCAAACGCGACACTCAGTTCGTCCAGCGCTTTTGGCGGCAATTCCTCGCAACCGATTTCAACAAGGAGTGGTTTGAATTCAGACATGCGCCTGCTCCTTGCTGCTCGCAGCCGTTTTTTTCAATCCCGGAAACCCGAGTTTTTCGCGTTGCGCGTAATATGCCTCGGC
>JAYVLO010000125.1:0-4842 GCA_043759455.1 Pseudolysobacter sp.
ACGTGCTGGAGCATCGCGCGATTCTCTACACGCAGGACAACCTGCCTTTCAGCGAGGTTGTGGAAACCTACACGCGCGATATTTTTTCGTTTCGACTGACGCCGACAACAAAACCGGCGCGCTGAATCTTCTGCCGTAGCATTCGATGCGACTCACGCGCGACCGGAAAATTCGCCGGTATCAGTATTCACGCGCACGAGCTCGCCGTTGACGACGTATTCCGGCACCTGGATTTCGATGCCGGTGCTGAGCTTGGCTGGCTTCGGCCGTTTGGTCGCGGTCGCGCCCTTGAGTTCGGGCGCTGTTTCGACGACTTGCAGCACTACGGATTGCGGCAATTGCAGGCCGACCGGCTGATCGTCGATGAGCTGGATCCAGCAGCCTTCGAGACCTTCGCTGATGTAGCCCGACATCTCGCCGACCACCTCCGCATCGAGCGTGTACTGGGTGAAATCTTCGGCATCGAGAAACACAAATGCCTCGCCGTCCATGTACGAAAACGTTGATGAACGACGTGAGAGATCGATTTCCTTGATGTCGTCCTCGGCGCGCAGGCTCAGGTCGAATTTCTGATTTCCCGGCACGCTGTACAAGGTGAAGCGATACGTGACGTTGCCGCCGCGCGCGCTGGGCGAGCTGCGCTCGATCGCGCGCACGCTGTAGGCATGGCCGTTGTGTTCGACGACGTTGCCGCGTTTGACTTCGTTGGCTTTCATTTTTTGGAACCTCGAATAATGCGGTGAGTATTGCTTATTTCGGCTGCAGGCGAATCGCGCCGTCGAGGCGCACGGTTTCGCCGTTCATGTAGCGATTTTCGAGAATGAACGCGACCAGATTTGCGTATTCCTCGGGCTTGCCGAGGCGCGACGGATACGGCACTTGCGCGCACAACGATTCGTAAACCTGCGGCGGCATGCTGTCGACCATCGGTGTGTGGAAAACACCGGGCGCCACCGTCATCACACGCACGCCGATGCGTGCGAATTCGCGCGCGAGCGGCAATGTCATGCCGACGACGCCACCTTTCGATGCGGCATAGGCGGCCTGGCCGATCTGGCCTTCATACGCGGCGACCGATGCGGTGTTGACGATCACGCCGCGTTCGTTGTCTTCGCCCGGCGCGTTGTGTTGCATGAGGTCGGCCGCCGCCTTGGCGACGTTGAAGCTGCCGATCAGGTTGACCATCACCGTGGTCTGGAACTGCTGCAGCGGCATCACGCCGTCCTTGCCGAGCACTCGTCCCGCACCGAGAATGCCAGCGCAACTGATCGCGGTATTGAGACCACCCATATGCTGCTGCGCGGATTTCAGATTGATTGCGACATTGCTCTCGGAGGTTACGTCGGTCCGCAGATAAGCGCTTGATGCGCCGAGCGCCTGCACCGCACTCGCACCTTTTTCATCGTTGATATCGAGCAGCGTGACCTTGCCGCCGTGCGCGATCAGATGCTGCGCGACCGCGTAGCCGAGTCCCGAAACGCCGCCTGTGATAACCGCCTTGACCTGATCCAGTTGCATGCCCACTCCTGCATTTCGCGGAAAGCGCGCATTGTATCCAGTGCAGGGTTCGGCGTGCTAGTTAGGTCGTTATCTAAAACGAGCCGTCATACCAGCCTTCGCTGGAATGACGGGCGAAAAAAAGCGATGCAATCGCCAGACTCAACCGAGAAATCCGAGATACGGATTTGCGCCCCAGTTATGCAGATTCGGAAACACCGTCTGCGCATCGCTGTCCGACAACCCCAGCCAGCGTGCCAGCGTGGCTGAATACTGATCGCTGGCAACGGTCGGAATCATCTGGCCACGGCTCAGACAATCCAGACCGTTCAAACTGAGGTCGGGAAAAATCCCGCCGCTGCTGGCCGGTGCGCCGTAAAGTTTTCCGCCGGCGACCGCGCCGCCGCTGACAAACTGGATGCCGCCCCACGCGTGATCGGTGCCATCGCCGTTGGAGCTCAGCGTGCGCGCGAATTCGGAAATGGTGAACGTGGTGACCGAGGTCTGCACCTGCAGTTCTTCGGTCGCCGCATAAAACGCGCCGAGCGCAGCGGAAACCGTGGCGAATAATCCCGGCTGATCGGCAAGCTGGCTGTCGTGCGTATCGAAGCCACCGAACGGCACGAAAAAAATCTGCCGCTGTGCTTTCAGGATCGAGCGTACCGAAATGATTTTCGCGATCATTTGCAGCGATGCCGCGACTGGATTGTTCGGCGGGAAAACTGTGGTCAAGGTCGGCGCATCAGTCAGCGCAGTTTGCATCGTGCTGTAATAATCCAGCGCGTTGCTGACGGTGGCGGCATAAGTGCGGCTGAGTGGATCGGGATAACTCTGCTGCAGCAACTCCTGCAGCGCTATCGCCTGCGCCGCACCGCTCACGCCCTTGTAGCCGCTCAGTGTGATCGGGCCGCCGCTGCCGATCGCGTAGGGCTGCACGCTCACACCGGTCTGGAAACGATTCTCGCCGCCGAGCGATATCGACATCGGAATCGTCGCGCCTGGATTCATCATGTACAACTTGTCGGCAGTCAATCCGCCCCAGCCCGTTGCGCCGTTCGATGCGGCCTGGCCATACGCCCATTGCCCCTGTTGATCGGCGTGCGAAAAAAGTTGCGGCGGCACGGGATAGCCGGGCACGTTGAGATAATCATTTTTGCTGGTTGGCTGGATCAAGGTGCCGACGTTCGGCACAAATGCTGCGTGGCCGGCGTTAAATAGCTGCGCCATCCCCGCGCAACTCGGATGCAAGCCGTAGGTTTCACCGCTGCCGGCGTTGCTGACATTGATCGGCAGCAACGTGCTGCGATTGATCGCCATGCCGGTCGGACCGGGGCCGCTGCGTGAGGTGGAATAAGTCGGATAACGTATGTTGTCGCTCGGGATCAACAGGTTGAACGAATCGTTGCCGCCGAGCATGAACAGGCATACCAGGGCGCGATAGTCGCCCGGCGCATCACTCGCGGATTGTGCGGCGAGTACCGAGTTCATCATGCTTAGTTGCGTGAACAACGCGGTACTGCTGGCGCAAGCGAGGCTGGAGCAAACGGCGTTGCGTAAAAAATCTCTGCGTTTCATGGAGAATTCCTCTGCGTTTTTTGCGGCGTGGAAAGCGTGGCGCGTAACGCGCACAAGGCCAAGAAAATGGGCGTGACGATCTCGCCCTAACGGCTATTTCTGGATCGCAAATTCCGGTGAGGCGAGCAGCACCTGCAAGGTCGCGATGACCCGCGCGGTCGGTGTTGTCGCTGCAGGAAGTTTGCCGAGCATGCTCACGAGGCTGGTATTCATCGCTGCACTCATGCTGCCATAAAGCAAATCGTGATTGAGGTCATTCACCAGCGTTTGCGCGTTGCCCGCATCATTGATGAGCGGCGCAAGATTCACCGCGATCGTCGCAGTGGTGTTGTTCGGATTACCGACGTATTGATTGATGCGCTGGGTCAGATCGTTGCTTGTCGAAATGGCCGAGCTCTCGTTGATGATCTGGAACTCCGGACCGTATTGTGCAACACCGGTGACGGGCTGGCCGAGTTCGCCGGGCGGCAGATAATCCGGTAGATAAAAATTGAATACCGAGCTGCTGCCGAGCGGTCGTTGCAAGTAATTGGTCTGCGGATTGTTGAAGGCATACAGGCCGTTTTGCGCCGCCGCCTGGTAATAACGCCACAGCGCAGTGAGCTTGAGCAGCGGCTCGCGCGCCTTGCCGAAAACATAGTTTTGCGCGGGCTGCGTGTATTGCGCGGGCAGGGTGCCGGTGCGCGCTTGCGTATCGAGCAACACTGCGCTGATGACCTGGCCGAGGTCACCATTGCTGTTGGAAAATACCGTGGCGATGCGCTGGATGTAATCGGGCGTAGGGTTGCTCGTGACGAAGCGCTGGATCAACTGGCGCGAAATGAACGGCGCGATATTCTGGTGATTCGCAATCGCATGCAGGCCGGCTTGCAGATCCGATTCGCAACTGTTTGCGCCACCCGCGGCGGCCTGATTATCCAAAACCGTCTCGCCGCCTTCCTCGTGATATTGCTCGGAACACACCATCGGCAGATAGTCGGCGGCGCTCCAGTTCGTGCCGCGCGGATAGCTGTTGAAACCGGACTGATAACTCCAGCCGGTGAACACGCGTGCATACGCCTGCAGCATACTCGATGCATAGGTCGGAATCGGGTTGCCGCCGTCATCGAGTTGCCTGGAAAAATCCGGATTGCGCAATACCAGTCCGATCGAAAAAAGCTGCATCACCTCCCGCGCATAATTTTCATCGGGCGACAGCGCGCCATTGCTTTTCAGGTTGTGCATATAGGTCAGCATGCGACCCATCGCCGGGCTTTTGCTGACGTCGTAAAGCAGTTGGTAATAGTTGCCGGCATGATAGATGTTGCCGTCGTAATAACCGAACGGATCGCGCGCGAGTACGTCGTAATATTCTGCCAGCGCGATCGGATCCTGATTCAATCCGCTCTGCTGATCCGATGCCACCATGATCTGGCTCATCGCCCATGTCATGCGCTGACGCAACTGATCGGGCGCGATAATCGCATTGTGGAACCAGGCTTCCATGCGATCGCTCTGGCCCGGATTCTTGATGCCCGCATCGAGCGTTTGCACATACGGACGCTGCAAGCTCGCCGGCAGCGAAAGTTGCTGCGTTATCCATTGCCGATAACCGATACCGCGCAGTCGTATGATTTCCGTCGCGGTCGGACCGAAGGTTGCCTGGGTGAGAAAACGCGCGGCCTCGGCATCACTCGCGGGTGCATCGCTCACGAGCTTGAAGTCGTTGTGGAAAATTTCGTCGTAGGCAAAAGCGTTGCTGCTGCAGATCGCGCAGACCACGCTGCAGAT
>JAYVLO010000126.1:0-2762 GCA_043759455.1 Pseudolysobacter sp.
AGCCGGCGAAATCCGCGCGATTTACAAATCCAGCACACAGCCTTTCTGATTTGGAGCCAAGCCATGCGCCATACCCGTTTGTTTTTGCCGATCTTCAGTATGGTAACGAGCCTGTTGCTGGCAGGTTGCGGTATCGACAGTACGGCGCAGGCCGCGACCGATTCGCGGCAGGCGGCGGCGAGCGTGTCGAATCAAAATGCAGCCGATCACGACCTCGCCACAAATTCGTCAGATAACAATTCGCCGAACGACACCCATTTCGTGCGCTACGACATCGTCGACCCACGCATGCGCGGCATGATCGCCGCCACGCTCGCCGTGCCGCAAGGCTGGAACGCGCAATCCAGCATCGATTGGGACATGAACAGCGCCAACAATCCGACGCGCGGCCACTCGCGTTTCGAGGCGCCCGATCATTCGGCCTGGGTGGAGAATTTTCCGATCGAGATTTTCTCGTGGCTTAGCGTCAACACTCGCGAGCCGCTGGGCGCGCGCAGCTTCGGTCTGATTCATTATCCGAACATCACCATCGAGGATGCGATGCGCCGATTCGTGATCGGCACGTATCGCGGCAACAAGAAAAATCTGCAGATCGTCGGTGCGAAGGCGATACCGAATCTGGCGCAGTCGATGGCGCACCAGCAGGCCAAAGGCGATTCGTTGCTGGTGCGAATCCGTTACGAAGAAAACGGCGTAGCGGTCGATGAGGATTTCTACGGTTTCCTCGGCGCGCAGGAAAACATCCCGTCGGATTCGCCGCTCGGACGGAGCTGGGAATATCACCGCGGCCTGTTTCTCGTGCACTCGATGGGCGCGCGCCACGGCACGCTGGAAAACGTCTATCCGCTGCTGAATCACATTGTCGTATCGGCCATTCCTAATCCAGCGTGGCAGGACGCACGCAACAACGTGATCGCGCAGATCATGCAGAATTTCAATCGTAACGCGGCCAACAACTATGCGCAGATCGCCGCCGCCGGCCAGCGCAGCAAGGCAATATCACGCCAAAACGATGCCATGGTGAATGCCATGGACGCGAATCGCGTGGCAGCGAATGCACGCAGCGCGGCGACATCGATGCCATCGTCAGGCGGCGACGGTTTTACCTTCGACGATTATGTGCGCGGTACCGAGCGCATGAACGATCCGTCGTCGAGCACCGGGCAGTCGGCGCATTCGTACAACGACACGTATCACTGGAGCGACGGCAACGGTCATTACCAGAACAGCAGCGACCCGAGCTTCAATCCGAACGTCGGCTCGAACCAGAACTGGACGCAACTCAGCGGTGTCGGTCAGCACTGATGCCGGCCCGGCCATCACGCGCTTCCGGCGTCTATCGCGCTGCGTTTCAGCGCTGAATTTTTCATCCTCTTCGTGCAGGAAATCGTCTCATGTCACAACGTCTTCGCCACAATACTTTATCGTTGATCGGCTTCATCGGATTTTTTTCCGCGCCGTACTCACACGCAGCAATTTTCAATCCGACCTGCAGCAACGCCTCGCTATTCAACCTACTCGGCACGGCCAATGGCAATGCGCAGGACAACACCGTCAACCTGCCCGCCGGCTGTCTTTACACGATCACGGCGCCGACCGCATACGACACCGATGCACTCGGCAGTGCGCTGCCGATCTACAGCAGCGCGCACACGCTGATCATCAATGGCAACAACGCGATCATCGAGCGTTCGAGCGCCGCCGGCACGTCGAATTTCCGCATGATGCTGATCGATGGCAGCAGTCTCAGCGGCTCACAGCATATTACTGTGCAGCTCAACGACCTGACTTTGCGCAACGGCAAGATTGTCGCGGTGACGGACTCCAGCGGTATCAACGCCGGCAACGGCGGCGGGATCTATTCGAAGGGTTACGCCAGCGGCGTGGGCATTGATACTACGCTGACCTTGAACAACGTCACGCTCAGCAACAACACCGCGACCGGTTCCGGCGGCGGCATCCTCGCGCTCGGTTATCTGAATATCATCAACAGCCAAATCAACAACAACGCGGCAGTTTTTTATGGCGGCGGCGTGGGCATGGAGATCGGTTATGTGAGCGTGCAAAGTTCGAGCATCAGCGGCAATCAGCAAGCGCCGGGAAGTATCGATCCGGGCTTCATCAGCGGCGGTGGCGGTATCGGCTGCTACATCTGCGTCACGATGACAATCCAGGATTCGATCATCGAAAACAATGCCGCCACGGGCACCGGTGGTGGCGGCATCGTGGCGCTCGCCACTAGCGTCGATATCCGTCGCAGCCGTATTGCCAATAACACGTGCAGCGTGCCGAGCGTGCGCGCCGCAAATCTCGCATCGGGCAATGCCGGTGGTATCGGCATCGGTAGCGAAACCGGATTTTCGACGAGCCCGTCGAGCATCAGCGACAGCGCGATTTACAACAACACCGCAGCCGATTCTGCGGGCGGCGTGGGCGTCAACGGACCGGTCACTTTGAGCATCAACAACAGCACGATTTCGACAAACCACGCCGGTGTGCGTGGCGGCGGCCTCGGTGATGCAGCGGCCGGCGTGAGCCTGAGCAATGTCACGATCGCGGCGAACACGGCACCGCGTAGCGCGGGTATCGATATCGGTTCGTTCGTCGATCCGAACGGCACCACGGTCGGCAAGATCAGCCTGAGCAACAGCATCGTCGGCACTAATACCGGCAGCAGCGATTGCTACAACGACGGCGGCACGATCACCGCGAATGCCATGAGTTTGCTGCAGACCGATGCGAGCGGGCCGAACGCATGCGAT
>JAYVLO010000127.1:0-2954 GCA_043759455.1 Pseudolysobacter sp.
GAGTTGTTTCGTCGCGCGCGCTTGCGTGATCCGCTCAAGATCAAGCAATTGCAGAAAGGTCTCGCGCAATTGTCGGAGGAAGGCGCGACGCAATTTTTCCGACCGCTAATGTCGAACGACCTGATTCTTGGCGCGGTGGGTGTATTGCAGTTCGACGTGGTCGCGTATCGGCTCAAGGACGAATATGGCGTGGATTGTCTGTTCGAGACGATCGGCGTGGTCACGGCGCGCTGGGTGCACGGCGAAGACGAGAAAAAACTCGCCGAGTTCCGCGAAAAAAATGCGTCGTTTCTTTCGCTGGATGCGGCCGGCGAGCTGGTCTACCTCGCGCCGACGCGGGTCAATCTGCAACTTGCGATCGAACGTGCGCCATCAATTCGCTTTGCGGCGACCCGCGAGCATGCGAGTGCGGCGTTGATCAGTTGATCGCGGCGGGCGTGAGCGCGATGTCCGCAATTACGCTAAACGATTATTTGAAACGCTCGACAGCGTAATCGTGCCAAGCGCCATCCTTGCGGGAGAACTCAGCTGCCGTTGAAGCGGGCGCTGAAGATCTTGTCGCCTTCGCCGGCACTATTCGAATTAAAAATCGTGTCGTTCTGGCGCGCCGTCGTATTTGATTCGCCGCGATTGCTGGCCATACGTGAGCCTGTTTCGGCGTGGAAAATTTCGTCCCCAGCAGGCGGCACTGTGATTTGCTGTTGCGCGATCACGGATGTTTGCGAACCTTGTTTGAAACTGCGTGGCACGGTGATAAGCACAGCCGCCAAGACAGCCGCTGCCACGGCGAACGAAGCCCAGCGCGCAAGTATCGGGCGCGAGCGAAGTGCAGGCGCGCGCTGCGCAGGCTGCGGGCGCTTGAACGGCACAACCGTGCTGAGCACCTGCGATTGCGCTGCCAGATCTTGCGCAAGCTTGGCCGATGCCGGCTGCAACGCCTGCAACAACCGAAACAGGTCGGCCTCGATTGCCGAATTGGCAATGGCAGAAATCGCATTTTCGCGATCTTCGTTGCTCAATACACCGCCCGCTGCATTCGCCAGCAGATCCGCATCAATCGATGCGACCGGACGATGCGAAGCATCGGCGGCGGACTCGCGATAGATCCGACCGAGACTCGGCCTGTTCTGACTGTGCTTATTCATCGAAATCTCCACATCCCAATTCGGTCAGGCGCAACTTGAGCTGCTCCAACCCACGCGATAATAATTTTCGTACTGCATCCACCGAAACATTCACCAGTCCGGATATTTCTTCTGCCCGGAAACCTTGCAGGTGCAGCGCCACAACCTGGCCGCGCTGACCCGGCAATTCCGCCAAACAGCTTGTGATCACCATAATGTACTGCGCCCCGCCCGCCATATCGTCGGGCCGCGCCGAGGTATCCTGCAATGCCAGCGATTCTTCATCTTCCGGCATCGCCTCAACCGGCCTCGCCTGCCGCCTGCGCAACGCGTCGATTACGGTGCTTGCCACTGTTCTTTGTATATATAACGCATGAAAGACCGAATTCTGGTCACGTTCCAGCGCTTTCCACAGACGAATGCGTACTTCTTGCTCGATGTCGTCGGGATCGATGCCATACCGCGCCAGTCCGTGGGTCTCGATCAGGGCACGCAGCTTGGCGCCGTAATCGCGCAGGACGCGCTGCAGGGTCGCATGGCGGGGGTCGGTCTCGCGGAGGCTCACATGACCCGCCTGGCGCGGCGTGGGTTGCCGAAACCTGCATGGAATTGCTTCGCACCTCGGGCAAAGCGCGGCGTCTGTACTATCCGTAACGCCGAGACATTGCGGCCTCGCCCGCCATAACCGCGACTCACCCGGCAATGTAGCGTTGCAGTTGATCGATATGCTGTTGTTGCTCGTCGATCACGGATTTGACCAGGTCGCCAATCGACAGCACGCCGATCACGCGCTCTCCATCGACCACCGGCAGATGGCGCACACGATGTTCCGTGACTGTCTGCATGCACTCGGGAACCGTGGCCTGCGGATTTACCGTGACGACCGGGGCAGACATGATGTCGAGCACGGCGGTATCGCGGGATGATCGCCCCATCAGCACGACTTTGCGCGCGTAATCGCGTTCGGAAACGATACCGACCAGCGTGACACCGCGCATTACCAGCAAGGCGCCAACGTGTTTTTCGGCCATGAGTTTGATCGCGTCGAGCACGGACGCGTCCGGCGCAATCGCATGGATGGCGCTACCTTTGTTTTCCAGTAAATGTCTGGCCTGATGCATGACACGAACCTCCATCATGACGAGGCTGTCGCAGCGACAGCGGTTTCATACAGTCTACTGCTGTTTGGCCAGGAACAGCCAATGGCAAAAAGGCTATGGCTCCAACGGGTTTTCCTGCGCCGCTATAAATTCGTCAGTCAGGTACAGCGGACGCTGTTTCGATTCGACGTACAAGCGCCCAAGGTATTCGCCGATTACGCCGAGCGCCACAAGCTGTACGCCGCCAAGGAACAGCACCACCAGCATCAATGACGGATAACCCTTGACTGCATCACCCCACACCAGCGCCTTGATCAACACCCATACGCCGTAAACGAAAGCGATCAGCGCAGTGAAGGATCCGACATACGTTGCCGCCTTCAAGGGTGCGCCGGAAAACGACGTAATACCGTCGAGGGCGAAATTCCACAGGCGCCAGTAATTGAATTTTGTCGTGCCGGCGAAACGCGGATCGCGATCGTAGGGCACGGAAAGCTGCTTGAACCCGACCCAGGTAAACAGGCCTTTCATGAAACGCTGGCGCTCACGCAGCTGTTTCATGCCGTCCAGTGCACGCCGACTGAGCAGGCGAAAATCGCCGGTATCACGTGGGACCGGCGTACTACTGAGACGTTCCATCACGCGATAGAACGCCGAAGCGGTGAGTTTTTTCAGCCGCGACTCGCCCGCGCGCGAGGCACGCGTGCCGTACACCACGTCATAACCTTCG
>JAYVLO010000128.1:0-12509 GCA_043759455.1 Pseudolysobacter sp.
CAGCTGCACCGCCGCCAGTTCTTCGGCTTCCTGCATGGCGATGGCGCGACGCTCGCTCTCGTCCATCTCTTCCTTGGCCTTGCGGGCGACGTGGAAGGCGATGCCGGTGCCGGCCGGGATCAGGCGGCCGACGATGACGTTTTCCTTCAAGCCACGCAGCTCGTCGCGCTTGCCCATGATGGCCGCTTCGGTGAGCACGCGGGTGGTTTCCTGGAAGGAAGCCGCCGAGATGAAGGAATCGGTGGACAGCGAGGCCTTGGTGATGCCCAACAGCAGGTCGGCGTGGGTGGCAATCGTCTTGCCTTCACTGCGCAGCCGGTCGTTGGTGTCCAGCAGTTCGGAACGCTCGACCTGCTCACCCAGGATGTAGGCACTGTCGCCCGGGTTGGCGATCTGCACCCGACGCAACATCTGGCGCACGATGACCTCGATGTGCTTGTCGTTGATCTTCACGCCCTGCAGGCGATAGACGTCCTGGATTTCCTTGGTCAGGTACGCCGCCAACGGCTCAACACCGAGCAGACGCAGGATATCGTGCGGATTCGGCTCACCGTCAACAACGGTTTCACCCTTCTCCACATGTTCGCCTTCGAACACGATGACTTGGCGCCACTTCGGAATCAGCTCCTCATGCTCCTCGCCATCCACATCGCGGATGATCAGGCGCTGCTTGCCCTTGGTGTCCTTGCCAAAGCTGATGATGCCTGACCGCTCGGCAAGAATCGCCGGCTCTTTCGGCTTGCGTGCTTCGAACAGATCGGCCACGCGCGGCAGACCGCCGGTGATATCGCGAGTCTGCGATTTCTCCTGCGGAATACGCGCCACCACGTCACCCACGCCCACCTCAGCACCATCCTGTAGCGAAATAATTGCGCCAGCCGGCAGGAAGTACTGCGCCGGAATATCGGTACCCGGCAAACGCAGATCCTTGCCTTTCTTGTCTTCGATGCGCACCAGCGGACGCAGATCTTTGGCCGCGACACCACGACGCTTCGGATCGGTCACCACGGCACTCTGCAAGCCGGTCAGATCGTCGATCTGTTCCTGCACAGTAATACCGTCGATGAAGTCGCTAAAGCGAATGCGACCGGCCACTTCCGAGACGATCGGATGGGTATGCGGATCCCAGTTGGCAACGATCTGGCCCGCCTTGAGCGGTGCGCCATCCTTGGTATTCAACACAGCACCATAAGGCACCTTGTAGCGCTCGCGCTCGCGACCGTTTACATCCATCACCGAAATTTCACCAGAACGCGACACCGCGACCAGATGCCCCGCCGCATGCTGCACGGTCTTGAGGTTATTGAACTTGATATTGCCGGTAGTCTTGACCTGCACATTATCGATAGCCGCCGCTCGCGATGCCGCACCACCGATGTGGAACGTACGCATCGTCAACTGCGTGCCGGGTTCGCCGATCGACTGCGCGGCAATCACGCCCACCGCTTCGCCGCGGTTAACCAGATGTCCACGCGCCAGATCGCGGCCGTAGCAGAACGCGCAAATACCGAATGTCGCTTCGCAGGTAATTGGCGAACGCACCTGGATGATCTGCACACCGGCGGTTTCGAGTTTTTCGACCCACTTTTCATCGAGCAAGGTATTGCGCGTGACGATCGGATCTTCGTCGTTGCCGGGCGCATATGCATCTTCGGCCACGATGCGGCCGAGTACACGATCACGCAACGGCTCGACCACATCACCGCCTTCAACGATCGGCGTCATGGTCAGGCTATGGGTGGTACCGCAATCATCCGACGTGATCACGACGTCCTGCGCCACATCGACGAGGCGACGCGTGAGATAACCCGAGTTCGCGGTCTTCAGCGCGGTATCGGCCAGTCCCTTGCGAGCGCCGTGGGTCGATATGAAGTACTGCAACACATCCAGGCCTTCGCGGAAGTTGGCCTTGATCGGCGTTTCGATAATCGAACCATCGGGCTTGGCCATCAGGCCGCGCATACCGGCGAGCTGACGAATCTGCGCTGCGGAACCACGAGCGCCGGAGTCAGCCATGATGTAGACCGAGTTCATCGACTTCTGATCGACGATCTCGCCCTTCGCATTGGTCACCTTCTCGGTGCCGATCGCATCCATCATCGCCTTGGCCACGCGCTCGTTTGTGCGCGACCAGATATCGACGACCTTGTTATAGCGCTCGCCGGCGGTGACGAGGCCAGAAGCGAACTGCTCCTGGATCTCAAGCACTTCCTTTTCAGCTTCTTCCAGAATCGGCTGTTTCTCGTCGGGAATGGTCAAATCGTCGATGCCGATCGACACGCCCGCACGCGTTGCGTAATGGAAGCCGGTGTACATCAGCTGATCGGCGAACACCACGGTATCTTTCAGGCCGAGACGTCGGTAGCACTGATTGATCAAACCCGAGATTGCCTTTTTGGTCAGCACGATATTCGCCAGCGCGAACGGCAGCCCGACCGGCAGGATTTCTGCGAGCAAGGCGCGACCGATCGTGGTATCGACGATCGAGGTTTTTTCGGTGCGATTTTTCTGCTCGTCGATCTCGATTTCGTGCATGCGCACTTTGACCTTCGCATGCAGATCCACCACGCGGTTCTGATACGCGCGATGCACTTCGGCAACATTGGCGAAAATCATGCCTTCGCCGCGCGCATTGATCAGCTCGCGCGTCATGTAGTACAGACCCAGCACCACGTCCTGCGTCGGCACGATAATCGGATCACCGTTGGCCGGCGACAGGATGTTGTTGGTCGACATCATCAATGCGCGCGCTTCGAGCTGCGCCTCGATCGACAGCGGCACATGGACTGCCATCTGATCGCCGTCGAAGTCGGCGTTGAACGAGGTACATACGAGCGGATGCAACTGAATCGCCTTGCCTTCGACCAGCACCGGCTCGAACGCCTGGATGCCGAGACGATGCAAGGTCGGTGCACGGTTTAGCAGCACCGGATGTTCGCGAATGACTTCTTCGAGAATATCCCAGACTTCTGCGCTCTCGCGCTCGACCAGCTTTTTCGCTGCCTTGATCGTCGTGGCAAGACCACGGCGCTGCAGCTTGGAGAAGATGAACGGCTTGAACAATTCCAGCGCCATTTTCTTCGGCAGACCGCACTCGTGCAGCTTGAGGGTCGGACCGACCACGATGACCGAACGACCGGAGTAATCGACGCGCTTGCCGAGCAGGTTCTGGCGGAAACGACCCTGCTTGCCCTTGATCATGTCGGCCAGGGATTTCAGCGGGCGCTTGTTGGTGCCGGTGATGGCGCGGCCGCGACGACCGTTATCCATCAGCGCATCAACCGATTCCTGCAGCATGCGCTTTTCGTTGCGCACGATGATGTCGGGCGCATTCAGTTCGAGCAGGCGACGCAGGCGGTTGTTGCGATTGATCACGCGACGGTACAGATCGTTCAGATCTGAGGTCGCGAAACGGCCACCGTCGAGCGGCACCAGCGGACGCAAATCCGGCGGCAATACTGGCAACACGGTCAGCACCATGTATTCCGGGCGATTGCCGGAATCATGGAACGCCTCGACCAGCTTGATGCGCTTGGACAAACGCTTGAGTTTGGTCTCGGAATTGGTGCTGGCGATTTCTTCGCGCAGGCGAATGATGTCGGCGGCGAGATCGATGCCCTTCAGCAATTCGTAAACCGCTTCGGCACCCATGCGCGCGTCGAATTCGTCACCGTGATCTTCCACCGCCTGCAGGTATTGCTCTTCGTTGAGCAACTGGCCGCGTTCGAGCGGAGTAAGGCCCGGATCGATCACGACATAGGCTTCAAAATACAGGATGCGCTCAATGTCGCGCAGGGTCATGTCCAGCATCAAGCCGATGCGCGACGGCAACGACTTGAGGAACCAGATATGCGCGGTCGGGCTGGCCAGCTCGATGTGGCCCATGCGCTCGCGACGCACCTTGGTCAAAGTGACTTCGGTACCGCACTTCTCGCAGACCACACCACGATGCTTCATGCGCTTGTACTTGCCGCACAGGCACTCGTAGTCCTTCACCGGTCCGAAGATCGCGGCGCAGAACAGGCCGTCACGCTCGGGCTTGAAGGTGCGGTAGTTGATCGTCTCCGGCTTTTTCACTTCGCCGAACGACCACGAACGGATCAGCTCGGGCGAGGCCAGAGCAATCTTGATGGAATCGAAATCCAGCGACTGACGCTGCTGGTTAAACAAATTAAGCAAGTCTTTCATGAGCTACTCCCGTTTGCGCGCATGTCGGGGTTTCCGTCCGCACGCTTGAGAAAATGGTGAAGGAACACGTACCGCGGCTGGCCCTCAAGCCAGCCGCGTTGAACCGGATCAGTGTTCCTCCAGCTCGATATTGATGGCCAACGAACGGATTTCCTTGACCAGCACGTTGAACGATTCCGGCATGCCTGCCGACATCTCGTGATCGCCATCGACGATGTTCTTGTACATCTGGTTACGACCCGGCACGTCATCGGATTTGACCGTGAGCATTTCCTGCAGCGTGTACGCCGCACCGTATGCTTCGAGTGCCCAGACTTCCATTTCGCCGAAGCGCTGTCCGCCGAACTGCGCCTTGCCACCGAGCGGTTGCTGCGTGACCAGCGAGTACGGACCGGTCGAACGTGCATGCATCTTGTCATCGACCAAATGGTTGAGCTTGAGCATGTACATGTAACCGACAGTGACCTTGCGATCGAACGCCTCGCCGGTACGACCATCGATCAGCGTGGTCTGACCCGACTCCGGCAATTGCGCCAGACGCAACATCGCCTTGATCTCGCTTTCTGCGGCGCCGTCGAATACCGGTGTTGCCATCGGCACGCCATTCTGCAGATTGCGCGCGAGGATCAGCAACTCGTCGTCGGTGAACGATTTCAGATCGACACGTTGACCGAATGTTTCCTTGTCATGGTTGTAGATCTGATCGAGGAAGCGGCGGATGTCAGACACTTTCTCGTTGGCGTCAAGCATGATCTTGATGCGCTCGCCGAGCCCCTTTGCGGCCCAGCCAAGATGCGTTTCGAGGATCTGCCCGATATTCATACGCGAAGGCACGCCGAGCGGGTTCAGCACGATATCGACCGGACGACCATCGGCCGCGAACGGCATGTCCTCCACCGGCACGATCATCGACACCACACCCTTGTTACCGTGGCGACCGGCCATCTTGTCGCCAGGCTGGATACGACGCTTCACCGCCAGATAAACCTTGACCATTTTCAGCACGCCCGGCGCGAGATCGTCGCCGGCGGTGATCTTGGTCTGCTTGTCCTTGAAGCGCTTGTCGTATTCGGCGCGATGTGCAGCAACCTGCTCTTGCGCCTTCTCGATTTGCTCGGCGGATTCTTCATCCTTCATGCGGATCGTGAACCACTCGTCCTTCTTCAGCGATTCGAGGTATTCGGCCGTGATCGGCGAACCCTTCTTGAAGTTCTGCGGACCGCCGTTGGCGATCTTGCCGATCAGCTGACCTTGCAGACGCTGATAGATCGCGCCTTCGAGAATGCGGAACTGGTCATCGAAATCCTTCTTGATGCGCTTGACTTCCATCTGCTCGATCTGCAGCGCACGCTTGTCTTTCTCGATGCCATCGCGCGTGAAAACCTGCACATCGATCACGGTACCGTCCATGCCAGGTGGCACGCGCAGACCAGAATCTTTCACGTCAGACGCTTTCTCGCCGAAGATCGCACGCAGCAGCTTTTCTTCCGGCGTGAGCTGGCTTTCACCCTTCGGCGTGACCTTGCCGACCAGGATGTCGCCAGCCTTCACTTCGGCACCGATGTAGACCACGCCGGATTCATCCAGACGTGCAAGCGCTTGCTCGCCGACATTCGGAATATCCGCCGTGATTTCCTCAGGCCCGAGCTTGGTGTCGCGCGCAACGCAGGTGAGCTCTTCGATGTGGATCGTGGTGTAACGATCTTCCTGCACCACACGCTCGGAAATCAAAATCGAGTCTTCGAAGTTGTAGCCGTTCCACGGCATGAACGCTACCAGCATGTTCTGGCCGAGCGCGAGCTCGCCCAGATCGGTCGACGGACCATCCGCGAGCACATCGCCCTTGGCAATCTTGTCACCGACATTCACCAGCGGACGCTGGTTCATGCAGGTGTTCTGGTTCGAGCGCGTGTACTTGGTCAACGTGTAGATATCGACGCCGGCATCGTTCTCTCCGACTTCGCTCTCGTTCACACGCACCACGATACGACCCGCGTCGACCTGGTCGATTACGCCGCCGCGACGCGCCATTGCGTTGACGCCGGAATCTTTCGCCACCGGGCGTTCGATACCGGTACCCACCACCGGCGTCTGCGAACGCAGCGTCGGCACGGCCTGGCGTTGCATGTTCGCGCCCATCAAGGCGCGGTTGGCATCGTCGTGTTCGAGGAATGGCACGAGTGCCGCCGCGACCGACACGGTCTGCATCGGCGAAACGTCCATGTACTGGATGTCCGGCGACGGACGCAGCTCGGATTCACCGCGATAACGACACGCGACGAAATCTTCGATGAAACTGCCGTCGTCACGCAACGGCGAGTTGGCCTGCGCGATGACGAATTCGCCTTCTTCGATCGCCGACAAATAATCCACCTTGTCGGTAACTTTGCCATTCGCGATCTTGCGGTATGGCGTTTCGAGGAAACCGTAAGAGTTGGTGCGCGCGTACACAGCCAGCGAGTTGATCAGACCGATGTTCGGGCCTTCCGGTGTTTCGATGGTGCAAACGCGACCGTAATGCGTCGGATGCACGTCGCGCACTTCGAAGCCCGCGCGCTCACGCGTCAGGCCGCCGGGCCCGAGCGCGGAAACACGGCGCTTATGCGTCACTTCCGACAGCGGATTATTCTGATCCATGAACTGCGACAGCTGGCTGGAACCAAAGAACTCTTTCACCGCTGCCGCCACCGGCTTGGCATTGATCAGTTCCTGTGGCGTCAGGCCCTCGGACTCAGCCAGGCTCAGACGCTCCTTGACCGCGCGTTCGACGCGCACGAGTCCGATACGGAAGACGTTCTCGGCCATTTCGCCGACCGAACGCACACGACGGTTACCGAGATGATCGATATCGTCGACCACGCCCTTGCCGTTGCGGATTTCGATCAGCACCTTCAGCACTTCAAGAATGTCATCTTTGCTCAGCACGCCCGAACCGGTGACTTCCTTGCGGCCGACACGGCGGTTGAACTTCATGCGGCCCACGCCCGACAGATCGTAACGCTCGAACTGGAAGAACAGATTCTGGAACAGATTCTGTGCGGCTTCCTTGGTCGGTGGCTCGCCCGGACGCATCATGCGATAAATTTCGACCAGCGCCTCGAGCGGCGTCTTGCTCGGATCAATGCGCAGCGTGTTCGAGATGTATGGGCCACGATCGAGATCGTTGACGTACAAGGTATCGAACTTGTCGATGCCGATCTTGCGGAATGCATCGAGATGGGTCTGGTCGATTTCGGTATTTGCCGCAGCCAGCAACTCGCCGGTTTTCTTGTCGACGATGTCGTGCGCCAAAATACGGCCATACAAATAATCATCGGGAACGTCAAGTTCCTTGATCTTGGCGTTCTGCAGTGCCTTGACGTGACGCGCGGTAATACGCTTGCTGGTTTCAACGATGACTTCGTCGCCGATCTTCAGGTCAAAGTTCAAGGTTTCGCCACGCAGACGCTCCGCGATCAGTTCGAGCTTGGCGCCACCCTTCTTGTCGATATGGAACGTGTTCTTCTCGAAGAAGATGTCGAGCATCTGCTCGTTGGTGAAACCGAGCGCGCGCAGCAGGATCGTTACCGGCAGTTTGCGGCGACGGTCGATACGCGTAAACAGGGCATCTTTCGGATCGAACTCAAAATCCAGCCACGAGCCACGGTAAGGAATGATGCGCGCCGAATACAGCAGTTTGCCCGAGCTGTGCGTCTTGCCGCGGTCGTGATCGAAGAACACGCCCGGCGAACGGTGCAGCTGCGACACGATCACGCGCTCGGTACCGTTGATGATGAACGTGCCGGTATCGGTCATGAGCGGCAATTCGCCCATGTAGACTTCCTGTTCCTTGACGTACTTGATCGCCTTGTTGTTCGACGGGCTTTCGCGATCGTAGATTACCAGCCGCACGAGTACCCGAAGTGGCGCGCCGTAACTCATGCCACGGTTGCGACACTCGCGTTCGTCGAACGGCGGCTCGCCGAGGCGATAGCTCACGTATTCCAGAGCCGCATTGCCCGAATAGCTGGAGATCGGAAATACAGACTTCAGGGCGCCATGCAGACCGCGCTCTTCGCGCTTGGCCGGCGTGGTGCTTTCCTGCAGGAACTCACGATACGAATCGACCTGGATCGCGAGCAGCGGTGGTACTTCAAGCACGGTGGGGCGCTTGCCGAAATCCTTGCGGATACGCTTCTTTTCAGTGAAGGAATAGGTGCTGGTGCTGGTCATGGGATGTACCGCCCTTTAGGTTGACGCTATCCGCAGCGGGCGCTGCGGTGGGGTAATGCAGTGGTATTGCAAAGTTGTAACCGGAAAGTTGTGGATGCGATGTGCATCACTACAGCTTGCCGCTGACAACTCATTACGATTTCGCCGAAACGGCGAAAGGCCAGGGGTTTTCACCCCCGGCCTGGCTTGCTCCTGGCGCAGCAAGCGACGCAATGCGTCGCTTACTTGATTTCGACGGTCGCGCCTGCAGCTTCCAGCTCTTTCTTGAACTTCGCGCTGTCGTCCTTGCTCGCGGCTTCTTTCACCGTGGCAGGAGCCGACTCGACGAGGTCCTTCGCTTCTTTCAAGCCGAGACCCGTGATCGCGCGAACAGCCTTGATCACTTCGACTTTCTTTTCGCCAGTGGCTTTCAGCACCACGGTGAATTCGGTCTTTTCTTCAACCGGTGCGGCAGCAGCAGCCGGACCAGCGGCGGCAGCGGCAGCCGGAGCTGCAGCGGACACGCCAAACTTTTCTTCGAATGCCTTGACCAGCTCCATTACCTCGATGAGAGGCTTGGCAGCGATGGCTTCAAGGATTTGATCGTTACTGAGTGACATTGAAATTACTCCTGAAATTTTATCGAACAACTACAAATTGCCGTTGGTGTGTGGCTTCAAGCTGCTTTTTTCTGCTCGCCAATCTGACTGAGCACACGCGCCACTTGCGACGCGGGCTCGGCCAAAACGCGAGCGAGCATGGTTGCAGGCTGCAGAAGCAGACCGGCAAAAATCGACAGGGCCTGATCGCGGGTTGGCAGCGATGCGAGTTGCTCGACATGAGAACCCGGATACATCTTCCCGCCCATTGCGACGACCTTGGCAACCAGCTTGTCGTTTGTCTTGGCAAAATCCCTGATCAACCGGCCTGCAGCACCCGGATCTTCCTTTGAAAAGGCAAACAGCAACGGACCCGTGAGTACTTCTTTCACGCACTCATAATCGGTTCCGGCAACTGCACGCGCCACGAGGGTGTTCTTGGCAACTTTAAGAAACACACCATCCTGACGGGCCTTTTTGCGCAGCTCGGTGAGCTGGGCAACGGTAAGACCGGCGTACTCGGCGGCGACCAGGGAATGCGCCTTGGCAGCCACATTCGCCAGTTCGGCAACGACCTCTTTCTTTTGCTCCAGATTGAGCGCCATTGCATTCTCCGACTGAATCGTCTTCGCATTCCAGCAAAGGCGGATTCGGTAAAAACACACAGCCCCGCATCTTGCGGAAACTGTCGGCATCGCGTGATGCCTGTTGTGGTGGCCGTACAAGAAATCCTGTTGGGCGGCACCATCTGCGCAGGTTGGTTTCCTTACCGATTAAGCTCGTGTGCTGCCCGCTTCCGGCTCATGCCTTGCGAGTGCAATCCTTGCCACAACACGTGACCACCTGCGGTCTTTGACGGCTTCTGCCTGGCGTGAGCCAGACAGTTGCCCTCAAATATTGCTCAAGCAAGACCTTTCGGTCTTACTTCAAATTCAATGTCGAGTTGTCGACGGGAACGCCGAGGCCCATCGTGCTGGAGATCGAGATCTTCTGAACGAATACACCCTTCGACGATGCCGGTTTCGACTTGATCAAATCGCTCAGCAGCGCCTGCAGGTTTTCTTTCAAGGCGATCGCCTCGAAGTTCACTTTGCCGATCGAGCAATGAATGATGCCGCCCTTGTCGTTGCGATAACGCACCTGACCACCCTTGGCATTTTTCACCGCATTGGCAACATCTGCCGTCACCGTGCCGACCTTCGGGTTCGGCATCAAGCCGCGCGGACCGAGCAACTGGCCGAGCTTGCCGACCACGCGCATCGCATCAGGCGTTGCAATCACCACGCCGTAGTTCAGATCGCCGGCCTGCATTTTCTCGGCCAGATCGTCCATACCCACAGCATCGGCACCGGCAGCGATCGCTGCATCGGCCTTTTCACCAGCCGGCGCGAAGACTGCAACGCGCACGGTTTTGCCGGTGCCGTTCGGCAACACGGTCGAACCACGCACGCCCTGGTCGGACTTCTTCGCGTCGATGCCCAGACGCACAGAGACGTCTACCGATTCGACGAACTTGGTCTTGGCAGTTTCCTGCACAATCTTCAAGGCTTCATCGATGGCGTAGAACTTGCCCAGTTGAACCTTGTTCTGGATTGCCTTGAATCGTTTCGTGATCTTTGCCATGACTTAACCCTCCACTACCAAGCCCATGCTGCGGGCGCTACCAGCGATGGTGCGCACTGCGGCATCCAGATCCGCCGCCGTGAGGTCGGGCATCTTGGCTTTTGCGATTTCTTCGGCTTGTGCACGTGTGACCTTGCCGACTTTCTCGGTGTTCGGGCGCTTGCTGCCGGAAGTGATGCCTGCAGCCTTCTTCAACAGAATGGTTGCCGGCGGCGTTTTGGTAATGAAAGTAAAGCTGCGGTCGGAATACGCGGTGATGATGGTAGGAATCGGCAGACCCGGCTCCAGCTTCTGCGTCGCGGCATTGAACGCCTTGCAGAATTCCATGATGTTCAGACCACGCTGACCCAGCGCCGGACCGACCGGCGGACTCGGGTTGGCCTGACCTGCCTTGACCTGCAGTTTGATGTAACCAACTATCTTCTTTGCCATTTCAGTTTCCTTTCGGGTTCAAGCGCCTGTTGTCAGGCTCCCCGTTTGGTTAAAAAAAGAACCCGGAGAAAGTTGCGATTTGCCGAGACGTTTCGCTACCTTTCCGACTTCCCTGCTCAGGCTTTCTCGACCTGACCGAACTCGAGTTCGACCGGCGTCGAGCGCCCGAAAATCAGCACCGCAACACGCAAGCGGCTCTTTTCGTAATTGACTTCTTCGACCGTGCCGTTGAAGTCGTTGAAAGGGCCTTCGGTCACGCGCACCAACTCGCCGGGCTCGAACAGCACTTTCGGTTTCGGTTTCTCGACGCCATCCTGCACGCGCTGCAGAATCTGGTCGGCCTCACTGTCCTTGATCGGCATCGGGCGATCGGCGGTACCGCCGATGAAACCCATCACCTTCGGCGTTTCCTTGATCAGATGCCACGATTCATCGTCAATCTTGGACGCACGATTTTCTTCGTTCGTTTCGATCTGGATCAACACGTAACCCGGGAAAAACTTGCGCTGACTGTGACGCTTCTGGCCACCACGCATTTCCGTCACGTCTTCGGTCGGCACCAGCACATCGCCGAATTTTGCTTCCATGCCGGCGCGCTCGATGCGCTCGTGCAAGGAACGTTTGACCTGATGCTCGAAGCCCGAATAGGCGTGAACGACGTACCAACGTTTCGCCATGATGTCCTCAGTGTCCGATCTTTAGCAGCAAGTCGAAGATCACCCATTTCAAGGTGAGGTCGATCAGGCCAAGTAACAAGCTCAATACGACGACGACCACCATGATGATGCCGGTGGTGCGAATGGTAACTTCGCGCGTCGGCCATACCACCTTGCGCAACTCGAACTGCGCTTCGCCGAGAAAGCTGCGCAGATTGCGACCTTGCGGCGTGAAATTGGCGATGATCGCGGCAATGACGAAGGCAGCCAACAAACCGACCACACGCAACGCGGGGCTGCCATCATTGAACCAGTAGTAGCCAACCACGCCGGCCAGCAGAACGATTACCGCCAGACTTAGCTTGGCGAAATCAGCGTTTGTTGCAACGGTTGCCTGGGTAGCTTTTGTATTCATTTCGACGTTTCAATATTCCTGGAAGTCTTGCAACCCGATCACACCAACGTGCTTCCACAATTCGCATTTGTTGCATCAATTACATGCCCGACCTCAGATCCGGTTCTCGTTCGAGAAACTCGCCGAAGTGGCACGCCAGGAGGGACTTGAACCCCCAACCTGCGGTTTTGGAGACCGCTGCTCTGCCAATTGAGCTACTGGCGTACATGGACATTTCCAAAATGCCTATGGCGGCCCGTTGCCGAGCCGCCATTTGGCACATCTTGAATCAAGCGGCGATTACTCGCCGCTTGGGGATTTCAACTGCTTACTTGACAACCTTGGCCACCACACCGGCGCCGACGGTACGCCCACCTTCGCGAATCGCGAAGCGCAGACCTTCTTCCATCGCGATCGGGTGGATCA
>JAYVLO010000129.1:0-30803 GCA_043759455.1 Pseudolysobacter sp.
ACCGGCATCGGTTGCCAGCAAAATGACAACGCTAGCGGCTTCCGATCCGCTGTCGGCGCTGGTCGGCGAGTTCGACAATAATGCGCAAGTCTGGCGCGCGCAGACGCAGTTGCAATCGCCTGCGCCGCAACCTGCCAAGGGCAAGCCGGCGCCGATCAGGGAAACGGTGCCGCTGCGCGTGCATCAACTGGTGCATCTACTCGAACACAAGAATGCGGACAGCGCTTTGTTGTTATGGCAACTCGATGTCACCGGCGCCGCACCGCCCGTTTCCGCGACATGGTTGGTTCGCGTGACGATCGATGCGAACGGCGTGACGCTGCTGCCGTATCGCGCGGCCGATCCTGCGGCAATCGCCGCGCGGCTCGGTGATGCCGCGAAGCGTTTCGCGGTGCAGCCCAACGAATGGGTCGAGCTCGACGCGTGCGCCATGCACGGCGCGATGCAGAACGGCCATCTTGTTGCCAGTGTCGATCAGACACGCTGCGCCAGCTTGTTGCCGGGCATCGGTGTGAGTGCGGCGTTGTTGCCGTTGCGCATCGATGCCGACGCTGAAATCCTGCGCGTCGCGACATTTGCCGATCAGGCGCGCAGCCCGACGGCACAGCAGGAAGCGCGGCGTGTGCGCTGGTTCGGCGGCTGGCTTGCAATCAACGGCGCCGGTCCGCGCGCCACGATGGAGAGCAAGGATTGGCACGAGCAACGCAACCTGCGCATCCACGATGAAGGTGGGCGGCTGGCGGTGTTGTGGCGCGATGGTAGTCGCAGCGGGTATTCCGTCGAGCTGTCGCGGCAAAATGTCGGCGGCGAGAGCCAGGTACTCAAACTCGCGCTGATCGAGGATGCCAGTGCGCGTGCGCTGAGTTATGTCTGGGCAAATCCGGAAGCCACGCGCATTGGCATGCATCTGGGCTGGGTCCAGGTAGGGCTGGAGTTGCAAGGCGAACCAGCAGCAGCGCCCTGATCGTATATAGGTATATGGTTTGACCAACCATCCAGCCTTGACGGGATTGGTTTAAGCTTGCTTTGCCATTTGAGAATGACTTGTGATGGGAACTACAAATAAGCGATGTCACCATGTCTAGAGTAAGCTCGCTCACAATCACCGGTTTCAAGTCGATCCGTGCGCTGGAAAATTTCAAGCTCACCGATCTGAATGTTCTGATCGGTGCCAACGGTGCAGGCAAGAGTAATTTCATTGGCATGTTTCGTCTGCTCAATGAGATGTACGAGCAACAATTGCAAATTTACGTGCAAAAGCAGGGCGGCCCGGATGCTCTGTTGCATTTTGGTCGCAAGACTACGGAACGCTTGCATGCGGAGTTCTATTTCGCCAACAACGGTTACAAATTTGATCTCATTCCGACCAGTGATAATAGGTTAATTTTCGAACGGGAGGTCAGCTGGTTTGGAGGACGTTTTTACCCAACCGATGTTGGCAATGTTTTGGGAAGCGGACATTCGGAGGCGAAGCTCAAAGATGCCAAAGACCAATATTCTCCATACGTAAGAGAGGCTTTGAAAAGTTGGCGTGTCTATCACTTCCATGACACCAGCGATACCGCAAAAGTCAAGCAATCGCATCCCGTCAATGACAATCTGTTATTGAAGCCTGATGCATCGAACCTTGCTGCATACCTGCGCATGCTCAGGACTAGCCACGAAGCTGCGTATCGACGCATTGTGGAAACTATTCGACTGGTGGCACCGTTCTTTGGCGACTTTATCGATCGCCCTGGCGAATTGGAAACCATTGAGTTGGAATGGACACAGCAAGGGCGACCCGATACGCCGTTCAAGGCTCATGTATTGTCGGACGGTACCTTGCGTTTCATTTGCCTGGCAACCTTGTTGCTTCAGCCCACGCAACTCTTGCCAGCGACGATCCTCATCGACGAACCGGAGTTAGGACTTCATCCTTATGCGATCTCCGTACTTGCGGATATTTTCAAGCAAGTATCGGAAAACAAACAGTTGATCGTTTCCACCCAATCAGTTGAGTTGATCAACGAGCTTTCTCCCGATGACGTCATCGTCGTCGATCAGGAGCTGGGCGTCTCTACATTTCAGCGCTTCACCGCAGATCAGCTTGACGGCTGGTTATCAGAATACGCCATGGGTGAATTGTGGAAGCGCAACGTACTCGGTGGGAGACCTTGAGATGATGGAAGTTATCGTCTTCGCGGAAGGCCAATCCGAGGAACAGTTCATCAAGCGGGTCGTGGCGCCGGCTCTGCGGCATCTGCAAGTTTTCGTGAAGCCACAAATGCTCAACACCTCGCAGAACGCGAAGGGAGGTGCGGTGAGTTTCGAGCGATTGAAGTTCAATGCACGTAATACGCTACGTCAAAGACCTGATGCAGTGCTGAGCACCTTTCTTGATCTCTATGGGCTGGGCACCGACTTTCCAGAATTCGCCATAGCGAAATCTCTAACGCAGGTTCATCAGCGAGTAGAGCATCTGGAAAACGCACTGCACGCAGGGATCGTTGCTGATTCAGGTTGTCGCTCTCAGCGTTTCATTCCACATATTCAACCTTACGAGTTTGAGGGCCTGTTGTTCGCAGACGTAGTTGCACTTAGCCATACAGAGCCGGCTTGGAGTACAAGTCTCACACAGCTTCTCCAAATCCGAGCGTCTTTCGAAACGCCGGAGCATATCAACGACGGTTACGAAACAAAACCATCAAAACGTCTCGAAGATATCCTTGAGCCAAGCTACAAAAAGACGCGTCATGGGCCTCTCGCCGCATTGCAGGTCAAACTTGAGGTGATGGAGGTCGAATGCATTCATTTCGGTAAATGGATGAACAAACTTCGAGCACTTGCATGACCGGTGCCGGAGCTCGCGCGCGGATACCTATGTGAATGCATACGCGCTGGCGGTCGACGCTAGCGCAGGTTGTCGGTATTCCATTCCAGCCGATAACCCACACCATAGACCGAGCTGATTGCATCCGCGCCGGCGGCGATCAGTTTGTGTCGCAGATTCTTGATGTGGCTGTCGACGGTGCGGTCGCTGACGATGCGGTGATCGAGGTACGACGCGTCGATCAATTGCTGGCGCGAGAACACCTGGCCGGGTTGGGCGATGAGTTTTTTCAGCAGGCGAAATTCGACCGGGGTGAGCACCACGCGCTGGCCGTGCACGCGGATTTCAAAACGCGCTTCGTCAAGTTCTATCACGCTGCTTGATGCAGTTTCGGAATCCGCATCGCGCAGGCTGCTGCGGCGTAGTACCGCTTTGACCCGCGCCACCACTTCGCGTGGACTGAACGGTTTGCAGATGTAGTCGTCGGCACCGAGTTCGAGTCCGAGCAAGCGATCGATTTCCTCAACGCGCGCAGTCACGATCAGAATCGGCACCGACGAAAATGCGCGAATTTCGCGGCACACGCTCAAGCCGTCTTTCTGCGGCAGCATCAGATCGAGCAAGATTGCCGACGGCGAATTTTCGCGTACCCACGCGCTGGCGCCGTCGCCGCTGTCGAGTACGCTGACGCTATAATTGGCCGCGACAAGATAGTCGCGCAGCAGCGCCGCGAGCTTCACTTCGTCTTCGATCACCAGAATATGCGCTGCATTGTTCATGCAGTCACCGCGCATGGATCGGCAAACGAATGGCGATGCGCAGACCGCCGAGCGGCGAAGCGCTCGCCGCGATCTGTCCGTCGTGCGCCGCGACGATGGCACGACAGATTGCCAGCCCCAAACCTGCGCCGCCTCCAGCGCGATTGCGTGAACCATCGACGCGGTACAAACGCTCGAACAGCAACGGCAGCGATGCTGCCGGCACCCCCGGCGCGGTATCGTCGATGCTTAGTTGTAGCGCCTCATTGACCTCGACGAGAGTGAGCAGGATACGTCCCGGCGCATCGGTATAACGGCGCGCATTCGCGAGCAGATTATCGAGCAGTTGGGTGAGGCGGCGCGCATCACCACGCACGGTTTTTGTGCTCGCCAGATGGCATTCGAGCGTCAGGCCAATATCGGCGAAACCCGGTGTATGCAACTCGACAGTTTCCGTAATCAGCGCCGCCAGATCGACCGCGGCAAAACGGTAATCGAGTGCGCCGGCATCGGCCAGCGCGAGCTGATACAGATCTTCGATCAGGTTCGTAAGCCGTTCGCCTTCGGCTTGCAAAGAGGCTAGCGCGGCGGCATTCGGCTGACGGATGCCGTCCTGCAGCGACTGGATTTCGCCGCGCAAAATGCTCAGCGGTGTGCGCAATTCGTGCGCGATATCCGCGCCCCACTGGCGGCGCGCTGCGCGATTCTGTTCGAGCGCGCTGGCGAGATGATTGAAATCGATGGCGAGATCGCCGAATTCGTCGCGGCGCAAAATCGTCACGCGCTGGCCGTAGTCACCAGTGGCCAGCGCGCGCGTGGCGTGCGCCAGCGAGCGGATTGGCCTTAGCAACCAGTACGCCAGCCCGAGCGCAAAAAAAAGCGCAGCGATCAGCACGATTACTCCCCCAATAAGCGCATCACGCATTTGCGCCTGGGCAAACGTGCGATCAAGGTCGCCAAGTAATTGCGGCAATGGCGCGAGGCGCAGTTCACCGATTTTTTTCCCATCGAGCTGCACCGCTACGCTCAGCGACAGCGCGGAAATATCGCGAGCGCCGACGACCGCATTGCCGGAAACATCGAGCAGCAGCGTACGCGAGGCGAGGTCGAACGGGCCGGGCGGATGCGGTGGCGGGCGATCGCCGCGCGGTGGTGGCAGCCGATCATCGCGCGGTAGCGGTCGGTCGTCATCGCGAGGCATCGATCGATCCTGCGGCGCACGACCATCGCGCGGCGGCGGTTCGTCGGCACGCGGCGGCGGTGGACGTGGATCGCCATCACCGCGATCCGGATCGAGCAGCCGGTTGAACTGGCGCGGATCACGGCGCAGGAATTCCCAGTCGCCATGCAATGCATATTGTGCAGCGAGCACGGTGCTGACATTGCCGAGCCGATCCAGCGCGACCTGATCGAGGTAGTCACGAAAACCGTGCCGGAAACTGTGCTGTTGCCAGACCACAAAACTTCCCAATGCGACCACGCTGAGCGTCGCAAAAACCAGAAACAGGCGTAACCACAAACGCAGGCGCATCGTTTTCCTCGATCAGTGCGGCTCACGTTAACGTGTTACGCGCGCGCAGGAAACCGCAGCGGCTTCGACTCCATGATTTCTCCACAAAATCTGCATCCTGACGGCGCGATTGCGGACTAGTCTGCCAGCGTCGAAACAGTCGACCTATGACGGAGAACACCATGCGTAAATTTATTCTGCTGCCGCTGATTATCGCGCTGAGCGGCACGGCCTATGCGCAGCACGCGCCCGATGGCCGAGGTGGTGGCCCCGAGGCGCCATCACCACACGGTGGCCCACCGGGTCCGATGGGTGGTGTGCCATCACCGGAAATGCTCGCGCAGATTCCGGACCTCACTGCGGCACAACAGGTGGAGGTTCGAAAAATCCTGATCGCACGCCGCGATGCCAACGATGCGCTGCGCGACAAGGAGCGAACCGAACACGAACGCATTGATGATCAGAGCGCCGAACGTTTGCGCAAGCTACTCGGCGAAGACGGTTATCGTACTTTCGCGCAATCGACCTCGCCGCACGGTCCGGGGCGCGACGGGTCGCCGCCGCATGGCGATCGTCCGGGTGGGCCGGATCGCGGTGGTCCGGGCGACAAGACCAAGTCCCCGTAGTCGCCTGCAGCACCAAACAATAATTGATTGTTTGGTGCTCTGAACTTTGCCGCCCGCCGTTCCCGGCGCTCGCAGAAAATCTCCTGCGAGCGCCGGGAACTATTTTCGATAATCGACTGGCGGCGCAGTCAGCTCAGGCGCTGCGTAATTGCCTTCAACACCGCGTGCGTGCGATCGCGACTGTCGAGTTTGAGCAGAATATCGGCGTTGTAATTTTTCACCGTTCCTTCGGATAAAAACAGGCTGCGCGCGATTTCCTTGTTCGAATAACCGCCGGCAATCAAACGCAGAACGCTGATTTCGCGTTCGGTCAGGTGCGCGCGTTTTGAATCCGGCGAAACATCGTGCCAGTGGGCACGCACCGAATGCAGGCTGACCGGTTGTAACAAGGTTTCGCCGCGCGCAACGCGCTTGATCGCGGCATGCAGGTCTTCCGGCGCGGCATCCTTGAGCAGAAAGCCTTGCGCGCCGGCTTGCACTGCCGCGAGCATCAGTTCGGAATCATCGAACGTCGTGAGCAGGATCATCGGCGTGGCATCGCCGCGTTCGCGCAACATACGCAATGCCTCGATGCCGCTCTTGCGCGGCATGCGGATATCGCTGACGATCACATCGACTTTGCTTTGTATCAGTTGCAGCAGCAGGCTTTCGCCGTCTTCGGCTTCGATCGCAATATCGATGTCGCCGAGATCACGCAGCAAAGCGCTGAGTCCTTTGCGAACGAGTGCTTGATCGTCGGCCAGCGCTATACGAATCGGTTCGATCGTACTCATGCCTGCAGCGGAATGCTGGCGTCGAGTGTGAGCCCTGCATTCGCGCTCGAGCGCACGATCAGCTGACCACCGAGGGCTTGCAGGCGTTCGCGCATGCCGGTCAAGCCGTTGCCGAAATTCAGTTGTATCGCACCGTGGCCGTTGTCGCGTACCTGCAGGTTTACGCGTTTTTCGTCGCGTTGCAGTTCGAGCCAGATTTCGCTGGCCTGGCTGTGGCGCAAGGCATTGGTCAGCGCTTCCTGGGCGCAGCGCAGCAGCGTTTCAGCACTTTGCACGTCGGCCAGCAGGCTGTCGTCGGCGATGCTCAGATGAATTTTCGGGCCGGGCAGGTGGGCGATCAAGGTGGCAAGTGCCGAACGCAGGTCGACGCCGTCGTACTTGCGCAACTCGCTGACGACGGCGCGGATATCGTCGAGCAATTCGTCGGCGAGCTGCTTGCAGCATTGCACTTCTTCGATATTGGCAAATGCGGCGTTGCGCAGCAGCAGTTGCAGATTGAGTTTGAGCGCGGTGAGTTTGTGGCCGGCGACATCGTGCAGCTCGCGCGAGAGTTTGAGTCGCTCCTGACTGCGTGCGCTTTCTTCGAGCAGGCTGCGCGTCGACAGCAATTGCGCGTTGGTCGCGAGCAGTTCGGTATTTGCATGCTCGGCACGGCGCGCGTAATACGCGGTCAATGCCGCAAATGCCTGAAAACTGCCGTAGGCGAACATGCTCACCAGTATTCCGCCCGGGCTCCAGTAGCGACTGCCGATCCACGCAAAAATCAGATTAACGATCAGCAGAAAAAACAGTGCGGCGGCGGGCGGAAACGAAAGAATCACCTGCACGGCAAGGATCACCAGCAGCACGGGTTGCATGCCACCGAGGAAACAATAAATCGCGGCCAGCGTGAACACGCTCTGCGCCAGGATCAGCAGCGGCTCCAGCCATTTCCGCCGCGCCGTATTCGCGCGGATCACGCCGGTCGCAATCAGGCAGAGCAGAATCGAAAGCGTGCAAGCCGCGCCGAGAATCTGCTGCAGGTTCCACAGCCGCGGTGGATTATCCAGCAGCGTATTCAGCACCACCGCAATCCACACCAGATAGGCGGCCAGACGCAGCGGATTGAACAACCATCGGCGCCAGTTGCGCGGTGCGGATGATTCGGTGAACAAGGTGGTATTGAGCATGGCCGCAGTGTAAAGCCTGATTAGCGGGGAGGCGTGCGCGCGGCGATAAAGGTGACTTTATTCACCCGTGTCTGGTGACTTTCGGTATCTGCGATCCACTCGCGCAAAAGCGCATCTTGGCCACTGTCGAACATTCGGAGCCGATCATGATCTTGCAAATTCTTCTGCACACACCGGCTTGGGTATGGATGATTCTTGTGTTTCTGATCTATCGCGGACTACTTGCGAGTCGCGATCGCGAGGTATCGCGGCAGCAGATGTGCATCGTGCCGGCATTATTTCTGTGGCTGTCGCTGGACGGTATCGCACGCAACTTCGGCTCGCAGGATGGCGCTATCGCGGCGTGGCTGGTTGGCGTGATTTCTGGCATCGCAATCGCGTGGCTGAGTTTCGATCGGCAACGCATGAGCTTGCTGGCCGACGGCAAAACCGTATTCATCCGCGGTAGCTGGAAGCCGATGCTGCTGATGCTCGCGATTTTCTTGACCAAATACGCCACCGGAATATTGCTGACGATGCAGCCGACGCGCGCGCAGGATATCGGTTTTGTCGTGGCCGTGTGTCTGCTGTATGGCATGTGCAACGGCATGTTTTTCGCGCAATTACTGGGCTTGTTTACATTGCAGCGACGCATCGCGGCGTGAGCTTTCGATGCTGGAATTGCGAACACGCAGGTGTAAACGATTCCACTGCGGCGCCAGACGCGTTACTCTCGCGCCGGTTTTTGTGGCGACGCGATTTGGTAGATGAGTAACGAACGGTTTGCCGGTATCGATCGGCTGTATGGCAACGGCAGTGTCGACATACTTGCGCGGTGTCATGTCTGCATCGTCGGCATTGGCGGGGTGGGTTCCTGGGCGGCAGAGGCACTTGCGCGCAGTGGCGTCGGGCGACTCACCTTGATCGATGCCGACGATGTTTGCGTGAGCAATACCAATCGCCAATTACCGGCGCTCGATGGCCAGTATGGGCGGCCAAAAGTAGCGGTGATGGCCGAGCGTTTGCGGGCGATCAACCCGGCCATCGAAATCGATGCGGTCAGCGATTTCGTCACGAGCAAAAATCTCGAACAGCATCTGGCGCGCGACTACGATGCAGTGATAGACGCGTGTGATGCGCTGCGTGTAAAGGTCGACATGATCGCGTTCTGCAAGCGTCGCAAAATTCCGATCGTGACCTGCGGTTCGGCCGGCGGTCGCACCGATCCGACCAAGATCACCGTGCGCGATCTCACGCGTACCGAGCACGATGCGCTGCTCGGTTACGTGCGCGGCAAGTTGCGCGACGATTACGGCTGGACGCGAAATCCGAAGCGTTATTTCGGCGTCGCAGCGGTGTTCTCGCGCGAGAACGTGAAGTACCCGCAAGCCGATGGCAGCGTCTGCGAAAAACGCCCGAAACTCGATGCCAATGCCGCGTTGAAACTCGATTGCGGCGGTGGCCTCGGTGCCGCGACGCACGTTACCGCGAGTTTCGCGTTTGCGGCGGTCGGGCGCGTGCTGGAACGGCTGCTGGAAAAATCGGTGGCGCAATAATTGGCTATTCGGAATTGACTGTGGGTTCAGTCAATTCCGATCATTTCGATTTTGTCGCCGCTCAATGGCGGGATTTGCGCCACCGCTTCAGGCGGGGTTCTACCATCCTGATGTTGGCGGCGCTGTCTGGTGCTGGAGACTCATTCCAACCCGTTCTTGAATATATCGTCGAGCGTAACTTTGCGAATGCGATTATTGCTGGTGTCGGCGATATAAAGGATGCCTCCGCCGGGCGTGAACAATCCTTGTGGCTGATAAAGCTGCGCGCTGGTCGGTTGCCCGCCGTCACCAGAAAATCCACTCGTGCCGGTTCCGGCGATGGTCGTGATGATGCCGTCTGACGTCACTTGCCGGATGACGTTGTTGCCGTGATCGGCTATGAACAGATTGCGGCTTGCATCGACGGTGACGCCAGTAGGATTGTTGAGTTTGGCGCTCGTTGCCGGCCCGCCGTCACCGGCATACCCATTGACACAGCTACCCACGACGGTACGTATCGTGCCGTCGGGGACTACTTTATCGATGCCGCAACTCCCAGAGATGTACAGATTTCCGGCGTAATCGATTGTGATTCCGAAGACAAGTCCCAAGTCGGCAGTGTTGCCCGGAATGCCGGCGTAGGGATGATAGACCGTACCGCCTCCAGCCAAGGTCGTGATCGCGCCGTTCGTCGTCACTTTGCGGACGTAGACGCTATCGGCGATATATAAATTGCCAGCGGCGTCGAGAGTCACGCCATGGGGCTGTTCGAGCTGTGCAAACGTGGTGATGGTGCCGCCCGACACTTTGCGGATTCTGCCGTTGAAGTCACCATTGCTCGTGTCCGCGATGTACATGATTCCGCTGGCGTCCACGGCGACTCCACCCGGATAGGAAATCTCCGCGCCTATAGCGGGCCCGCCATCGCCGGAATGTCCGGCCGTACCAGAGTTCCCACTTGTGCCGTTGCCCGCTACGGTCGTGATCATGCCTCCGATCGTCACTTTGCGGATGAGGTTATTGACCGTATCCGCGATATACAAATTGCCGGAAGCATCGAGAGTCACGCCGTTGGGACCATCGAGTTGCGCGCTCGTCGCCGGGCCGCCATCGCCGGCCGCACAGCAGGTCGCACCGCCGGGCGCGCCACCTACGACTGTTGTGATCACCGGCACGTCCGCGCGTGCGCAAGCGCACGCGCAGGCAAGCGTGCCTGTGAGCACGACACGAAAGATTGCACTCATCTGCTGCTGGTCCATCAACCTACCTCTGAACAGTATTCAAGCTGCCGACTATGCCGACTATGCCGACGTGGTGCCGACTACGCTTCCGCGCTCGTCATAGGTGTAGATCACCGAACCCGACTGAATATTTACGGAGCCGGATGTATATCCCTTCACCCCATCGCCTGGGCGGCTGCCTGCGGACCTCGTGAACAAAACATGGTTTCGCTCGCCATAGACATAAATGACCGAGCCTCGCTGAACGACGTTGACAATGCTCATGTGTTTCTCCATCGGTCTGCAGTGAGCTTCAAGAAATCAGGGGCGGCATAGAGGAAATATCTGGTCGAGATTCATCTGCTCCGTTTATCGATTCATCGCGGCAAGTTCTTTGAGTTCTTTGCCATAGATGTAGTGAGTTGATTCCACTTTGAATGTGGCGGCACGCAGAGTCTGCGATTTTATTTCGATGATTTCTGGCGCAGTCGGATCTATTAGATTGCACACGACAAAGAGCAGAAATTGCTCTCCTTGGTCGAGTGCTCGCCGCTGGTTGTCGGTGAAGCCAACGAAGTCCAGCTTGCTCCATGGCATGCGTTTGCATTTCACTTCGGCCGGGATTCTGTCGACTGTGAGGTCGAACGTTTTTCTATTCGAAGGCTCCACTGTGCGACCGGCCTTCAGAAGGTACTCGGTGACTGCAGCAATGCCTTGCCGTTCGATTTCGTGAAGTTCGGCCATGTCCCTTTAGCGCCTTCAGCGCCCCTCTCATCGATGATGGCATCATCCTGCAAAAAGGGCAGTCGTCCTGTCTACTAGAAAATTTCTAGGTGCCGCTACGGTCTGCAAACTTCGCTCGCACCTGCAATCGCGTCCCGAATTCTCCACTGCGCAACCGCATGCGCCCGCCCATCGCCAGCACGCGATCACGAATGCCCAAGAGGCCGATGCCGGTTGCAGAACAATCGATGTCGAATCCGCGTCCGTCGTCGGCAAGCGCAAGCAGCACGCGGGTTCCGCCGTCGGTTTCGCGTCGCGCACGCAGGCACACGCACAAGCGCGTCGCGTCCGCGTGGCGCACGGCATTTGTAGCCGTTTCCTGCACGATGCGGTACAGCGCAGTCTGCGTGTTGTCGTCGAGTTGCTGCAGCAATTGTGCGTCGTCATCGATGCGCAGATCGAACGCCATACCGTTGCTTTCGAGCAGGCTGCGGATTGCACCCTCGCGCAGCGCGTGGACTAGTCCGAAGTCGTCGAGGCCGGCTGGACGCAGGCTCGACATCAATCCCGAAACCGCTTGGCGCATCCGTGTCAGGGTGGTGGCGATGTCGCCGGCCAGTTCGGCACCTTCGGCTCCGGCCTTGCGTTCGAGCAGGCGCACGCGGGTCTGCAGCGCGGCGAGGTTTTGGCCGATCTCGTCGTGCAGTTCTGAAGTGATCCAGCGCCGCGTCTGCTCGGCGGTATCGAGATTGCGTCGCGCGGCATCGCGCAGTTCGCTGGTAAGTCGATCCTGCCGTTCGTTAGCTGCGAGCAGGCTGGCATTGCGTTCGAGCAGTTCACGCTGGCTGTCGCGCAGCGCATCGCGCACTGCGCCGAGCAGCAGTGTGGCGCCGCCAGCGACGGCCAAAAATCCCTGCGCCTCGACGGTCAGATCGGGTTTCCCGTCGAGCCAGCCGCTGTATGCAATCGCGACGCTGGCTGCTGACAGCGCGAGCGCTGCGCCGCGCCAGCCGCTGCGCACAGCGAAGTAAATGCTCGGCACGCTGCAGAGTAACGCAGAGAAGAAAAATACCTGTGATTCGGTGGCTCGTGCGACCAGCGCGAGGTAGGCGAGCAGTACCGGCAGCAGAACTACCGGCACATCGAAACGCAAGCGTCGCCGCATGGCCGCGTCCGGCTGCGCTCGAACAAGCATGATGAGGAGCGGCGCCAAGGCCAGCATGCCGATGTAATCGCCAAGTACGAGTTGCAGCATCAGGCGCAACGGCGATAACTGCGCCGACTCGCTGAATGGATAGAGCGAATTTCCCAGCGTCGCGCCGATGGCCGCGAGCGCCATCGCGCCGAGCAGGCGCGCCATCGACGCGAAGGATTCGGTGTGCGCGAACCCTTGGATTTGCCGCAGCCACAATGGGCCAATAACGGCTGCCAGCGGATTGGCTGCGAGCACCGCGATGGCATACGCGCCATGTTCCGCCACGTACGATGGATATATTTTCACGAGAAAGAGCAGCACTTCCGTCGCGATGATCCACGGCCAACGCCGGTATGGCGACAACACCAGCGCCGCGAAACGCAGGCCGGCGGGCAGGTACCAGAACACGTGTGCGGTCTGGAATACGGCATAAAACACCGCCGCGTAACCGCAGGCCAGCAGTGCATCCCATATCCATCCCGACAACCGTATTCTCATCGCGCGATGGTAACGGACGGCGATGTGGTGGCGCCTGGGAAAATTCCAGTTGGCGAAAATTCCCGGACACGCCATGCTGCGCGCATGATCCGCATTGTGCTAGCCGACGACCACGCCATCGTGCGCACGGGTTTCCGCGCGCTGATCGAGGAAGAATCCGACATGAGCATCGTCGCCGAATGCGACAGCGCCGACACGGCGCGCGCGGCCGTGCGCGAATACGCGCCGGATGTGCTCGCGTTCGATATCGCGATGCCGGGCGGCGGCTTGTCGCTGGTGCCGGAGTTGCGTGCCAGCACACCGGAATTGCGCTTGCTGTGCCTGAGCATGCACGACCAGGAACCGTACATTTCCGAAGCGCTGCGCCGCGGCGTGCACGGTTACGTGACGAAAGGTGCGGCGACCGACGAACTCGTCGCCGCTGTGCGCGCGGTGTGCAATGGAGACGTCTATTTGAGCTCCGACTTGCAGCGGCCCAAGCCGTCGGGAGCGGTTCTTGAACGCCTGAGCGATCGCGAACGCGAGGTGTTCCTGCTCGTGGCGCGCGGCGCCAAGGCGAAACAGGTGGCGGCGACACTCGGCATCAGCGACAAGACGGTTTACCTGCACCGCGCCACTGTATACGCCAAACTTGGGGCGCGCAATGAACTGGACTTGCATCGGATCGCACTGGAACACGGGTTGCTCTGAGTGACGCGTGAGTAAAGCGCGGCAACGGGCTCGCTCGACAGGAGTTCTCCGCAAGCTCAGGGCGCGCGCGCATCGAGTCCGAATAACCGGATCGCATTCGCCGTAGTCGCCTGCGCGATGATTTTTGCGTCGGTTTTGCGCAAGTCCGCCACGCAATCGTTGACTTCGGTAAGATACGCCGGCTCGTTGCGCTGGCCGCGATGCGTGCTGAGCGGTTGATCGGGCGAATCGGTTTCGAGCAGCAGGAATTCGATCGGCATGTTCGTGACAATGCCGCGCAGGCGAGCCGCGCGTTCGTAGGTCAGCGGGCCGCCGATGCCGAGATGGAAACCGAGCTTGAACAATTCGCGCGCCTGCTCGGCGCTGCCACCGAAGCTGTGCACGACGCCGCGCAATCCGCCGATGGCGCGCAGCGCGGCGATGACTTCGGCCAGCGCGCGGCGTGCATGCAGAATCAATGGCAGGTCGAATTCCTTGGCAAGTTCGAGCTGACGCTGAAAATAAAATCGTTGCTGCGGCGGATCAAGACCATCGACGAAAAAATCCAGGCCGCATTCACCGACCGCGACCGGTCTTTCCGTGGCCAGCCAGATTTCGAGTTGCTGCAGATGTTCCGGCTCGTGCTGCGACAGAAACATCGGATGCAGGCCGTAGGCGGGATGAAGTCCTGGCATTGTTGCGCAGATGTCACGCAGCGCTGGCCAACTGGCCGCGGTAATCGCCGGCACGATCTGCCGCGTTACACCTGCCTGACGGGCGCGCTTGATGACAGCGGCACGATCTGGCGCGAATTCAGCGGCATCAATATGGCTGTGGCTGTCGATCAATGGCATGTGCGAAAACTGTCGTTCACGGAATCAGCCACGCCGCCATGCCGAGAAACAATCCCATGCTGACGACATCGGTGGCAGTGGTCAAAAAAATGCTGGATGCGGTAGCTGGATCGGCGCCGGCGCGTTTTAGCGCGAGCGGCACGGCAGCGCCGGCGACGCCGCTGATCAGGCAGCTCAGCGCCATCGCGACCAGGGTGATGAGCGCCAGCACCAGCGCGCTGGGATTGTTCTGGCTTCGTGCCACGGCGTACATGCCGATTGCGGCGACGAGGCCGGTCAAAGCGCCGTTGATGAATCCGAGCCATGCCTCTTTCGCGATCAACGCGCCGGCGCGATCGGCTGTCAGTTCTTTCAGCGTCATGCCGCGCAAGGTTACGGCCAGCGACTGGCAACCGGTGTTGCTGCATTGCCCGGACAACACCGGAATAAAAATGGCGAGGATCACGATGCGATTCACCGTGCCCTGAAACAGCCCGACCACACTCGCCGCGACGAACGCGGTGATCAGGTTGAGCTGCAACCACGGATGACGCAGCCTGAGACTGCGCGCCCACGGCGTGGCAGTGCGTTCCTCGCGCTCGACACCGACCATCGAACCCGCTTGTGCGCTGATCTCGAACGCCTGCTGCTCGAACAGCAGTTGGCCGCGCACGACGCCGATCAGACGCTGCTGCGAATCGCACACCGGATACACCGGATAATGCCGCGTCACGACTTCGCGCATCGCATCGACCAGTGCAGTTTCCGGGCGCAGCGAGAACGGTTTCGGCAGCATCACTTCCCGCAAGCGTTGCTGTGGACTCGCGAACACCAGCTCGCGAAACGCCACCACGCCGAGCAGATGTTGATGAGCATCGACCACAAAAATATACGTGATCAGCGTATGTCGCACCGCTTCGCGCAAGCTCTCGATGACGACGCTCACCTCGGCATCCGGTAGAAAGATCGCCGGCACGCGCTCCATCAGACGCCCGACGCTGCCTTCGGCATAACTCTGATCATGCAGCCATTGCTCGCCTTGTCCGCTGAGTGCGGCGCCGGTGATGCCGGTGCGCCGTTCGGGCGTGAAGCGTTGCAGAATTTCCACCGCTCGCGCCGGCCCGAGCGTGGCCAGCACGCCGGCGATTTCGGCATCGTGATAACGCGCAAGTGCATCTGCCGCACTTTTCGGATCGAGTTCGCGCGCGATGTTGATCAATGCGCGCGTGGATTCCGTTACCTGCATCGTCGATTCCCGAAATGCGATTTTTGATGATGCGCGGATGCTCGCTTAGTAGCGCGAAAATCGTCAGCGGCGCGCATGATCATCCTCACGTACGTCGACCGCGCCACCACGACATCACGCCATACAACGCAACCACCGCGGCCACCGCGATGCTGATCGCCAGCCACTCGATCCGCGTAAGTGTGACCAGCACGAGCGCGAGCGCGACACTGGCGATGACCGGAATCAACCCGCCGCCCGGCAGCACGAACGGCTTGCCTTGTTCGGCTACGCCGCGACGTTGCAATACCCAGGCCGCGACACTGGTCGCGAAATATGTCAGGCAGATTGCGCCGCCGGAAATCAACACGAGCGCGGCGAAATTGCCGATCAGGGCCAGCGTACAACTGATGCCAGCATGCACGACGATGGCGAAGATCGGCACGCGCGTTTTCGCGGTGACGCGGGCCAGCAAGGAAGGCAGATAACCGTCACGCGCCAACGCATAAACGAGTCGCGACGTACCGAGCAGGTTGCCTTGCAGGAAACCGAGCATCGACATCGTCGCCGTGATCAGCAACATTACAGCGGCACCGGGCCAGAGCGCGCCTGCGGTTGCCGCCAGTGGCGTCGCGCTGTCTGCCAACGCGCCGCCGAGAATACCTTGCGTGACGATTTGCAGACCGACATACAACACCACCACGAACAGGATCGCTGTGACCGTGGCGCGGGGTACGAGGCGCGACGGGTTGGTCATTTCGGCCGAGGGCACCAGCGCGGTTTCCATGCCGGAATACGCGAACATCACCAACACCATCGAGCTGCCCAGCGCCGGCAATGAAGGCAGTGTATCGATACGAATAAAATCGGTGTGGACAAAAAACAATCCACCGACCACGAGGATCAGCAGCGGCGTCAGCTTGATTGCAGCGAGGCTTAAAATCGCGCGCGACCCCGCGCGCACGCCGCGTGCGTTGAGCCAGCTCAGCGCGGTATAGATCAGGATCAGCAAGGTGGTGCGCGGCACGCCGCTGGCGAAGGCGGGCGAAAGATGGGCCACCTGATCTGTGAGTCCGGCCGCCACACCGCCGCTGGACGCGACATTCGATACCCACATCAGCACGCCGATGACAAATCCGGCGAACGGCCCGAATGCGGCACCGACGTAGGTGTATGGCCCGCCGGTCGCGGTGACGCGGCTGCCAGCAGCGGCGAAACACAAGGCAATCGGGATGATGGTCAGCGCACCGAGCAGATACGAAATCGGCGCGGCCGTGCCGACGGTTTTTGCGAGCGCCGCCGGCAGCGCGAAAATTCCACCGCCGACGATCATGTTGACTACCGCTGCGATGAGTGCCCAGAAACCCACGGCGCGCAGCAATGCGGCGTCGCCTGTGGCGACTTGTGGTGTAGCGGTGGAAGTTATGTGCATCGGCTGGATGAGTTCATGATGGGCTCCGTGATCTGCTGGATCTGCGCTGATGATGGCTGGCAGCGTACGTTGCCGGTGCATGGCTGACAAGCCATCGCGTCGACCAAATGGTTACACGTGCGTTCATTGCTGGAGCGGCAAACTTTGACCGCGCTAGAAATATGTTTCGAGCCTATGTTGCCGGTTGTTCGAGATCGCAAATTCTCGAACAAGCGGCATGCGGATCGGCGACCAATCTGTTCCTCTACATCGAAGGAGTGTGTTATGAAATTGCTGCATGCCAGAAATTTGAGTGCTGCGCTGGTGATCGCGCTGTTGGCGGGTTGCGTCACCCAGCCGAGCCAGCGTGTGGTGTATCGCGATAACGGCAACGGTGGCGGTCATAACTACGGCGCCTCCCAGGTGTGTCACGAATGCGGCACGATTCGCGGCATCGAGCAGATCGAATATCGTGCCGGCAATTCCGGCGGCGGTGCCGTGCTGGGCGCGATCATCGGTGGTGTACTCGGTAGCACTATCGGCAAGGGCAATGGTCGCACCGCAGCCACGGTGGGCGGTGCCGTCGTGGGTGGTTTCGCCGGTAACGCCGTTGAGCAAAACAACAACGGCGGTGATGGACTGGTGTGGCGCTATCGCGTCGCGCTTGATGATGGTCGCAACGCCACGATTACGCAGCGCGACAACCCGGGTTTCCGTCGCGGCGATCAGGTCATCGTGCGTGGCGATCATATCGAGCCGATGCGTTGAATCGGGTTTCACGAGCGACGGTTTGATAGTTCGCTCGACGTCGATGCGGTCGCCTGCACAAAGCAGGCGACCGCATCGGCTATTGCCAATCGTTGAGCTTTTCGATTTCGCGCATGCGTTGCCAGCTGGGGCGCGAACACACGCGATCTGCAATCAGTTTGAGCGCCGGCCATTCGGTCGCTGGATGCGCCATGTTGCGTGACCAGCGCATCAGCATCGCCAGTTGCAGATCGGGCGCGGAAAATTTCTCGCCGAGCAGATACGGGCCATGTCTTTCGAGATGCGTATTGACCGTGGTCCAGATTTTTTCGATGCGCAGTCGTAGCGCCTCTTGCGTCGCCGGGTCATGCTCGCTGCGGCCCAGATCGCCGGGATAAAACCAGAACCGAAATGTCGCCTGCAGATTGTTGCTAAGATAGACAATCCATTGATACCAGGCATCACGCTCTGTCGTACCGACGGGTGGCGCGAGCGCCGCTTGCGGATGCCGGTCAGACAGGCTCATCAATATGGCGGCAGACTCGCTGACGGCGATACCATCGATCATGAGCGTGGGCACTTGGCCGCTTGGATTCAATTTCAAATATTCCGCAGCGCGTTGTTCACGCGCATCGAAATCCACTAGCTCCAGCTGGTGCGTCACGCCAATTTCCAGCAGTGCCAGATGGATCAGCAGGCTGGCCGTGCCGGGTGAATAATACAATCTGTACATGTTGGTTTTTCGCAGCTGAGGCGGCGTGAACGCAGTATAACCACACGTGCCGTCCTACACAGCATTTGCACATATCGGACGCGTCGAGTGGGTAAGCTAAATTTCGTAAACCCACAAGAAAATACGGAGATTTTATGCGCTTATCAAAATCCATTTTGCTACTAGCATTTGTGTTGCTCTCCTCGCTTGCCATACCGGCTTTCGCCTGGGATCGGTGCAATAGTTGTGGCGTCGTCAGCGGCATCGAAAAAATTCACGATCGCGATAATCGATTTGGCGGCGGCACGGCCATCGGTGCGATTGCGGGCGGCCTGCTCGGTAGCACGATCGGCAAAGGTAATGGACGTACCGCAGCGGTCGTCGGTGGTGCAGTAGTAGGCGGTGCAGTCGGTCATCAGGTCGAGAAAAACAACCGTGACGGCAATTCTTACTGGCGTTTCCACATCCGCCTGGACAATGGTCGTCGCGTGACGATCGATCAGGGCGACAATCCGGGTATTCGCAATGGTGATGAGGTCCGGGTTGACGGTAACCACGTCGAACGCCGCTGACTCCCGGCAATCTATTTTTTGGCCTGAACTAAACGCGTCCGAAGGCGCCTTGCTTCATCGAAAAGCCCCTGCATACAGGGGCTTTTTTTTCAAATTTTTCTCGCCATGGAAGAATTACTTGCGGACACTTTCCGTGCTGGAGTTCGCAGCGGGATCGCAAAAAATCGCCCCGCTTGTATTCAGTCCGAGCACACGTCCGGAAAGTCCGGCAGCATCGAAATAATTCGTGGTTCCAACGGTCTGCGAACTCAGTGCGGGCTGCACTTTGAACAGCGGTGGCTCATTCTGTTGCGCGCCGTGACCCAGGTTGGCCGCCGGATACAGGCACGTTGTTGTCGTGAAGGATACATTCTTTCCGCCGGGCAGGGCCTCGGAAATTACCCGACCGACCAGCTTGCCTTTGGCCTCAAGTGGAAAACCGAGGATCGTTGCCAGGGTCGGGGCGATGTCGGCGTTGCTGGTCGGCGCGGCATCGATAAAATTGCGTTTGAAGTCCGGCCCGACCGCGGCCATGAAATTGAAGGTGTCGGAGCGGCTGAAGCTGCCGTGATTGCCTTGGCCTTGTTGCAGACTGCCATCGGCCACTTCAGCGCCGCAGCGCAGCGGCTCCGCACAACCGGTCGAGAAACTGCGGAAGCTGACCACGATGCTCGGCCGCGGCGTGCGTGCCAAACCGATCAGGTTGATTGTGCTGAGCGGAATCGTACCGGGAAAACTGCCGAGTCCGTCATCGACAAATACTCCGCCGACATAATCCTGCGCGAGCAGCGAATTAACGACGATCGGCACCAGCAACTTACCTGCCGCACTAGGAAGATATATCAGATCGGAACCACCGCCGGCCGTGACGATCATGTCGGGATGATCGGCGCTGCGGCCGATCAGGCCGTTGCCATGTTTGCCGTGTTTGACCTTAAACTTGTCGGCGGGCTTGGCGTTGTTGCCCGGTATATCGCAACCAGCCTGGGTATCGATCGCCGCACCGTAACTATCGGGATCGAACAGCGGCAGATCCAGCGCATTCGCCAGATCGAGCGCCAGAAAACCCGAGGGCAGATGGCCGCTCGGTGTGTCATCGTAACTGCATTTGGCGGCGTGGCTGGTTTCGCTTTGTTTCGATATCGTCGAAAAACCATGATCCGAGGTCACGAAAATATTCGTGTTGCGATCCAGTCCCTGCGCCTTCAATGCGGCACGTAATTGCTGCAGGCTGCCATCGGTATTGCGGATTGCCGCGAGCGAGGTCGAGCCATTGATGCCCGGCACCATGCCATAACGGCTATCGAGCTGGTTGTGCTGGGTGGTGTCGGGGTCGCGCGCCCAGAACACCATCACGAACGGCTTGCCGCGTTGCTTGAAAGTTGGCAGCACGACACGCGAGGTGACATCGACCAGATATTGTTGTTGCGCGACGTTGGGTTTATCTGCCGCAGGCGGCGTCTGGCCGAGCCCTGCCGCCTGTAATGCGCGCTGCATTTCCTGATTGAGCGGAATGCCTTCGGCGGTTCCGGTTTTCTCGTTGACCAATCCGCTTTTATCGTCGATCAGGATGGTTTGTTCGCCGCTGCGCGCGGTGTGATCCATAATCAGCGTCGGTCCGAGCTTGCCGATCGCGGCGGTGCTGAAGCCATGCGCGCGCGCGGCGGCGAGCAGGGTGATCTCGTCGAGATAATCGCCATCGAAATGTTTGTCGAGATCCCCGAGCACGGCATTCTCTTCGACGAACGGCGTGACACTGCTTTCGCCGTTGGCATAAGTCGCGGCAAATCCGGTGTAGAGCGTGTTCTGAAAGTCGCCGGTATCACCGAGATAATGTCCGGTCGCGATGGCCGATGCGTTTGCGGTGGTCACGGTCGGAAAGATCGAATGGCTGTTTGGGAACGCCACGCCTTCGTTGCGCAGTGCATGCATGGTCGGCGCGTTTTGCGCATCCACCATTGCGCCACGCAAACCGTCGGCGACAAAAATGATGACGTTGTTCGCGGTACTCTCACGGGCAGTCGCGGCATGGAGAAGACCGAGGCTCAGGAATGCGGTGGCGAAAAATCTGCTGGATCGGGTCATGGTTTCAGTCTTATCAGATTCCGGATCGGCATTGCATCATGTCAATGTTGCGGTTTGATGGATTCCGCGACAGCACGTTGCAAAAGGTGCGAGTGAAGTATGCCTGAGCAGGAATTGCTGAAAATAACCGCGCGCCTCGGGCTGGCGATCGCGATCTGCGCGACAAACCGGCAGGCTCGCGCACACATACGCGGGTCACGCTCGGTGCGGCGATGCTGTCTGGACGCATGATCGTCGGTGTAGGTACGGATATTGCGGTCACCAGCCGCGTGGCGCAGGGTGTCATCACCGGCGTGGGCTTTCTTGGTGCAGGAGTGATTCGGCATGGAAACGTGCGCATCGCGTCCACGGGCCGACCACGGCAGCGGAGATCTGGACGGCCGCGGTATTCGGCAGGGTCTGCGGTAACGGACGTTTTGCCTTGGCGCTGATCGCCTTCGCTCTGGTGCTGTTGATACGGGTGCTTGGCAGTCCGCTGGAGCGTCTGATTTACCGGCGCTTGCGCACGCGCAAGTCAGATTTAGCGCCGATGCCACTCGACGACGACGAAATCGGTTCTGTTTAGCGGACGTTAGTCTTGCGGAGAAATTGAAGTATCAGTCAATGACATGATAAAAATTATGTTCGCCGATCGTTGCCAGCGGCGCGCCGTGTACCCACGAGGGGATCATCGATGAAGCCAGCAAAAAGTGGTCGGCCTTGGGCACTACCGCAACGCGCCATTGTTCGGGTAACCACCACATCGCGATCGATGCTCCCGAGACGTCCCACGCGGTTTTCCACGAATCAATATTGTCGAAAATATAACTCTTGCTAGTGGTCGACAACGCAAACTGATCGCGTGCTTCGACGACATCGCACAGATTCTTGCCCCAGCGGCCGGTAGTACGGCGACGTTGTGCCACCTCTGCTACTGCCAGCTGACCAAGGGCCGATTGGCTCTGGGCTTCCAGATAGATCGTGGCGGCAAGACAGGTGCGATCCGCTACGGGTTGCGGCAAGGCAGAAGCCAGCCATAACAGCCATGCAAGTTTCATAGATTGTAATATTCCGTATCGGGCAGGCCCTGGATGTTCCCGGCGATGGCCGGAAAGAGACGTCGTGGACGCTCACAAACAAAGCATTGCGCTATAGGTGCGAAGGAACCGGGGTTCCAAGTTTTCGGCGAAGATAGCGGCTGAAGCCTAACGCCCGCTGAAGGGGGCTGCTTGCAGATCACAAGCATGTTGTATCGCCGCAACATTTTAAGAAAATACTGGGGATATTTCGTTACAGCTATGTGAAATTAAGCCGTTTGAATAGCAACCGAAAAAATCTTTTCGCCGAACTTCGCTATATTTTCAATGAAAATATTGATTTTTCACCGAAAATAGCCGCAATTTCTTAAATTTATTTGAAATCAAACGAAGAATCCGCTGTTATCGCGGCAGTGGCTTGGTCGCGCACGCCGTTACAGCGGCACTTGACTTTTTTCTATCTCGCTAAAACCGATACGTGTTTGTTTTCGATATTTGCTGTGAAAATCAGATAGAACTATTGATATCCGTAGAAATCCTTGAGCATCTGCTCAATACCATGGAAGTCCGCCGCATCGGCAGTCACGAACTTGCTGATGCCGAGCTGATTCAGTACGTCGTACAAGGCCGGATCTTCGTGCAGTTTGAGCAACGCATCCTTGACCTTCTGCCGAACATCGGCAGGCACGCTGGCAGCCGCCATCACCGTCGCTCCCGGGAATTCGCGTGAGGTTTTCATCACGGTGAGATTGGGATATTGCACCCTCAACCCGTTCGGCAGAATCGCAGCATCTGCTTCTTCGCCGAATACCGATTCGATCGCATCCTTCCACGAAGCTGCGGACGATTGAATTTCTGGCTGTCGCAGCGGATCGGGATAGAAGTTGAGCAAAACCGCGTAACCGAGGCTCGGTGCTGCCATGGTCGCGACTCGATGTCCGACCAGCGCGCTCAGGCCTTTGCTCGCGACGTCCGGATTGGCGACCAGGCTGTAGCTGGTGTTTTCCGTCGCCCGTACCAACGGAACATATTGCGAATGGCTGATGCGATAGTCAGCCAGATGAGCTTCGTCATAAGCGAAGTCGCTGCTGCTGCCGGCGCGGATGTCGCGCCAGTAAAAATGATAGTTCTTCGAGGTGACGAGGGTGAATTGCTCGCCAGTAGCCTTGCTCAGATAACTCAGCAGTGGCTTGTAGATCGCTTGGGTCTGCTCCGCCGGATAGGCCGGCTCGACCGCAAAAGTATATTGGGCGGCGAATGTCACTGCGGGGCTAACCGACATTGCCGTCAGGAATATTGCCGAACGCAGCCACATCGCGCCTGCGCGCCCGAAATCTTTGTCAACTATTGCCATAGTGCTATCTCCCCCGATCACGCAAGCCGCTGGCCTGTCCCTGGCTGAGCTCGCAATATGCCGATGTGTTTCCGTGCGTATCGGACATGCCTTTCTGATTCTTGAACCTGTCTGGGTGCGGATTTCCACGTCAGCGCCGCTCCGCAAAGTCGCGTTTCTAGATCTTGCGCAAGGGTACTCCAATCGATATGGAAATAGCGCCTGCGCCAACTATATGCAGTGCCTGATCGGCCGTATCCTGCCGCAATACCGCCAGCGCGAGCATCTGCGTGCCCGACGCGGTTGCACATTGCAGTAGCATGCCGGCCGGCTGGGAATCGTCGTTGACGACATAAATTGCGGCACCCGCCGCAGGCGGTTCTTGCGCCGCGAACTCGACCATATGTAGTTGGCGTTTATTGCCGCCCTTGAAATGCACCCGCGCCACCACCTCTTGGCCGGGATAACAGCCCTTGTTGAAACTGAGGGCGTCGAGTCGTTCGAGCCCGAGCGCCTGCGGTAGAAATTCGTCGAGGGTGGCGGCTTCCAGGTGCGGCAGTCCGGCGCAGATATCCGCCAGCAACCACATATTGGCATCGTGAGTTTGATCGTCGCTGCCCAACACGGCATGTCGCGGCTGTGCGGCAGTCAACGAGAGCAAACGTGGTTCACTGCCGGCTTGGGCGATCGCAAACCAGCCATCAGCGTGCAGAAGTTTTTTCGCGCGCAACGCATCGCTGAAAAGATCGGCATCCGGGTAATCAGCGACCGCCTGCGCACCGCTGATACCTTGCGCATGCCAATCGAGCAACGTGCGGATGTCGACTTTGCTGCGAAATTTGTAGCGCGCCAGATCGACAGTGATCTGGCGGGCCTGGCCGCCGCGCAGGATCAGTATCAGCATGTTCTCCTGCGGACGCAACAACGCGAAAAAAGTGTGCACCCGACCCTGCGGATTCAGCCACGCGTTGTATTGCCACGCACCGACTTGCAGCGCGAGCACGTCGTTGCAGAACTGGGCGTTGGCGAAGGCAATCGCGTCGTCACCGTGGATCTCGATCAATTGCGGGGAGGGCAGGGCGTGAATCATGCGGGCTCGGTCGGCAACCGCGAAATGCGCGGCAGACCTGCAATGTAGAGGCGTGCATCGGCGTGAGCAAGCGCCGTCGCGATATCCAGCGCAACAAACCAGCGCAACAAACCCGTAGCGTGAGCGAGCGATGGATGATTTGACCTTTGTGCATCGCGGCATTACGCTTCACTTGCGAAAGACGCCCATGCCCGAACCGTTGCCCATCCCAATTCCTGCAGTGCCCGACCAGACGACTGATTCCGCGCCTGACGTTCCGCCTGCGCCATTGCCAGCGAAAGAAATCGGTGGCCGCAAAGGCCTCGATCCGACGCGTTATGGCGATTGGGAAAAGAATGGCCGTTGCATCGACTTTTGAGGGTGTGTTCACGTTGATTTGTGATTCGGCAATTCATGCTACGCAAGTTGCAGGAACGCGCGAGACTTTCCCCAAGACTTTTTACTAGGCGACTAGCATCATGCATCAGTCATCCCGACCGCTTTCTCCGCACTTGCAGGTTTATCGTCCGCAGCTCACCACGGTGCTATCCATCTTCCATCGTGGCACCGGGATTTTTCTGAGCCTGGGTTCCGTACTGCTGGTGGTCTGGCTGCTTGCGCTGGCGCAATCGAACACGGCATTCGCTGCAGTGCAATCGTTTGACGTCGCGTGGTACGGACAACTCCTACTGCTGGGCTGGACGTTTTCGCTGGTCTATCACTTGCTCAACGGATTGCGCCATCTCGGCTGGGATGCGGGCTGGGGCTTGGATATCCCGCGCGCTTACGCCACCGGTTGGATCGTGGTTTTTCTCTCGGTCGTCTTGACCGGCGCAATCTGGGCCTTCGTATTGCTCAGCAAGGGAGGTGTCGCATGAGCTCGCAATTACGTGATCCGCTCGCCGAAGCGCGTGGCCTGGGTTCGGCCAAAGACGGCGTCAATCATTGGTGGATGCAGCGCCTCACCGCGATCGCGCTGTTGCCGCTGGGGATCTGGATACTGATTTCGTTGTTATGCCTGCTGCATGCCAACTACGCCACCGCGCGGCATTTTGTCGCAGAGCCGTTGCATGCGATTTTGATAATCGCATTTATTGTTGCGATGTTCTGGCACGCCCAACTCGGCTTGCAGGTAGTGATCGAGGATTACGTGCACACGCGCTGGCTCGAAGTTTCATCGACGCTCGCGGTGAAATTTCTGTGCCTGCTCGGTGCACTCGCAAGTACGCTGGCCGTCGTTCGCATATCTTTGGGAAACTGATCGATGGAAGCTTATAAAATCCAGCAACACAAATTCGACGTGATCGTGGTCGGTGCCGGTGGCGCAGGTTTACGTGCGACGATGGGTATGGCCGCGAAAGGATTGAGCACGGCCTGCATCAGCAAGGTTTTCCCGACGCGTTCGCACACGGTCGCGGCGCAGGGCGGCATGTCGGCCGCGCTCGGCAACATGGGTGAGGACGACTGGCGCTTCCATTTCTACGACACCATCAAGGGTTCGGATTGGCTCGGCGATCAGGATGCGATCGAATACATGTGCCGCGAAGCGATCCCATCGGTGATCGAACTCGAACATTACGGCGTGCCGTTTTCGCGTACCGAAGATGGCAAGATATATCAGCGTCCGTTCGGCGGCATGACCACGCACTACGGCAAGGGCACGGCGCAACGCACTTGCGCGGCAGCGGATCGTACCGGCCACGCCATCTTGCACACGCTGTACCAGCAGTCACTCGCCAACGATGCGAAATTCTTCATCGAATATTTTGCGCTCGACCTGATTTTCGATAGTGAAGGTGTATGTCGTGGCGTACTCGCGATGGACATGGCGGAGGGCACCATGCATCTGTTCCGCGGCCACGCCGTGGTACTCGCCACCGGCGGCTATGGCCGCGCCTATTTCTCGGCGACCTCCGCGCACACCTGCACCGGCGACGGCGGTGGCATGGTGCTGCGCGCCGGCCTGCCGCTGCAGGATATGGAGTTCGTGCAATTCCACCCGACCGGTATCTACGGTGCGGGTTGCCTGATCACCGAAGGCGTGCGCGGCGAGGGTGGTTACCTGACCAACTCCAAAGGCGAGCGTTTCATGGAACGTTATGCGCCGAACGCGAAGGATCTCGCATCGCGCGACGTGGTCAGTCGCGCGATGACCGTGGAAATCCGCGAGGGTCGTGGTGTGGGCGAGCATCAGGACCATATTTATCTGAACCTCATGCATCTCGGTCCCGAAGTGATTCATGAAAAGCTGCCGGGCATCGCCGAGAGCGCGCGCATTTTTGCCGGCGTCGACGTGACCAAGCAGCCGATTCCGGTGCTGCCGACCGTGCACTACAACATGGGCGGTATCCCGACTAATTACCGTGGCGAAGTGGTGCGCAAGGTCGGCGACAATCCCGACGCGGTCGTGCCGGGATTGTTCTCGATCGGCGAAGCGGCGTGTGTATCCGTGCATGGTGCCAATCGTCTCGGTTCGAACTCGCTGCTCGATCTGATCGTGTTCGGTCGTTCGGCAGCAATCCGCGCTGCAGAATTGATCAAGCCCGGCAGCATGCACAAGGAATTGCCGGCCAGCATCTGCGACGCCGCGCTCGGCAATTTCGACAAGCTGCGCAACGCGAGGGGCAGCATACCGACGGCGGATATCCGCCTCAACATGCAACGCATCATGCAGCAGGATGCCGCAGTGTTCCGCACCGGCGAAACGCTCGGGGAAGGCTGCAAGAAAATCAGCGCAGCCTACGATTCGTTCGCCGATGTCGGCGTGAGCGATCGCTCACTGGTGTGGAATTCCGATCTGATCGAAACGCTCGAACTGCAGAACCTGCTGGGCCAGGCCGTAGCGACGATGTATTCGGCAGAAAATCGTCTGGAAAGTCGTGGCGCGCATGCGCGCGAGGATTTCCAGAATCGCAACGATATCGACTGGCAGAAACACACGCTGGTGAACGTCGATGCGCAAGGCAAGGCGACCTTCGATTACCGCCCGGTGCACATGTATACGCAGACCAGCGATGTTGAAGTCGTGCCGCCGAAGGCAAGAACGTACTGAGGAGGTTTTCTAAAAATTGCTATTGACCGTCATTCCAGCGAGGCTGGAATGACGGAGTTTTCATAGGCTCTTGGGTCACCCAAAAAATTCGCAAATGTCCGGTACGCCGGAGCAGTAGCTAAGGATCGATATGGCAGAGTTCTCGCTTCCGAAAAATTCCAAGGTGCAGAAGGGCAAGCATTTCGCGGCCAAGGCCGGCGCGAAAAAAGTGCGCAACTTCAAGGTGTATCGCTGGAATCCCGATGCCGGCCAGAATCCGAGCACGGATACCTACGAAGTCGATCTCGCGGCGTGCGGGCCGATGGTGCTCGACGCCCTCATCAAGATCAAAAACGAGATCGATCCGTCGCTGACTTTCCGCCGCTCGTGCCGCGAAGGCATTTGTGGGTCATGTGCGATGAACATCGACGGTACCAACACACTGGCGTGCATCAAGGCGATCGAAGACTGCCAGGGCGAGGTGAAAATCTACCCGCTGCCGCACATGCCGGTGATCAAGGATCTGGTGCCCGACCTCAGCCATTTCTATGCGCAATACGCGTCGATCAAACCGTGGATTCGCACCCAGAGCACGCCGATGCCGGACACCGAGCGGCTGCAATCGAAAGAGGATCGCGCCAAGCTCGACGGCCTGTACGAATGCATCCTGTGCGCGTGCTGCTCGACCTCGTGTCCGAGTTATTGGTGGAACGGCGATCGCTATCTCGGCCCGGCGGTTTTGTTGCAAGCGTATCGCTGGATCATCGATTCGCGCGATGAAGATACCGGTGCGCGGTTGGACGATCTCGAAGATCCGTTCCGTTTGTATCGCTGCCACACAATCATGAATTGCGCCAAGACCTGCCCGAAAGGTCTGAATCCGGCGAAAGCGATTGCCGAAATCAAGAAACTCATGATTCAGCGCCGCGGCGCGTAGTCCGACGTTGAGCCGCCAGCGTGATGAATGACGCAACGATCAACCGACTGCGCTGGCGCTGTCGTCGTGGCACGCGTGAACTCGATCGGCTGCTGACGTGGTACCTCGACACGCGTTATGTGACGAGCGATACGGCTGCGCAAAACGCGTTCGCCGATTTGCTCGATGCTCAGGATCCCGATGTCTGGGACTGGATCATGGGCCGCAGTCGCAGCGCACAACCCGCCGTGCAGAATATCGTTGACGACATCCGCACCCACCATCGCGTTTGATTATCGGCCATCGCGCTGGCTGCTCGCGGCGTTGCTGATCGTTGCTGTTCTGGCGTTGCTCGGGCTGATTTTTTGCGACGCGCCGCCATGGTTCAAGCTATCACTGGCGATCGTTCTGCTGGCCTATCTCGGCCATTCGCTGCGCCGACTGCTGCAATCGAACTGGACGAGTCTGGTCTGGCATGGTCAAGGCTATTGGCGCCTGCATGCCGGCAGCGACGATCCGCATATTGCCGAGCTGATCGGCAGTACGCGGATCGGCTGGATGATCGTGCTGCGTTTTCGTCTGCATGGTCGCCAGCGGTTTGATGCGGTGTTGCTGCCGGACAATTTGGATGCCGATATCCGACGACGATTGTGTGTGCGACTCGCGCGCGCGTTGCCGGATAATGCGCCAGGCAGTCACTCACAGTGAAATCTGCAATAAACAACACGCCTGCGAATGACTCGCGAGCCACGCCTTTTGCTTGAACTCTGCGAAAAGCTTAGGCACTCTCGCCGCCATTGCGTGTCCTAGCAGCACTGACGCCCGCCACGCTAACCGAATGGATTGCCCGATCGAATGTTTCGCCCCCTAGAACTCTTCATCGGCCTGCGCTATACCCGCGCCAAACGCCGCAACCATTTCATCTCGTTCATTTCGTTAGCCTCGATCCTCGGCATTGCCGTGGGCGTGCTCGTGCTGATCACCGTGCTGTCGGTGATGAACGGCTTCACCAAGGAGCTGCGCGACAGCATCCTCGGCATGGTGTCGCACGCGACGATTTCCAGCCTCGACAACGGTGGCGTCGCGAACTGGCAAAACACCGTGAGTACCGCCGAAGCCGCGCCGCATGTGCTCGGTGCGGCGCCGTACGTTGAGCGCGAGGCGATGCTGCAACATGGCGAACGTGTCAGCGGCGTGGTGATCCGCGGCGTGATGCCGGAACAGGAAAGCAAGGTTTCCGAGATCGGCAAAAAAATGGTCGCCGGCAAGATCGACGATCTCAAAGCCGGCGGCTGGGGCATTGTGCTCGGGCGTGAGCTGGCGATGTCGCTCGGTGTCGAAGTCGGCGATTCGGTGATCGTGGTTGCGCCAGAATTCCGCGCGACGCCGCTCGGTGCGATACCGCGCACACGGCGTTTCAACGTCGTCGGAATTTTCGAGGCGGGTTTCCAGGAATACGATTCCGGCCTCGCCGTAATGCAGATGGATGACGCCGAACGCTTGTACCAGCTCGACGGCCCGACCGGTGTGCGGCTGAAGCTAGACGACATGTTCGTCGCCTGGGAGGTCGCGCAGAATCTCACCGACAAGCTCGGCCACTTGTATCGCGTGCAGGATTGGCGCCAGGGTCATGCGAATTTTTTCCGCGCGATCGCGATGGAAAAAATGGTGATGTCGATTATTCTCTCGCTGATCATGGCGGTGGCGGTATTTAATCTGGTCTCCGCGCTCGTGATGCTGGTCAACGACAAGCAGGCCGATATCGCGATCCTGCGTACGCTCGGCATTTCGCCCGCCAGCATCATGGGTGTGTTCATGGTGCAAGGCATGCTGGTCGGTGTGTTCGGAATATTGCTCGGTGTGCTCGGCGGCGTTGCGCTGTCGCTGAACCTGGCGGCGCTGGCGAAATGGGTCGAGCATCTGCTCGGCGTCGAATTTCTCTCGGCGGACATCTACTACATCAGCGAAGTGCCGTCGGATCTGCATTGGAACGATGTCGGCTGGATCGCGCTGGTCGCACTGATTTTTTGTTTGCTCGCGACGCTGTATCCGGCGTGGCGCGCGGCGCGCACGCATCCGGCGGAGGCGTTGCGTTATGAGTAATCAAACAATGAACAATGGCGAGATCGTGCTGCGCGCCGCGCATGTCAGCAAAACCTACCAGGAAGGCAAACTGCGTACGGAAGTGTTGCGTGATGCGAGCTTCGAATTGCGTCGCGGCGAAACCATGGCCATCGTCGGCGCGTCCGGTACCGGCAAAAGTACCTTGCTGCATATTCTCGGCGGCCTCGATACCTTGAGCTCGGGCGAAGTCGAAGTCGCCGGCCATGCATTGTCGAAACTGTCGGATCGCGAACGTGGCCGTGAGCGTAATCGTTCGCTCGGATTCATTTATCAATTCCACCAT
>JAYVLO010000130.1:0-15909 GCA_043759455.1 Pseudolysobacter sp.
ACGTGGTGCTGCTTGCCGAGCATATCGGCAAAACGCAGATCGACGAACTCCACGTCGTGTTCCTGGATCAGTTTCTGGACATTCGCGGCGGACATAAAACGGGCTCCTGAGTGAGTAAATGGAAAGGTTGAAACCCGCTATAGCAACCGCCGTGCCAGCCGTGATTTCCATTTAAAAACAATGACTTGTGGAACACAAGTTTCACGCAAACTGATTGGGAAGGCCTTTTTGCTCCGCGATGGTGCGCTTCAAGTGCTGCGCCGCACCAAAACCGTGCGCTCGATGCTTGCGCTTACGTTTTCGTCGTGTCATCACACGTGTGACGGCTACGCCTCGGGCGGTCATCCGGCTACCATACGCAACCGATTTCGGCGCGTGACCCGAACGACATCTTCGCTGACAATCCACCGCGCCTTTCATCCATCAAGAGCCAATACTGTGAATACTTTTTTGACCGATATCCTGCTGGGCGTGATCGAAGGTATTACCGAATTCCTGCCGATTTCCAGCACCGGACATTTGCTGATCGCCGAGCACTGGCTGGCGCCACGTTCGGAATTGTTCAACGTGGTGATCCAGGCTGGCGCGATTCTCGCCGTCACGGCGATTTACTGGCCCCGCATCTGGCAATTGTTGACCGGTTGGCGCGAACCGGCGCAGCGCGATTATCTGCTGAAGTTGTTCGTCGCCTTTCTGATTACCTCGACGCTCGGCTTTATCGTTGTCAGCGTACTCAAGTTCAAGTTGCCGGAAGCGCTCGCGCCGGTGGCGTGGGCGTTATTGATCGGCGGCGTGTGGATGCTGATCGCCGAACGGCTTGTGGCGGATCAGCCGGATCGTCAGGCAATTTCCTGGCGCGTGGCGATTCTGGTCGGCCTCGCGCAGATCGTCGCGGGAATATTTCCGGGCACCTCGCGCTCGGCCGCGACGATTTTTATCGCCATGCTCGCGGGCACGAGTAATCGCGCGGCGGCGACCGAATTCGCGTTTCTGGTCGGCATTCCGACGATGTACGCCGCGAGCGCGTATGAGCTGCTGAAATGCTACAAGGCAGGCGCGCTGGCCGATGAAAACTGGAGCAGCGTCGGCGTGGCGTTCGTGGTGTCGACGATCACCGCATTCATCGCAGTGAAGTGGCTGCTCGGTTACATCCGCAGCCATCGTTTCACTGCGTTTGCGGTCTATCGCATTGTGCTTGGCGCAGGTTTGCTGATGGCATTGGCGACCGGCATCGCCTGATAACGACGCCGTATTCGCTCAAACGCCGCGCAACGAAAACTCGCGATTAAAATCGCCGATCGCACCGACCAGATCGGTAACCGCGATGCGCTCGACTGCCGTCAGGTACGGATTCCAGCTATCGAGAATAAGCACGGCGCGCGTGCTTCGACTGCGATTCCACGCCTCGTGCGCGAAGGTGTCGTCGAACGTCATGCAACGACCTTCCTGCCACGCATGTTCCTCGCCACCCACGCGGATCGCACAATCCTCGGGCACAATCAATGGCAGGTGCGTGACCAGTCGCGTATTGGTCACGCCGTGGTGCGGTAGGATGTGCGTTCCGGGCGTGAGCACCGAAAAACAGATCTCCGGCGCGTGCTCGCGGATGCGCACGATCGGCAGCGCATCGATCACTGCGGCCGTCACCGGCGCGCGCGCGCAATTGGCCTCGTTGCGCTCGCCATGACGATAGAAGAAAAATGCATCCCAGGCTGGCGCGCCCTGCGTGCCGCGCAGGTACGCATCGCCCTCGGCAGGTGTTTGCATGCCGAGAAACGGCTGCATGAGATTCTGTTGTTGCAGCAAACCATGCAGTTCGGCACGAATGGCGTCGGTATTTCTTTCGAGTTCGTCCTGCCACGGAAAAAGTTCGCGCGCGAAATACGCTTGCGTCGGCAGACCCGGAAAATACAAAAACTTTGGCCGTTGCCTGGCATCGGCATAACTGGTCGGTAGGTCGCCGAGATAAGTCGCCAGGCAAGTCTCGATGCGACGCTTCGCCTCGGCGCCATGGCGCTGGCGCAGCGGCTGCAACACCATCGAAAAAATCTCGTGGCGTTGCCGGTTCACGAAGTCCATCGCGTGCATGACGGTCTTGCGCAGCGCCGGTGGCGTCGATGATTCGCTGAGCCAGTAACCTTGGCTCTGCGCCGCGGTGATCGCGCCAAAATAGAATGCCAACGCCTTTTTCAGTTGGCCTTGCTGTTCCCACAAACCTGCCAGATGCAGCTGCAGGTCGAACTGCTCAGGAGCGAGCCGGATAGCACGCTCCAGCGTGGTTTGCGCGAGATCGAACTGGCGCGCGTTGATGCATATCACGCCAAGATTTTTTAGCGTGGCGACATCGTCGGGCTGGGCCGCGGCAGCGCGTTGCAGCAACTCAATTGCGGTTGCAAATTGACCGTGGACAAGCGAGCGCATCGCGATGAAATTCAGCGCTTCGGCTTCACCCGGACTACTCTCCAGCACCGCGCGGCACAATTGCTCGGCTTGATCGAGCTGGCCCTGCTGGGCGAGCATGCGTGCGCGCTCCAGATTTGCCGCGACGAGCGTGTTACTCATCGCAATACCTCACTGTGCCGCGTTGAACAACGGCGGATACAAGGTATAGGTTCCGGTCAGACTGGCCTGCGCGAGGATGTGTCCTTGCATCGCATTGCGCACATCGAGCAGAGTGAATCGACCTTGCAAACCGAGACTGTGCAGATCCAGCGCGAACACCTGGAAATGGTAATGATGCAGCAGTTCGTCGTTCCACGGCGGACACGGCCCGTCGTAACCGAAATAGTCGCCCGCCATCTCCGCATCACCGGCAAACCAGCCGGTGAAATCGTTCAAACCTTGCGTCGAACCTTCCGGCCCGTACGGTTCGCGATCACCGCGCACGGTCACGCCCTCGGCGCAGCTTCCGGCACCTAGCTCGCGCACTTCCGGCGGAATATCCAGCATCAGCCAATGCACGAATTCCGCGCGCGGCAACGTGGCGGGAACCGTGCGGCCGGCCTGATTGACGTCCTGCGCGCTGGTCGGCACATCGCTGTCGACGCAGACCAAAACGTAGGACCGCGTGCCGTTCGGGACATCGCTCCATGCGAGCTGTGGATTGCGATTTTCCGAAAAAATGCACGGCACATCGGGACCGGGTTTGCCGAAGGCAAACTCCGCCGGAATGCGCTGGTCGTGCTGAAAACTTTCGCTAGTGATTTGCATGACTATACACCTGGCTCGTTTGAATCGAAGCGCGCGAACGTCGGTGCCAGCACGTCACGATAAGCATGCCAGCGCGATACCGGAAGTGCTTCCGGCAGACCGGGCGGAATCGACGCCACATAGGGTGTCTCGGTGCGCGCGCTCGGGCGATCGAGAAACTGCACCACCTGTTGCAACGCGACACTCGGATCAGCTTGCAGCGCATCGCCGTCGAGATACAAAACCGCTACGCCGGATACATTCCGGCAAACCGCAAAATGCTGCTGCGAAAGTTTCAGCCACTCCGCCGCGGCATCGATATCCGGCAACGCAAAACCCGGCGCCGCGCCGCAGGCCAGCCAGTTCGTCAGGGTCTGACGCAAATCGCGCTCGACGATGATGATGCGTGTCCCCGGCAAGGCGCGCTGGATCGCCGGCAGGAAACGCGCATCCCAGCGCGGCAGCCAGTCGATCAGGCGGTCTTCGGCCAAGTCGAGTTCGGCACGCGCTGAAAAATACTGCTGGCACATTGTTTTGGCGTCGCTGTCGCCTAACGTCGGGTAACGATCGAATTCGCCGTGTGTAAACAGGTCGGCGCGCGCCGGCGGCTGAAACCGATCACGCAATACCAGTTGATTCAATTCGGTGGTCAGCAATGCGGTCAATTGCGCGACGCCGGAGCCCGGTGCGCCGAGCACCAGCACCGGTGCGTTGACCAGCGGCTGAGCCGGCGTGACCGACATTAGCTGCGCCGCAAAATCCTCGGGCAACGGCTTGAGCCACGGTGTGCCGTTGGCCGGCAAGCCACGCTGTGCGGCAAGCCAGGCGGCGCTGGCTTCGGCCGTCCGATCCAGCTGATCCAGCGCAAACCCGCGATGCTGATCAAGCTGGCGTCGTCCGGCTTCCGGCAAACTGCTGCGATCGATCGCATCGAAATGCTGCAGCGCCAAGGCGCCATCGTGCGCGTGCAATGCCACACGCGCGAGCACGAAGTGCGCATCGACATCGTGCGGATTTTGCGCGAGACAACGCTCGGCCATGCTGACCGCCTCGGGCTGACGGCCTAGCATTTCCAGCAGCAGCGGCAAGCGCGCCAGGGCGATCGCGTCATCGGGATTGCGCGCCAGGATATCCTGCCACGCGTGCAGGGCGTCTTGCCTTTGTCCGACCAAGCCCAGCAGTTCGGCGCGCGCGGCGAGAACGCGCGGCTCGTCCGGTTGCAAAACCAGCAGCGCGTCGTAGGCGTCCATCGCCGCCTTCACCTGACCCAGCTTAAGCAGACACCACGCCAGCGAAATCGCCGTCGCCGGTTGATTCGGATCACGGATCAGCGCCGCACGATAGTGCCCGACCGCTTCGCTGAGTCGCGTGCCAAGCCGCGCCGCATCGCCAAAACCGACCAGCGCAAGCGCCTCGTAACCTTCAACGTCGTCGAGCATCTGGAAATGCGGTTCGGCCAGTGTCGGCTCGCCCTGCTCGAGATGCAGCTGGCCGAGCCAGTGCCGTGCGCTATGCATGTCCGGTTTGAGTCGCAGCGCGTTTTCGAATGCGCGCACCGCAAACGCGTACACACCACGCGCATGGAACGTGCGACCGAGACCCGCCTGGATCGTGGCTTCCTCCGGGGCCAGTTCGGCGGCGCGAACGTAATAACGCGAGGCCAGATCGGGATCGTTGCGCTGCAGCGCCAGGCTGCCAAGGCTGGCGAGGGTCTGCGGATTTTCAGCGTCGACGCGTTCAGCAGATTTGAAATGTTCCTGCGCGGCGGCGTTATCGTCGCGCTGCAATGCCATGTGGCCGAGAAACAAATGCGCGCTGCCGATGTTCGGATCGAGACTCAGCGCTTCGCGCAGATGCGCCGCAGCGGTGTCCAGTCGTTGGCTGCTGAATTCGAGGCCGCCAAGATAAGCCAGATGCGCAGCATTTTCTGGATCGGCGCTGACTGCAGCCTGCGCAAAACGCAACGCCTCGCCAACATCGCCGCGCTCGAAGCACAACGCGCTCAACACGCGTAATGCCGCGGCGTTGTTCGGCTCGGTCGTGAGCAGCTCGCGGCAACGTTGTTCGGCCAGATCGTTGTCGCCGTTGCGTTGCAGTTTCAGGATTTCTTCGAGCATGATTTTGATGATTCGTCAGCGCCAGCGGCGTGTGAAGGAAGGCCCACGGATCCGGCCAATAGCCGCATATTATGCCGCAGAATCCGCTCGCTCGAATCCACGCTCGCCCCGCGGTCGGACAGAGCGACGAATCAGCGGGAATTCATGGCCGGAACCGGCTTCAGGCGCCGAACGTGCGTTGCAGGCGGCTGACGATGTAATCCTCGCTGTAGCTGCGCAGCGAGAAATCCTGGATGAAACCGCAGTGGCCGCCGTGCGGCGCGATATCGAGCTCGGTGGTCGGCGACAATTGCAGCGCGCGAAAGTCGGCGATAGGAATCACCGGATCATCGGCCGCAGTGAGGATCGAGGCCGGCACACGCAATGCGGCGAGACGACTACCGGAAATGGCATAACCGTCGAGATAATTTTCCAGTGTGCCGAAATTGGTATGACGCTCGACCATGCTGCGCGTGAGGTCGTGCAGATTGCCGCGCAGATCGCTGGCCGCGAACAGTTCGCGTTGCGGAAACAAGGCCTGCTTGCGCAGCAGCGAACGCCGCCATTTGTGCATGAAATATTGTTCGTAGAAAAACGGCGCGCTCGAGATCGCGGCAAGCCCGGCGCGCGGGCTGATGACAGGACACACGCCAATCGCATGGCGCAATTCCACACCGGCCGCGGGCGCACGCAACGCCACGCGCAACGCAAAATTTCCGCCGAGCGAAAATCCCGCGATCGCAAGCGGCATGCTTGGAAAAAGTTGCGCGATCGCCTTGCACGCACCGACGACTTCATCGAGCAGGCACGAATGGAACAGACCGACATTGAGATGGTGGGTCGCGCCGTGATCGCGCAGATTAAGACGAAACACGTCGTAGCCTTCGGCCAGCAAACGGCTGCCGGCGTGCAGCAGGTACGTCGAATCGGCACTGCCTTCCCAGCCATGCAGCAGGATCACGAGCGCGCGTGCCTGAGGTCGCGCTTGTTGGGGCGTGTGGAACCCTTGCAGGCGCACGCCATCACCGCAATCCAGAATATGCTCGATAACGCCGCGCCGCAGCGCCGCGCGCTTGCGTTTGAACAGCCAGCTGCGCAAGCCGCTCGACGCCAGCAGCGATTGCAGATGCGCATTGCGCAACAGTCGCGCGGGGCGGAAATCCGCCGCGATTTGCAGATCGGGCTGGTTCATCGGCGTTTACTCGTCGACATAACCCAGCGTTTGCTGGATCTGCGCACGCGCCGCCTCGGCCATGTGCCGGCGGCCTTGCGAGGCATCATCGATCGGCACAAGAAAATGCAGCTCGGCGTCGCGCACCGGGCCACCGAGCACGCGGAAAAAATTCGCGAGGAAACTTTCTTCTTCGGAGAACGGCACGCTCGCATCCCACTCGCCGTTAACGCCATAGCGCAACGCCAGCGGCTGCACTGGCACGCCAGCATCCACGGCGATCTGGAAAACCCGCGCGTGGAAGGTGCGCAGACGTTCCGCCGAACCGGTGCCACCTTCGGGAAACACCGCCACCGAGCGACCTTGCTGCAGGCGTTCGACCGCAACCTGGATCACTTCACTGAGTGAATGAGTACTGCCGCGACGATGAAAGATCGTGCCGGCGCGACTCGACAACCAGCCAACCAGCGGCCAGTTCGCGATTTCGGATTTGGCGATGAAACTCGCGAGCAATTGAGTATGCACGACTTCGATATCCAGCCACGAGGTGTGATTGGCGACGAACAAAACCGGCAGGCCGAGCGGCGTGCCGAACACGCGAATGCGAAACCCGAAGATGCGCAGCAAGCGCCGCGACCACCAACCCGTCACTCTCTGCGCCACCGATTGATCGCCGATGTGCCAGCGCGTGGTCAGCCCGTTGACGAAAAACAGCGCGACGAACGGCGCGATCAGCACATGCAGCACAAGCATCGGCAGACGCACGGCGTACCGCAAAAAACGTTGCGGATCGTGGTCGGGCGCTGACAGGGTTTTCGAAGATTCGGCTGGTGTGTTCATGCTTGACCCTACTTTATCCAAGCATCGGCTTGCATACCAGTGCTGCGACGCAGCACATGCGCAGAAACGGCGATTGCGTGATTCTGGTTTACTCAGGAGTCAGAAAGCAGGCGCTCGGCATCATGCAGGTCATCCAGATGCTGCTCCCACCAGCGCGTTTCGCCGGCCCACGGAAATGCCAGCGGGAACGCCGGATCGGACCAGCGCGCAGCAATCCAGCCGGCAAAATGGATCTGCCGCATGAGCCGCAACGGCTCGATCAGCGCGAGTTCGCGATAGTCGAAATCGCGGAATTCGGCATAACCTTCGAGCAGCAGATCCAGTGCGCGGCGCTCGGGCGCAAGCATCCACAAATCCTGCACCGCCGGCCCCATTCGCGCGTCGTCGAGATCGACGAAATGCGGCCCGGCATCCGTCCACAACACATTGCCGAGATGGCAATCACCGTGCAACCGCAGCGTGGCGATATCGCCCGCCGCCGAAAAATGCGCGGCGAGCAGCGACTCCAGCGCACCGATGCGCTGCTGATAACGATCCTGCAGATAATCGGGCAGCAAACCGGAGGCGCGCACGGCCTGCGCCGGCAGACGCACGTAAGTTGCCAAGTCGATGCGCCCACGTTCGCGAAAACTGCCACGCGCGCCGATGCCGTGCAGTCGCGCGAGCAGGCGACCCATCCAGGCCAGATGTTCGGCCGATTCCAGCTCCGGCGCGCGACCGCCCTGGCGCGGAAACAGCGCAAACGGGAAATGTGCAAAATGCTGCAAAGTGGAATTGTAGAAATGTAGCGGCGCAACCACCGGTAGCTCCGCATCGGCTAGCTCGCGCGAAAACGCGTGCTCTTCGAGGATCGCCGCGGTCGACCAGCGACCCGGCCGGTAAAACTTCGCGATCAACGGTGGACCGTCTTCGATGCCGACCTGATACACGCGATTCTCGTAACTGTTCAGCGCCTGCAAGCGGCCGTCGGTCAATAACCCGACCGACTCGACTGCCGCCAACACGGTATCCGGATTCAGTCCGGCATACGGGGTTGCATTTATGCTCACGCGGACGGGCGCGGCACCACCGCCAGGGTCAGGCGCGAAATGCAGACCAGGCGTTGCTGATCGTCCTCGATGCGGATTTCCCACACCTGCGTAGTGCGCCCGACATGCAGCGCACGCGCGGTACCAGTAACAACGCCGCTGGTCACGGCGCGAATGTGGTTGGCGTTGATGTCGAGGCCGACCACGCCCATCTGCGGATTTTCGACGCACAACGCCGCCGCCGTGCTGCCGAGTGTTTCTGCGAGTGCGACCGATGCGCCGCCATGCAGCAAACCGTACGGCTGATGCGTACGGGCATCGACCGGCATCGTGCCGCGCACAAAATCATCGCCGATTTCAGTGACCTGAATCTCGAGCGCCTGCAGCAAGGTATTTTTCCCGGCCGCATTCAATTGTGCGACGGTTGCGTTTCGTTTCCACAGCGCCATGTCTTTCTCCCGATGAGGTGACTCCGACTATAGCAAGTCGCGCGCTTTCGCCCGAAGACACGAATAGCTGCCTGGCCGGATAGCCGGATGACGCGCCGGCCTCTACACTCGCCTCTTCGCGCTTGCCACCCGCCGCAGCCTTGAGTTGCACGGGCGCGCCGCCATCTGCGTTGCACTATCGTTCAAAGGCTGTCTCGTGCCCTACACCGTCACCCTGCAAGCCAGCGCCAAACAGTTTGTCGTCGCGGCCAACGAAACCGTGCTCGAAGCCGCGCGTCGCGCCGGTCTCGCGTTGCCGTATTCGTGCCTCGCGGGCGTCTGCGGTAGTTGCAAGGCGACCTTGATCAGCGGGCAATGTCATTACCCACGCAATCCGCCGAGTGCGTTGAATGCGTCGGAACTGGCACGCCACGAAGTGTTGTTGTGTCAGGCCGTACCGGGTTCGGACCTGACCATCGCTGCACGCGAAGTCGCATCGGTAGCGGATATTCCACGACGACGGCTAACCTTGGAGGTGGTGCGCAAGGATCGCCTCGCGCCCGATGTGATACGCCTGGATTTGCGCGCAGCGGACGGCGAGAAACTGCGTTATCTGGCCGGCCAATATCTCGACGTGATACTCGACGACGGCAAACGCCGTGCGTTTTCCATCGCGAATGCGCCACATGACAACGAACATGTCGAGCTGCATATCCGCCATGTCGCCGGCGGCGGATTTACCCAATACGTTTTCGAGCAGCTCGAGGTCGGCGCAACGCTGAATGTCGAAGGTCCGCTCGGTACGTTCGTGCCACGCGAAGACAGCGAACGGCCGATGATCCTGATGGCCGGCGGCACCGGTTTTGCGCCGATCAAGGCGTTGGTCGAACATTTCCTGCACCTCGGCTCGCGCCGCGAAATGCACCTGTATTGGGGGGCGCGCAAAAGCGGCGATTTGTATCTGCGCGATTTGCCGCATCACTGGGCGCGCGAGCTGGATAATGTGAGTTTTACGCCGGTGCTTTCCGATCCCGAAGCAAGCGGTGATTTGCGTCAGGGCCTGGTGCACGACGCGGTGCTCGAAGACTATCCTGATCTGTCCGGTTTCGATGTCTACATGAGCGGCCCGCCCGCGTTGATCGACGCCGGACGCCGCAACTTTGTTCAGGCCGGATTGTCCGAACAACGGCTTTACTACGATTCATTCGATTACGCGCCCGACGTGCTCGCGCAGATTTTGCAGAGTCGCGCTGGCATCCACGGTTTGTAATGGCACGGTTTAACGGGATCATCGATGAAACTCTGGCGTGTGTCGTTGCTGATGATTCTGCTCGGTGGTTTCGCCTAGTCAGCGCACGCATTGCGTTGCGGCTCGCGTCTGGTGCTCGATGGCGACCAGGATTTCCAGGTGCGCGATCGCTGCGGTCAGCCGTACTGGATTGATCGCTATACCGGGCTCGATGTACAAGGCGCCGGCGGCACGTTCGCGCGCGTGCTGACTTTGATCGACGGTCGCGTGGGTTCGGTCGAAAATATGCATCGCTGAAACGGCGTATCCAAACGCGTCAGCCGGCGAGTCTGGATTATTGCCGCAGGCGCGGCACGCCATGCTCGCTGCGTTCCTCAACCACGATCGCATGCGTGAGCAGCCCCCCCGGCGTGCGTCGTATCGCCAAGACCTGCGTGGTTTCGCCGCGCGTATAACGCAAGGCGTTGCTGTAGCACTGGCTGGCGGTCGCGTTATCGCCCGCGCCGACACAGCAATCCGCGAGCGTTTCCCAGAGCGCAGCACTCTCCTGGATGGCCAGTCCGCGTTCGAGATATTCCTGCGCCTTGCCCCACAAACCCTGATCGCGACACAGGCGCCCGAGCGTGAGCAATAACGCGCTGCTGTTCGGCTGTGCGCGCAGCCAGTTCTCGGCATTGCGCAGGCGCGTGTCGGCCTCGGCAGGACCGAGTTCGCCGTAACAGCGGACGAGCGATTCGGACCATTCCTTGCGCAAGGTTGCCTCGACCTCGCTCATGCCGGCAAGGGTTTGCCCGAGCGCCGCGGCGCGTTGCGCATACGCGCACACCACCTCGGGAATACGCCGTTGTGTGCGACTCAACACCGACCACAGCGCGGTCAGCGCGGCGCCATCGCTGGCCGCACCGAGCGCATCCACCAGCACGCGTTGTTCGAGTGCTTCGGCGGCGCTGGTGGTCAAGGTCTGGCTGCGCAGCAACGCGACTAGGCCGTTGCGCGCGGCGGCGTGATCGCCACATGCCAAGGCGGCTTCGACCAGCATATGCCACGACGATGGCGCGAGATTGTCGTTGGCGGCTTCCGGCTTGAGCAAAGCGAGCGCCTGACGCGCCTCGCCACGTTCGAGTTGGAACCGCGTGCGCAGCGCGAGCGCGGCGAGGGGCGCGTCGGTTGCCGCTTCGTTCAACGCGGCCTCCGTACCTGCGACATCACCGCTCGCGTGCGCGGCGCGCGATAGCGCAAGCCATGCCGGTGCATGCAGACGCGGATTGCCGGCGACGCGCGCGAGTTCACGTTGCGCGAGCGGATAACGACCTTCGGTGAGCGCCAGCAATCCGGTTGCAAGACGTTCGCGCCCGAGCCGACGTGTGCGCCGATTCCACGTGCGAAAAGGCCAGCGCAACAGTTGCCACACAACGATCAGCAACAGCACGGCCAGTACCGCTACGATCACCGCAAACACGAGCGAGGTTTCGATGCGCGTGTCGTGCACACGAATCAGCACGTAACCCGGATCGAGCGCCAACGCGTGCCAGCCGAACGCCGCTGCCACGGCAACGGCCAGCAGTAGCAGGAGAATCCACCACGTTTTCATGATTGACGCGCGCTCGCGGCGGTCGCTGCGGGTGCGGCTTTGGGCGAGCGCTGCAACGCGTGAGTGATGCGCAGATTGCGCAGTTCCTTGAGCGCGCTGCCGAGAATGCCTGGCGCCGGTGCGGCCAGCGGCATCGCGACAAGTTTATCGAGCTCGGCAAGGACTTCGATCACCGCCGGATCCGCCCCCGCGTAACGCTGCGCACACGCCACGCGCACGCGCTGCAACGCATCGTGATACACAGTCGCATCGCGCGCCAGCAAGGCCGATTGCGCGACACTCAGATCCAGCGCGATGAGTTCGCCGCCGAGTTCGCCGCCGCGCGCATGCACGCTGGCGAGCACATCCTGATCGTGACTGATACGCACGAACTGACTCACGACGCGCCACAAGCGCGATTCATCGACCGCCGGTGTATCCGACGAGGCCGTTTGCCGGCTCTGCGCGAGCGGCAATTTGGCCAGGCGACCGCGTAGCTGATCGATCGCCGTGACGGCGAAATTCACGCCTTTGTCCTGCTGCGCATTCAACGCCTCGATTTCGGCCGCAACGGTTTGCCGCACGCCGACAAATGCCGGATCGTCGGTTTCCGCGAGCGCCATGTCGGCCTGGCGGTACGCCGCGATCGTGGCCGCCGCATCATGGAACAGCACGTAGCGTTGTTGCCCGAGCAGCAGCAGCAACTCGGCCTCGTTAAGCGCGAGCGCATCGTGGCCGGACAAACGTTTTTCGGCGAGGTTGGTCACCGCATCTTCGAGCAGGCGCGTGCGCTCGGATAGACCCAACACTTCTTCGCGTAGCGATTTGTTGATGCCATCGATATCCTTGGCGCGTACGCGAAAACTCTCGCTTTCGCGCTGATTCGATTCCACGCTGCGTTGCGTGCCGTCGAGCTGCGTGCCGAGTTGATCGAGACGCGCACGCAGGCTGCTTGCATCCTGCGGATGTTGCAGCCGATACATGCCCCACGCCGAATATCCCGCCGCGATCAAAGCGAGCAGCGCCAGCACGATCGTGAGAATGTCGCGCGGTCTGACGGCGCGTGCCGGTGTTTGCGCCGGTGGCGCGGATACGGTGCTGATTTCGCTATTCAAATTGTCGTCCATAGATTGAGAATGCTAGCGGAAATGCGCAAGATTTAACATGTTTTTTACAACCGGTGTCGCCCCAAAGCAGCGATCGCCGCGGCGATCAAATCATTGCTAGCGGCGGATCGTGCCAAGGTGACGTTGGCAAATCCGCATTCGCTCGCCACCACGGCAATGCGCGCGCTGCTGGCGATGAGTTCGACCGCGTGCAATCGGGCCAGAATATCGACAGGCAATACATCACTCAGATTGGCCAGGGTTTGCTCGCTGCTGAGCAACAGAAAACATGGCGCAGACAACGTTTCGATCGCAACGAAATGGCGACGATTCAGGCGCGGTGGCAGCCGTTGATACACGCCGATCCGGCTCAGATTGGCGCCACGCCGGATCAGGCTCTGCGGCAACAATTCGCGGCCGCCCGGCGCGCCGATCAGAGCCACGCGTAATCCGCGTAATTGTTTGAGTTGCGGCAGCGCGAGCAGCCCTTCGCTATCCTGCCGCGATGGCGTCAACACGTCGGTCAGACCGAACCGCGCCAGCGCGCGTGCGGTTGCCGCACCCACACCAAATACCTGTGTGCGGCGTGCGAAGCGCAGCACCGGCCACAATACGAACGCAAATCGCACCGCCGCCGGACTGCTGAAAATCACACGATCGGCATCATGCGCCGCACGCAGTTGCGCACGCAATGCAGGCGTATCGGCGAGCGCGCGCAGACTGCTGCCCGGCAGACTCAAGGCGCGGCCGCCGAGCGTGACGATGCGCCGCTTGAGCGCATCGCCAGCACCGACCGGTCGCGTCACGATCACACTCGCACCCGCCAGCGCGGCAACGTTACCGCCGCCTGTCGCCGCACTCACGTCGGGATCTTTTTGCAACACATCTAATCCGGCCATACATGCGTAATAGGTTAGACGCAACATGCATATGTGACCATGCTAGCAGCAGAGCATGTGCAGACGGCGTAATGCTTGTCTTGTTCTCCCTTGCCCGGCACACTTCCGCGCCTCCAAACAGCTGACCTGTCATGATCGAATTTGCCAATCGCGCCGCGCCCGCCGCTAACTCCGTCACCGCGGCGCAGACCGCTGCCTTGTGCACGGCGTGGCAACACGCGCTTTTGCACAGCATTCCGCTGGTGCGTGCGATGCAGGTTCGGCTGCAGGCATTCGATGGCATCACATGCACCTTGGGCGCGCCACTCGCGCCCAACATCAACGACAAGGGTTGCGCGTTCGGCGGCAGCCTCAGTAGCGTGCTGACCTTGTCCGGATGGGGCCTGATCGCGTTGCGCCTCGGCGAAGAAGGCATGGATTACGATGTTTACGTGCAAGACAGCACCGCGCGCTACCTAATGCCGGTGTGGCAGGATTTCAGCGCGCAGGCTCTGCTGGCCGAGGGCGAGGATTGGGACATCTACCTGCAGACGTTGCACAACCGCGGTCGCGCGCGCCTGCGCACGCACAGCCGCATTCGCCTCGACGATGGCCGCGACGCTGCCACCCTCGAAGCACGTTTTGTAGCGATGCGGCGCGACCCAAAACCGGCATAATACGGAATCTCCTGTATCAAGGAACACCGCCATGCGCCGACTGCTGATTCCGCTGCTCATCACCCTGCTACCCGGCTGTGCCAGCGACACCAAGGCGCGTTTGCTCGACGACACCCTGCAGAGTTATGCCGCCACGATCCGCTGGGGTGATTGGGCGCAGGCGCAATCGGTGGTCGACCCCGAAACGCTGACGGCGCATCCGCTGACATCGCTCGACCTGGAACGCTTCCGTCAATACAAGGTGAGCTTCTACCACGAAGGCGATCCGGTCGCGGTCAAGGTCGGCGAAGTACAAGTGATCGTCGAGATTGGCCTGGTCAATCTCAACACGCAACAGGAACGCAGCGTGATCGATCACCAGACCTGGCATTACGACGAGAAAGCCAAGCGCTGGCTGTTGCTGAGCGGGCTGCCGGATATTGCGCAGCATTGAGGTTGGCGCCGAACTTGCTGCCGTGGTGTTATCGCAGTTCGAAATTCAGTGGATGCGCATAAGCCGCATCCACTGAATCAATTCCTGAAGCCCAACCCGCTCATTTGTTCATTGACACGAAATAATCGTGCAACGAACTTATTGCTGAATTGGTTGCTACATTATTGACAACCGGTCAACCCGGAACCATTTTTGCCAGTTCCTGTAATAGTCCCCAGGCTGCTCGTTACGTTCAGATAGCAGCTATAAGGATCGAAGAAGTACTGCGCAGCCGACTGTGAGCCATTGTTTCCACCAGGTGCAATGGTTGATGATACGCCGCCAAGTGTCTGTACCCCCAGACCTTGGTTATTGCCAAAAGATCCCGCGACTATTGCGAGGCTTTGACCTTTTACTCCACCATAGAAATTACCGGTTGCATTAACATTTGTTAGAGTACCTCCGCTCAAACCACCGTTCGTCTCTACTCCAAAATTGTAATTGCCCGTAGCCACAATATTGGTCATGACCGCGTTAGTAAGCAATATTCCGTCACCGTTATTATAGCTAGAATTTACATGATCCAAAATATTGCTTCCTGACAACGAAATTCCGGTCGCACCATTTTTAGAGGCAATTACATTTATCAGGGTTACGCCGTCGCCGGTGGCAAAAATTGCGCTCCCGGCATTATCAGAGAACGTTACATCTTTGATTACGATATTCTGATTTTTACCGGCAGCCAATGTCTGCGCATAAAGCCCAACTCCAGGACTACCAACCACATATCCGCTTTTTATTGTCACATTATATCCGGTGACGCGAATCATGCTCGTACCATTTGATGCACCCGTGTTGCACGTTGTCGCATGCGAAGTAGCTGAGTTTGTGCAAGCAGTCCCACCGTTTATAGAATAGCCGCCTAAATCAAGAGTGACATTGCTTGCGGTAATGTTTATAGGATTATTAATAGAGGCATCTAATATATACCTGATTCCGTGACGCGCTGCGAGCATAGCGCGCCACGGAATCAGGAAACAGTAACCGGCGCGTGTCGGCATCGTGAAACAACGTTAGATAGCGTTGGCCGCGGCGCGTACTGGTTTCGTCCACACCCAGGCGCCGCACCGAGGCGTGATCTTCCCGGGCGCGCGCTTGCGCGATGGGGTGTTTGAGCACGCGCCAAATGCGGTCATCCGACACCCCAAGCAGGCGCGCTACATGGGCTACCGGCATCGACTGGCACAGCGCGATCACGAACGCCT
>JAYVLO010000131.1:0-23923 GCA_043759455.1 Pseudolysobacter sp.
AGGTCTACATCAACCCGCCTCTCAAAAAGGATACCGACACCCAGAAAACTCACTAAATTCTGATCAACGGCTGTCTCACCTCATTGACACATTCCGCTGCTTGATTTTTTTGTTCCATTGTTGCGATGCGCGCCAGGTGCTCGTTCAGACCAAATCCCTTTGCATATCAGCCAAAGATGCGGCAGATTGCTTTTGGAAATGCGAACCATTATCATTTGCTTCACTAGAACGACTTTGGATGAATTCGCATGTTGCCTCGGATCGTGTTTGCCGTAATCGCCATGTCTGCGCTGGCCGCACAAGCTGCGGTGCCTGAGTTTCATCTGGTCGTGCAGGATCACAAGTTCCAGCCGACCGAAATCCAGGTGCCGGTCGGGCAGAAATTCAAGCTGATCGTCGAGAACAAGGATGCCTCGCCCGAGGAATTCGAGAGCGCCGAACTAAATCGCGAGAAGGTCGTGGTCGGTAACGGCACGATCGATATTTATCTCGGCCCGCTGGAACCCGGCAAGTACGGATTCTTCGGCGACTTTCATCAGGATACGGCGCAAGGCGCAGTGATCGCAAAGTAGTTTGTGCGCGTTGATTTGCCTCTGCAGTAAAGGATCTGGTCATGCTCGGTAGCGGTTTGCTGGTGTTTCGCGAGGTGCTGGAAGCGGCGCTGATCGTGTCGATCGTCGCGGCGGCAACGCGCGGTGTGATGGGGCGCGGTCGCTGGATCGGCGCGGGCATCGGCGCCGGTGTGCTGGGCGCGATTATCGTCGCGTGTTTCGCAGGCGTGATCGCGCAAGCGGTCAGCGGTATCGGTCAGGAACTCTTCAACGCCAGCGTGTTGCTCGCCGCGGTGTTGATGATCGCGTGGCACGCGATCTGGATGGCCAGCCATGGCCGCGAACTCGCGATGGAAATGAAATCGGTTGGCGCGCAAGTGACCGGCGGCAACCGGCCGTTGTCGGCGCTGTTGATCGTGGTCGCGATCGCGATCCTGCGCGAAGGTTCGGAGGTGGTTTTGTTTCTTTATGGTCAGTCCGCCGGTGGTTCGAGCGCGGTCGATCTGATCGGCGGAATCTGCATCGGTGTGATCGGCGGTTCGGCGGTCGGGCTGGGCTTGTATTTCGGTTTGCTGCGTATCCCGATGCGCTATTTTTTCAGCGCGACCAACTGGCTGCTGCTCTTGCTCGCGGCGGGACTGGCGTCGCAGGCGGCGAATTTCCTGATCCAGGCGGATATTCTGCCGGCGCTCGGCAATCGTATCTGGGATAGCTCGTTCCTGCTGTCGGATACCTCGTGGATCGGCAAGGCTTTGCATACGCTGATCGGTTACGAGGCGCATCCGGCCGGCATGCAGATTCTTTTCTACCTCGTCACCGCCGCGCTGATTGCGCTCGGCATGCGCATGCTGGGTGGTGGCGGTGCCAAGCCGCCGCAACGGCCGGTGACCGCGCATCTGGCACATTGATCGGCTTGCTAAGTCGAGTCTGGTAATTCTCGAATGAAGCTGCGCAAACGCAGCTTCATTCGTTTCAGCGTGCCGCCGTTACATGCGGAACACGCCGAAGCGTTGTTTCTCGATCGGCGCGTTCATTGCCGCCGAGATCGCCAATCCGAGCACACGCCGCGTATCCACCGGATCAATCACGCCGTCGTCCCACAAGCGCGCGCTGGCGTAGTACGGATGGCCCTGGCGCTCGTATTGCTGGCGAATCGGATCCTTGAATTGTTCTTCTTCTTCGGCGGACCACGTCTTGCCCGAAGCCTCCAAGCCGTCACGCTTCACGGTCGCCAGCACCGCCGCCGCCTGTTCGCCGCCCATCACGCTGATGCGCGAGTTCGGCCACATCCACAGGAATCGCGGCTGATATCCGCGTCCGCACATCGCGTAATTTCCAGCACCAAAACTGCCGCCGATCATCACTGTGAACTTCGGCACATGCGAACACGCGACCGCTGTGACCATCTTCGCGCCGTCCTTGGCGATGCCGGCGTTTTCGTATTTCTTGCCGACCATGAAACCGGTAATGTTTTGTAAAAAAACGAGCGGGATATCGCGTTGATTGCATAGCTCGATGAAGTGCGCGCCTTTCAGCGCGGACTCCGCGAACAGAATGCCGTTGTTGGCGATGATGCCAACCGGATAGCCGTATATATGGCTGAATCCGCAAACCAGCGTCTTGCCGTAACGTGCCTTGAACTCCTGGAATTCCGAGCCGTCGACGATACGCGCGATGATTTCGCGGATATCGAACGGATGCCGTGTATCGCGCGGCAGAATGCCATACAGCTCCTCCGCCGGATAACGTGGTTCGCGCGATTCGCGGATTTCCACCGGCAGTTTTTTTGTGCGATTCAGATGCGCCACGATGTCGCGTGCAATGACCAATGCATGCGCGTCGTTTTCGGCGAAATGATCGGCGACGCCGGAAATACTGGTGTGCATATCGGCGCCGCCGAGTGATTCGGCATCTACGACTTCGCCGGTCGCAGCTTTCACGAGTGGCGGGCCGCCAAGAAAAATCGTGCCTTGTTCCTTCACGATCACGGTTTCATCGCTCATCGCCGGTACGTACGCGCCGCCAGCGGTGCACGAGCCCATGACCACCGCGATCTGCGGAATATTCTTCGACGACAGCCGTGCCTGGTTGTAGAAAATTCGCCCGAAATGATCGCGGTCGGGAAACACTTCATCCTGCAGCGGCAGGAAGGCGCCACCGGAATCGACCAGATAAATGCAGGGAAGGCGATTTTCCTCGGCGATCTCCTGCGCGCGCAGATGCTTTTTAACCGTCATCGGAAAATACGTGCCGCCTTTGACCGTGGCATCGTTGGCCACGACCATGACCTCTTTGCCCTGTACACGACCGATGCCGGTGATCAAGCCGGCGCATGGCGCCTGGTTTTCGTAAAGACCATGCGCTGCGAGCGGCGACAGTTCGAGAAACGGTGAACCCGGATCGAGCAATGCGCGGATACGCTCGCGTGGCAGCAGCTTGCCGCGTTCGGTATGTTTTTGCCGCGCCTTTTCGCCCCCACCGAGCGCAGTCTGTGTGAGCTGGGTTTTCAGGTCCTCAACCTGCGTGCGCAGTTGCGTGGCGTTCGCCAGAAAATCGGCGGAGCGGGGATCAATCGCGGATTCGATAACGGGCATGCGTGCGCACCTTGGGCTGAGCTATCCGTACAAGGATAACAGCGATCAAAGTGATTCGGGATCGTTGCAGTTACACGTTCGGCAGTCGATATGTATTAGTCATCGAGAAGCGTGTTGCCGATAGCGGCATCGTAGTTTCTTGCGCGCAACGCCGTTTAACTTCAGCGCGTCGGAAGAATGGCGTTTCCGATCAGGTCAAGCTGCCGAGCCGGCGTGCACCGACAAAACGCTTGGTCCAGTACGTATCTTCAAGATGATCGATGCGTACTGATTTACCCGGTGAAGGCGAATGGATAAAACGACCGTCATCGAGATAAATGCCGACGTGCGAAATACCCGCGCCGCCACGCGTGCGGAAAAACACGAGATCACCGGTCTGCATCTGCGCGCGCGCGACTTTCTGGCCGAAACCAAACTGCGCCGGCGCATCGCCCGGCAGATCGAGGCCCATCGTGTGCAGGAAAACGTAATGCACGAACCCGCTGCAATCAAAACCGGTGGACGGCTCGCGACCGCCGCGGCGATAACGGATGTTGCGCAATTGCATTGCAAAATCTGCGAGTAGACGACGCGGCGCCTGCTCGATCGTTGCGATTTCGGGAAGTTCGGTTTTTGCCTTCGAGTCGATGTTCTCGGAGGCGGGCGTCGTCAGTACGGCACGCTGCGCGTTGCTCCAAAGACTAGCACTGACGAATGGCAGCAGCGACGCTTGCAGCGAAGCGGCATCGCATTCCAGCGGCATGGCCGGGCTGGCGATGCGGGCAAAAGCCGCGCTCTGGAAAATGCAGGCCGCAGCAAATAGCGTCGCGGCGGTCAGTCGCTGGATTGGCATACGGGTGATCCCCATGAGTATCGGTTGGTTCGGGCGTTGTGGAACGCTCTTTTCCTGAACCGTAGCAAAACAGATGTTGGAATCTCGTTAATCACACATGTGATGATCGGGGCCGGCGGGATGGCAAATCCATGCGCATATCGATTTTGTCGTCGCCACGCTATATACTTGCGGATTGCCACGTGCGTCACCTGTCGCTTGATTGACTTTGACGCGCTGGCTACCCACCATTTCGCGCGCCGTGTCTACAGCTTTTCCGGAAATTGTCGATGTTTGGCGCATGGTGACGGCGCGGCGTTTGTTCCACGGAACGTTGCCGCTGACGGCCATGCCGCGTCTGGTGGCAAGTGTGGCAGCGCCGGCCGGTACCGTGAGTTACGATCTGGAATTCGGCCGGGACGAATTGGGCGTTGCGTATTTGCAGGTTCGCGCCTATGTTCCGCTGACACTGATTTGCCAGCGCACGCTGGAAGAATTTATTTTACCGGTGCATATCGATTCTCGCCTGGGTTTGATTACGCGCGAGGAAGAAGAAGCCGGATTGCCCGAAGGCTGCGAGCCGTTGCTGGTCACGCAAGACGGCATGCGACTGCGGGATGTGATCGAGGACGAGCTGATTCTGGCGCTGCCGCTGATTCCGATGAAGCCGGGCACCGAAGATCTGCCGGAAACGGTGTGGTTGGACGAGCCGGGCGAAGTGATTGAGGCGCCGCGCAAGAATCCATTCGCTGCGCTCGGTGCCCTGAAAAAAACACCGCACTGAAGAGTGCAAGAAAGTCCTGTAGGGGATTTTCGCTGATGCAAAAATCGCATCGCTCGTCGCGCCGGATAAACGCTGGTGTGGCACAGAAAGCCCGAGTCACTTTGGGCTTTTCGACCCCGCGAATTGCCATGGCGGCAATCCTGCGGAGATATTCAATAGATTGTTTGGAGAGTCATCATGGCAGTACAGAAAAGTCGCAAATCCCCATCACGTCGTGGCATGCGTCGTTCGCACGATGCGCTGGTTGCGCCGCAGCTCAGCACCGACAAGACCTCCGGTGAGGTGCATTTGCGTCACCACATCACCAAAGACGGCTACTATCGCGGTCGCAAAGTGATCGAGAGCAAGGGTTCGGTTCGCACGGAAGACTGAGATTCGATTCGGTCTGCCTGTGGGCGGACTGATATCGATCTTTATTCTTGCCGACGCCATCATGGCATCGGTTTGCATTACGGGATTGCGGTCGATGGCTGACAGTCTTTCGTTTCGCTGGGGGATACGGCTCTGACTTACGCGCGCATCGTCGGCACCGGCAGCTTCTTGCCGGAACGCATCCTCACCAATGCAGAGCTGGAAAAACTCGTCGATACTAATGACGAGTGGATCGTCAGTCGAACTGGCATCCGGCAGCGCCATATCGCCGCCGAGGGGCAGACCACATGTGATCTCGCGTTCGGTGCGGCCACGGCTGCGCTCGAAGCGGCGGGCGTGAATGCACGTGACGTCGAACTCATCATTGTCGGCACCACCACACCGGATCTGATTTTCCCGTCCACCGCTTGCTTGTTGCAGCATCGGCTCGGTGCCAATGGTTGCGCCGCGTTCGACGTCAACGCCGCGTGCTCGGGTTTTATCTACGCCCTGAGCGTGGCCGACAAGTTCATCCGCTCCGGCACGGTCAAGACCGCACTCGTGGTGGGTGCCGAAACCCTTTCGCGCATGCTTGACTGGTCGGATCGCTCGACCTGCGTCTTGTTTGGCGATGGCGCTGGTGCGGTCGTGCTGCAAGCCTCGGACGAACCGGGCATCATTTCCACACATCTGCATGCGGATGGCGGCTACAAAGAATTGTTGTGGAATCCCGTCGGCGTTTCGGTCGGTTTCACTGACGAGAAAAACCACGGTGTGCGTGTACTCATGGCCGGCAGCGAAGTGTTCAAGGTCGCGGTCAAGACGCTTGACGCAGTGGTCGCGGAAACGCTCGCCGCGAATAACCTGCAGAAATCCGATATCGACTGGCTGATCCCGCACCAAGCCAATCTGCGCATTATCCAGGCCACTGCCAAACGTCTCGACATGCCGATGGAACGCGTCATCGTGACCGTCGACAAACACGGCAATACCTCGGCCGGCTCGGTACCGCTGGCGCTGGATTTTGCGGTGCGGTCGGGCAAGGTCAAACGTGGTGAAATGCTGTTGCTCGAAGCGTTCGGCGGCGGTTTCACGTGGGGCTCGGCGCTCATCCGTTTCTGATCTCCGCACCTTGCAGATTTCGTATTTTTTCCACTGCGCTTTTTTGATCGCGATCAACGGCATGAATAATACGGCATGAACAATCTCGCCTTCGTTTTCCCGGGTCAGGGTTCGCAATCGGTCGGCATGCTGGCCGAACTTGCGGCGGCTTATCCGTCGGTCAAACATACCTTTGACGAGGCTTCGCAATATCTTGGCCGCGACCTGTGGGAACTCAGCCAGCAGGGCCCCGAGGTCGAACTCAATCGTACCGAAAATACCCAGCCCGTGTTACTCGCGGCGAGTGTGGCTGTGTGGCGGGTATGGCGGGAAGCGCGCGGCCCGCTGCCGGCCCAACTCGCGGGACATAGCCTTGGCGAATACAGCGCCTTGGTCTGTGCTGAAGTCTTGACGCTGGCCGATGCCGCCGCATTGGTCGCCGAGCGTGGACGCCTGATGCAAAACGCCGTGCCGCAAGGTGTCGGTGCGATGGCCGCGATTCTCGGCGCTGAAGATGCGCAGATCGCTGCGGTGTGTGTCGAAGTTGCCGGTGCGCAAATCGTCGCGCCGGCAAATTTCAATTCGCCGGGTCAGACCGTTATCGCCGGCCATGCCGAGGCGGTGGATCGTGCACTGGCCAAACTCGCCGAACTCGGCGTGCGCAAGGCGATCAAGTTGCCGGTGAGTGTGCCTTCGCATTGCGCGCTCATGCAGGGCGCCGCCGAACAACTCGCCGCGCATATGAAAACACTGACGTGGCAGTTGCCGAAAATTCCGGTGATCCAAAATGCCGACGCGCGCAGTTACGGATCGATCGAAGAAATCCAAGCCGCGCTAGTGCGCCAGTTGTACATGCCGGTGCGCTGGACTGAATGTGTGTTCGCGCTCGAAGCGAATGGCGCCACACGACTGCTCGAATGCGGTCCCGGCAAGGTTCTCAGCGGTCTGAACAAACGCATCAGCAAGACGATCGAGAGTCGCGCGATCGGTGCGCCGGCAGATCTGCAGCAAGCCGTGCTCGATCTGGCGCAATAAAATTCACGCTGTTTCATCCCCGTAAAAAATATCCGTCAAGGAACCCACATGTCAGCCATTCTGCACGGTGAAATCGCCCTCGTAACGGGCGCGAGTCGCGGCATCGGTGCGGCGATTGCCGAAGAACTGGCCGCGCTCGGTGCAAAAGTCATCGGCACCGCGACCACCGCATCCGGCGCCGCGGCGATTAGCGAAAAACTCGCGGCACACGGCGGCATCGGACGCGCGCTGAATGTCACCGATAGTGCCGCGGTCGAAGATCTGATCGACGGCATCACGAAGGAGTTCGGCGCCGTCAGCATCCTCGTCAACAACGCCGGCATCACCCGCGATCAATTGCTGATACGCATGAAAGACGACGACTGGCAGGCGATCCTGGATACTAATCTGACCTCGGTGTATCGCACTAGCAAGGCGGTGATGCGCGGAATGATGAAGGCGCGAAAAGGTCGCATCATCAGCATCGCGTCAGTAATCGGTTTGACCGGAAATCCCGGACAGTCGAATTACGCTGCGGCCAAGGCTGGCATCATCGCGTTCTCAAAATCGCTCGCGCGCGAAATCGGCAGCCGCGGCATTACCGTGAACGTGGTGGCGCCGGGATTCATCGATACTGACATGACTAGGGGTCTGCCGGATGAACAGAAAAATGCGTTGCTCAATCAGATTGCGCTCGGTCGCCTTGGCGCACCGGTGGATATTGCCAAGGCCGTGAGTTTTCTGGCATCGCCTGCTGCTGCTTACATCACCGGCGAAACGCTGCATGTGAACGGCGGTATGTACATGGCATGATAAGTCACTGAGAGTAGCCGGTTTGCCAGTCACTGGTAGCAGTTGCGTTGGGCTTCCACTACAATCCGCAAATCACGAATTTGGTATTTCTGTTTTCCCCTCGGGAGGTTTTGCACTTATGAGCAGCATAGAAGATCGCGTCAAGAAGATCGTTGTCGAACAGTTGGGCGTGAAAGAAGATGAAGTAACCGCCACTGCGTCGTTTGTCGACGATCTCGGTGCAGATTCCCTCGACACCGTCGAGCTGGTGATGGCACTCGAAGAAGAATTCGAATGCGAAATCCCGGACGAAGAAGCCGAGAAAATCACGACCGTGCAGCAGGCCGTGGACTACGTCAAGGCGCACGTCAAAGCCTGAGTTTTCACCGGATCATCGTTTCATGCGGCTGCGCCTTCGGGGCGCAGCTTGCGTTTTCAGGGTTCGCTAACGTGCGCTGACGTATGGTTGGCGCCTTCGTTTTTACGGATGCAAAAAACATGTCCAAGCGGCGCGTTGTAGTTACCGGTCTCGGCATCGTTTCGCCCGTGGGCAATGATATCGTCACAGCCTGGTCGAATATTCTTGCGGGTGTGAGCGGGATCGGGCCGATCACGCATTTTGATACCACGGCGTTCGCGACCAAGATCGCTGGCGAAATCCGCGACTTCGATCCGGCCACGTATATCGCGCCGAAAGACGTCAAGAAAATGGATCCTTTTATCCACTACGGCATCGCTGCCTCGGTGCAAGCGTTGCGCGATTCGGGGCTGGAAATCACCGCTGAAAATGCCGAGCGCGTTGGTGCGGCGGTTGGCGCCGGCATCGGTGGTATCACCGGTATTGAACGTACCTCGATCGCGTTTCACGAAGGTGGTCCGCGCAAGATTTCACCGTTCTTCGTGCCATCGACCATCATCAACATGATCTCGGGAAACCTCTCGATCTTGTTCGGCCTGAAAGGCCCGAATATCGCGGTCGTCACCGCGTGTACGACATCGACCCACAACATCGGCCTGGCCGCGCGCATGATCCAGTACGGCGATGCCGATGCGATGGTCGCTGGCGGCGCTGAATATTCGATCACCGGCACATCGATCGGCGGTTTTATTTCGGCACGCGCTATGACCACGCGTAACGACGAACCGACCAAGGCCAGCCGGCCATGGGACAAGGATCGCGACGGATTCGTATTGTCCGACGGCGCCGGTGTATTGATGCTCGAAGAGTACGAGCACGCGAAAAAACGCGGCGCACGCATTTACTGCGAACTTTCCGGTTTCGGCATGAGCGGCGATGCATACCACATGACCGCACCGAGCGAGAACGGTGAAGGCGCCGCACGCAGCATGGTCAACGCGCTCAGGGACGCCAAACTGAATCCCGACGCGATCGACTACATCAACGCCCACGGCACGTCGACACCGGCCGGCGATCTCGCTGAAACCCAGGCGGTGAAATCCTGCTTTGGCGATCACGCTTACAAACTCGCAGTCAGCTCGACCAAATCCATGACCGGACATCTGCTCGGCGCAGCTGGCGGTGTCGAAGCGATTTTTAGCATCCTCGCGTTGCGCGATAGCGTGTTGCCGCCGACCATCAATCTGGACAATCCGGATGCCGGTTGCGATCTCGATTTTGTGCCCCACTTCGCGCGCGAAGCGAAGATCAAGACCGCGCTTTCCAACTCGTTCGGCTTCGGTGGCACCAACGGCACGCTGGTTTTCCAGAGCCTCTGATCGCCGATTCCAAGCCGCCCGGCGCAAGAGCATGAGCGCGTGAGTATCGTCACGCATGTTCTCAGCGGCCAGACCGATTTGCTCGCGCTGGCCGCAGCGCAACCCGCACGTTATCCGGCGTTGTTTGAAAGTGTCGCGCACGGTACACGGCACACACGCTTCGATATTTTGTGTGCGTTTCCGCAGACGCAAATCCGCCTTGATGCCGATTGCACGCTCACGCGTGATGGCATCGCGCTCGAAGCGCATCGCGGGTTTCTCGATGCGCTGGACCACGCCTGGTCCGCCGAAAACATTCCGCACACCGAAGACGATCTGCCTTTCCACGGCGGCTGGTGGTTGTACCTCGGCTACGAGCTCGCAGGAGAAATCGAGCCGCGCCTGCGGCAACCCTGTGCCGCGAAGAATGCCATGCCGGTCGCGCTCGCGATGCGTTGTCCGGCCGCGATCATCATCGACCATGAGCTTGATCGCACGGTGTTGATTGCCGAAACGGCGCATGCGGATTTGCTCGATGAATTGTTTACCGATCTGCAGTCCACGACGCCGCTGGTTTCGACAGCGTTGACCGATATTGCCATCGACGAAGACGACCCCGAACACTTCTTGCGTGGTATCGAACGCATCCATGAATACCTGCGCGCCGGCGATATTTTTCAGGTCAACCTGTCGCGTCAATGGCGCGCGTCCTTGTCCGCGCCGGTGTCGGCATCGGCGCTGTATGCGCGTTTGCGAAAGACGAATCCGGCGCCGTTTGCCGGGTTGCTGCAAGTCGAGGATTGGGCTGTGGTGAGTTCGTCGCCTGAGCGGCTGGTCGAGGTACGTGCGGGTATCGCGCAGACCCGGCCGATCGCCGGAACGCGTGCGCGTTTCGCCGGTGACGACGATGCCGATCGTATCCGCGAATTGGTCGGCCATCCGAAAGAACGTGCCGAGCACGTCATGCTGATCGATCTTGAGCGCAACGATCTCGGTCGCGTGTGCGTACCCGGTAGCGTCGAGGTGGATGAGCTCATGTCGGTCGAGAGTTATACGCATGTGCACCACATCGTCTCGAATGTACGTGGACGTTTGCATGCCGGCGTGACGCCGGGGCAGGTGATCGCCGCGGTGTTTCCGGGTGGCACGATTACCGGTTGCCCGAAGGTGCGCTGCATGGAAATCATCGCCGAACTCGAAGGCGTGGCGCGTGGCCCTTATACCGGCGCATTCGGATACCTGGATCGCAACGGCGATATGGATCTGAATATCCTGATCCGCAGTTTTCTGCTGCACGATACTACGATCAGTTTTCGCGCCGGCGCGGGCATCGTGGTCGATTCGATCGCCGAGCGCGAGCTCGATGAAACGCGGGCTAAGGCGCGCGGATTATTGCGTGCGCTCGGAGTTGACGGATGAGCGTACGAATGCTGATCAATGGCGTCGCCCTGGAAACGGTTTCGCCACTGGATCGCGGTTTTTCCTACGGCGATGGCTTGTTCGAAACCGTGCGCGTGGTGCACGGTCGCGCGCCGCTGTGGCAACGACACGCGCAGCGACTCGCCGAAGGTTCTGCGCGTCTCCAATTGCCACCGCCGGATGTCGGTTTGCTGGCGCGGGAAATCGAGAAAGTTTGCATTGGCCTGGAATGCGCCGTCGTGCGCATCACTATCACTCGTGGTATCGCTGCACGCGGTTACGCATTGCCGCTAGAAACGATGCCGACGCGTGTTGTCGCCGCGTTTCCGTTCGTGTCGATACCGGTGGATAGTTACACGCACGGAATCCGGCTGCGCTGGTGCAGCACGCGTCTTGCACTGCAGCCGCTGCTTGCGGGTATCAAACATCTGAATCGACTCGAGCAGGTTCTGGCGCGCGCCGAATGGAACGATGCCGGGATTTTCGAAGGTATCATGTGCGATTCCGATGGCCATGTGATCTGCGCGACGGCAGCGAATATTTTTTGCGTACTGGATCGGCGTGTGATCACGCCCGCTCTCACACGTTGTGGCATCGCCGGTGTCGCGCGCGCGGCGCTGCTGGATCATTTCGAAAATGTTGAAATATGCGATCTGTTGCCGACGGAATTGATGCGAGCGAACGAGATATTTCTGTGCAACAGCGTGCGCGGTATTCTGCCGGTGACAAGGCTGGCCGATAAATCGTATGCGCTCGGGCCAATCACGCGCGAGCTGCAAGCACACTGGCGCGCGAACGGATGGATGACGCAAGAAGGAGAGCAAGTCTGATGCAGTCTGGGTTTCGTGCAAAAAATTCGACGCAGCGCGGCGGCGTACTGCTGCGTCTGCTGCTCGCTGTGCTGATATTCGGCGCGATGGCGGCAGGATGGTTCTATCGCGAGTTAGAGAATTTTGCCGACAGTCCGTTACAGGTCAAGGGTGCTGATGTGACGCTCGATGTGCCGCTAGGGACATCGTTGCCCGGCATCGTGACTTTGCTCAAGGCACAAACCGAGAGCAGCACGCCGTGGCCGTACTGGCGCGCGCTGGCGTGGCAAATGCACGTCACGAGTTCGCTGCATGCCGGCGAATACGCTTTAAGCGCCGAGCTCACACCGCGCAGCCTGCTCAAGCGCATGGCAGCGGGCGAGGTGATCCAGCACAAGTTCACGATCGTCGAAGGCTGGAACTTCAAACAGCTGCGGCTCGCACTGGCGCAGCAGGAAAAATTGCAACCGACCCTCGCCGGCTTGAGCGACGCCGAAATCATGAAAAAACTCGGCGCGCTCGATCAGTCTGCCGAAGGTCGTTTTCTGCCCGAAACCTATGTGTACCTGAAAGGCCAAGCCGACCTCGATCTGTTGCGCCGCGCGCACATTGCGATGCAACAGCAGCTTGATGGTTTGTGGTCGCAGCGCGACTCCAGCTTGCCGTTGGAATCGTCATATCACGCGCTGATCCTGGCGTCGATCGTCGAGAAAGAAACCGGTCGTGCCGAGGAGCGGCCGCAGATCGCCGGCGTGTTCATGCGCCGCCTCAAACTCGGCATGCGGCTGCAGACCGATCCGAGCGTGATCTACGGCCTCGGCGACAATTACGACGGCAATATTCATCGCCGCGATCTTGATACCGACACGCCGTACAACACCTACACGCGCAGCGGTTTGCCGCCGACGCCGATCGCGCTGCCGGGCAAGGCCGCGCTGGCCGCGGTGATGCATCCGGCGCCGGGCAATACGCTGTATTTTGTTGCGCGGGGCGACGGCACACATCAGTTTTCCGACACCCTGGAGGCGCACAATACGGCAGTCGGAAAATTTCAGCTCGGAAAGAAACAATGAGAGGACGATTGATTACGCTCGAAGGCGGCGAGGGTGCGGGCAAAAGTACCGTGCTCGCGGCCGCGCGCGAACAATTGTTCAACGCCGGGCACGATGTCGTGCAGACGCGGGAACCGGGCGGCACGCCGGTTGGTGAGGCGCTGCGTGCCGTGGTACTTGATGCGCAGTACCGTGGCATGTGTGCGCAGAGCGAACTGCTGCTGATGTTCGCCGCGCGCGCTGAACTCGTGCGCCGCGTAATCGAACCTGCACTTACTGCCGGTAAGTGGGTGTTGTCGGATCGTTTCACCGACGCGAGTTTCGCTTATCAAGGCGGCGGCCGCGGCCAGCCGCAAGCGCGTATCGCCGAGCTCGAAAACTGGGCGGCGAACGGCCTACAACCCGATCTCACCCTGCTGCTCGACTTGCCAGTTGAGCAGGGCCTCGCGCGCATGCGCGAACGTGCCGCGGCGGATCGCATCGAACTCGAAGCGGTGACGTTTTTCGAGCGTGTGCGCGCGGCATATCGCGCCCGCGCGTCCGATCAGCCGCAGCGTTTTCGCGTGATCGATGCGAGCCAGCCGCTGGAAAAAGTTCTGATGGCAACGCGCGCAATACTCACCGAATTCTTGCAATCAGCGATGGTGGAATCATCATGACTCTTGCCGTGTGGCAGCGCGATGCGTGGCAGAATCTGATGCAGCGTTTGACGCGCGGCGCGCTCGCACATGCGTTGCTGCTGTCCGGCCCGGAGGGTCTCGGCAAGCATGCGTTTGCATCGTCTTTTGCGCAGTCGCTGTTGTGCAGTTCGCGTCGTGCGGATGGCAGCGCGTGTGGCGCATGCAAATCGTGCCGATTGATGGCGGCGGGGTCGCATCCGGATTTTCTGCGCATCGGCGTCGAGGAGGAAAAATCGCAGATCAGCGTCGACCAGATTCGCACGCTCGGCGAGCGCCTCGCATTGTCAACTCAGTTCGGCGGCTACCAGATCGCGATCATCGCGCCGGCGGAAGAGATGAACGCGAGCGCATCGAATGCATTGTTGAAAACGTTGGAGGAACCGACCGCCGACAGCATCATCATTTTGGTCAGTCATCAATCCGCGCGACTCTCGGCGACGATCCGCAGCCGCTGCCAGCGCATCGATTTCCGCACGCCATCGGCATCCGTCGCACACGCGTGGCTGGAGCAACAAGGCATCACTGCCGCGCAAGCGTCACAGGCCTTGCTGACCAGCGACAATAATCCGGGTCTCGCGCTCGAATGGCTGCGCGCCGGCACACTCGAATTGCGCGAGCAAGTGGCAAGCGATTTGCGCGCGCTAATCGCTGGTCGCAGCACCGCGCTGGAAGTGGCAAATCGCTGGGGCAAGGCCGATCCGGCGCAGCGGTTGTGGTTCGCCGCGCTGCTCGCGCGCGAAGAAGCCGGCGCGCATGCATCCCGCCAAACCGGTCCGCTGGCCTTGAGCGCCGCGGTGGATTTGGCCAAGCTTTCCGCATGGTTCGATCAGGCCAACCGCGCGCGTGACTGGTTGCGTGGCCCGGTGCGACCGGAACTGACCTTGTTTGAAGTATTATCGGCGTGGTGTGGATTGGTTTCGTTGCGGAGGAGAGCGTAATGCAAAGTCATACGGGTACTGGCGGCACCGGCTCGGGCACCGCCGCACCGCGACAAGGCATCCTGTCGCTCGCGATCAAGGACAAGGGCGCGCTGTATAACGCCTACATGTCGTTCGTCAAAGGCGGTGGCTTGTTCGTGCCGACGGTAAAACGCTACGAACTCGGCGATGAAGTTTTCATCCTGCTCACGCTGATGGAAGATCGAGATCGATTGCCGATCGCCGGCAAGGTGATCTGGATTACGCCGAGCGGCGCACAGGGCAATCGCACGGCGGGTATTGGCGTGCAGTTCAATGAATCTGCCGATGGCGAGAGCGCGCGCACCAAGATCGAAAGCATCCTCGCCGGCATCGTTTCGGCCGACCGCCCGACGCATACGATGTAATGCGTATCCTCGTGCTCGGCGCTGGCGGCACCGGCGGATATTTCGGGGGGCGACTGCTCGAAGCCGGCGCCGATGTCAGTTTTCTGGTGCGGCCCGCTCGTGCGCAGCGCCTCGCCGCCGATGGCTTGCGTATTATCAGTCCGTGCGGTGATTTCAGTTCGTCGGTAAAAGTCCTGACCTTGCTCGACAGTGCCGCGCCATTCGATCTGATCCTGCTTTCATGCAAGGCCTACGATCTGGATTCGGCGATCGCCGCGATTCGTCCGGCAGTTGGTGCAAACACGCGCATCCTGCCGTTGCTCAATGGTCTCAAACATTTCGATGTGCTTGATGCGGCGTTCGGAAGCGAACACGTGCTCGGCGGCTTGTGTCACATCTCGGTGACGCTAGGTAGCGATGGCGAAATCCAGCACCTCAACAAATTGCATCGACTGACTTTCGGCAATCGTGCTGTTGATGATGCGTCGCTCGATACAATCGCCGCGCTGCTCACCGCGATCAACGCCGAAGTGCGCGTCAGCGAACAGATCACCATCGAGCTGTGGGAGAAATTTGTTTTCCTGGCGAGCCTTGCCGGCATCACCTGTCTGATGCGTGCATCGATCGCAGAAATTGCGGCGACCGTCGATGGCGCCGCGTTTGCACGCACCTTGCTGCAGCGTTGCGCCGAAGTCGCGCATCGCAGCGGCGTGGCGCCGCGCGAACGAAGTCTGCATGAAGCCGAAGCCGCACTTACCGCGATCGATTCCACGTTGAAAGCATCGATGCTGCGCGATATCGAGCGCGGCGGTCCGACGGAAGGCGAACATATCCTCGGCGACATGCTCGCGCGTGCACGCCAGTTTGAAATTCCGTGCGAGGTGCTTGCGCTCGCGCGCTGCCACGTGCAGGCGTACGAGCGTCAACGAGTCGCCGCAAATTCCTGACGTAGATAGTGCGAGGTTGGTTTGACCTACGCGGCGGTCGACGAATTGCCAAAAGGTGCGTGGCTCGGATTTGCCAAAATTGGAATCAGGTAGTGAGTAATCGGATTAGCCGCATGTTGTGATGCTAGCGGAATTGCGCCTCGTGCGATGGCTTCGTAAATGTCATGAGTCGGCTCATATCCTTCGATCGCGTCACTCACCACTTCGTTAATATCGTTAGTCAGAATACAGTTCGCCAGCAATATTTTGATTACGCGTTCGAATTACGCGATTCGCGGCGCACCTTGTATGCCTGATCCCTCGGTGAGAATGCAAACCACCGGGCGCGACTCTGCGATCCATTCATAAATAATAAACTCATGGCCCGGATGGCCGAGAAGTAGCAAGCGGCGTCGGGTCAAATGCCTGATCCAAGACGGATTATGTTGTGGAAGCCATGCGAGTGAAGCAATCAATGGCTGCGATTTCGCTCACAGCACAAATTGCCGAGTGACGATTTATCTGAAACACCCTTGGCAATGTTTTGCGCAGCGAGAAGCACGGTGTCTTTGCGAATAATTTTCGCCGACTATTGAAGACAAGCCGATTTGTTGCTTGCTATCCGTGATCGCCCTTAGCACACTGCGTGGCAGGGGTGGTCACAAAGAGGGGGGGGGCAATGATCCGTATCGTGCTGGTGGACGATCATGTGCTGGTGCGCACGGGCTTTCGCATGATTCTCGAGCGTCAGTCGGATATCGAGATCGCGGGTGAAGCCGGCGATGGCGAAAGCGGTCTGGCGATGATCAAGAAACTTGTGCCGGATGTCGCCATTGTCGATGTGCACATGCCCGGGATCAGCGGTGTCGAACTCACCGATCGGTTGCGTCGATCGCACTCGACCACACGCGTGGTGATTCTCAGCATGATCGAAGAAGCGCCGTTTCCGCGGCGACTGCTCGATGCAGGAGCAAGTGGTTATCTGAGCAAATCGTGTGCGGCGGATGAGTTGCTGCATGCCGTGCGCGAAGTGGCGAACGGACGACGTTATCTCGCCGCAGGCATTGCGCAGCAACTTGCGCTGGAGCGGATGTCGGCGACACAAACATCGCCATTCGACGCACTTTCTGCGCGTGAACTCGAAGTGGCCTTGATGCTGGCGAGTGGCAAGAATATGGGCGAAGCCGCACTCGCTTTGAATCTCAGCGGCAAGACCATCGCGACCTACAAATATCGCCTGTTCGCCAAGCTCGATGTGAAGAACGAGGTCGGATTGACCCACCTCGCGCTGCTGCACGGATTGCTCGACGCGGGCCTTCGTGGGGCCCAAGCCGAGCTTATTGCACGGACCTAGTCTTTCGTCGGGTCGGTGGGTTTTTCCGCAGCGGGCGGTGCTGCCTTCACTGTTTCTTGCTGTCTGGGCGTGATTATCGGCGCCACGGTCGACGGTCGAGCCGGTGTCACCGTCGCAGCCGTAGCTGTCGGATGCGATCCAACAACGACAGGTGGCGTAACAACGATAGCCGGTGTTGCGGGCGCAACCGGAGCCACCGATGACGTCGTAGCCGGCGCTGCAACACCTGCCGGCGCTTCGATCTTCGGTGAAACCGTTGCTACGGCAGGTGTATGCGGCAACGCCGGTTTCGCGACGTCAGCATTCGGTAGCGCATCGACCTGCGCTGGCATACGCAACGGTAGTTGATTCGCGGGTTGCTGCACGGGAAGGACACTTGCCGGTGTCGGCGCAACAGCGGGAACAACTGTCGCCGTGATGGCCGGAATCGCGGCTGCAGCTGGCCTTGTTTCCGCAGTGTTAGCCGGCGTTGAAGTTGCCGGCACTGATGCAGCCGGTGCGACCGATGGATTTGCCGAAGGTGCTGAAACCGGCGATGGCGTCGAGGTTGTTGCGGTCGGTGCAGGCGGTGCTGCGACCGGACGAACCACCGGTGGCGGCGGTGGCGCATGCTCCCACGGACGCAGCGCCACTGGTGCAGGATCGGCAACCGGCGTAGCTGCTGCGGGAGCAACAACGCCTTGTGCTGCGACGACTGGTGGCGCTACCGCGACCGGCCTTGGCGCCTCAGTGATGGCTGGCGCGGGTGCTGCCGGGGCGTGCGATGGCGCTGCAGGCTGAGGAGTCGCTTGCGGCGCAGGCATTGGTGGCGATGCTGGGACGACATGCTGAGGCGCGGCCTTGAGGCCACCACGATCGCTCACATGCGGCCGGCCTTGTGCTTCAACGGCGGGTGCCGGCGGAGTCGGCGGAGTCGGCGTAGCGGTGAATGCTGCTGCCGGCGATTCCGCTTTCACACTATCCGTAACATCGGCCAAAACGTGTGCTGCCAGCGCCGACGCCGCCGGCTTTTCGGATACCGTCGCGACCGGCGCTGGCGCCGAAGTCGCTGTTGTAGCCGCGTTCGAGTTCGCCGGTTTCTGCTGTGCCTGCGGTTTTACCTGTTCCGGGCCGGCGTCCTCGTCATCGAAGTCGAACACCAGATCTTGGCCCGAACTGTTCTCGGTCGAAATGCCTTCTGCGTCCACACCACCTTCGTTGCGACGACGACGACGACCGCCGCGACGACCGCGGCGACGCGAACGCGCGCCCTCGGCAGCAGCGGCTTCGGTCACGTCTTCCGCGCTTCCGGGCGCTGCGGTTTGTGTCGCAGGTTGCGCTGTCGCGACCGGTGCCGGTGGCCTCGGTTGCTGGCGTTTTACGTCGTTGCCGGCAACAGGATCTGCACCATTTGTGTCGATTTGAGCAGGTCGTTGCGAAGCGTTCTTCTCGCCTTTTGCACCGGCGTTTTGCGCAGGACGCGGACCGCGCTGCTCGTTCGCTGCCGATTTCGCCTCGGCGGCGGGACGTTGAGCATCGCGACGCTGTTGACCACCTTCGGCACGCGCAGCTTTTGCCGGCTGCGGCTGTTTTTCACGGTCAGGACGGCTGCCCGACTTTTCTCGCGAACCGTCGCGATCACGTTCGCGATTCGGCTTGTTGCGCGCATTATTGTTATTCGGCTTGGCGCGCTGCGACGACGACTTGTTGCTGTTCGATGCTGCTGCGGGCTGAGTTTCGCCCCCGGCAAACAAACTGCGCAGCCAGGCGAAGAAACCACCGAGTTTAGCGGCGTGCACTGGCTGGACTTCGGTGTCGGGACGAATCGGCGCCGGTGTTGCGCGGACCACGCCGCTCACCGCCGGTTGTTCCGGTTCCTCACTCGGCTTGGCGACTTGCGGCGGTGCCGAGGCGACGATCGGTGTCACCCGCTCGTAGCTCGGCTTATTGCCATCGCCGACATCGGCTGATCGAATACGCTCAATTTCGATGTTCGGCGTTTCCAGTTTGTCGTCGGCGACGATGATGACTGCGACGTCGTGACGCAACTCGATTTCGGTAACACTTTTGCGTTTTTCGTTGAGCAGGAAGTTGGCGACATCCGATGGCGCCTGCACCAACACCTGGCCGGTGTTTTCCTTCATCGCATGTTCTTCAACCAGACGCAGCGCTGACAACGACAGCGATTCGACACTGCGGAAGCGACCGTGGCCGTGACAACGCGGACACACCATCTGGCTCGATTCACCGAGCGACGGACGCAAGCGCTGGCGCGACATTTCGAGCAGGCCGAAACGCGAGATGCGACCAATCTGCACGCGCGCCCGATCGACCTTGAGCGCGTCTTTCAGTCGATCTTCGACTTCGCGCTGATGGCGCGGGCTTTCCATGTCGATGAAGTCAATCACTACCAAGCCGCCCATATCGCGCAGGCGCAACTGACGCGCGATTTCGGTCGCGGCTTCGAGGTTGGTGTTGAATGCGGTTTCTTCGATGTCGCCGCCCTTGGTCGCCTTCGACGAGTTGATGTCGATCGCGGTCAGCGCTTCGGTCTGGTCGATCACGATCGAGCCGCCGGAGGGCAGGCGCATGCTGCGCTCAAATGCGTTTTCGATCTGGGTTTCGATCTGGTAACGCGAGAACAGCGGCACCGTATCCTGATACAGCTTAAGCTTGCGCAGATTCTGCGGCATCACTTGTTGCACGAATTCGCGCGCATCGTTGTACAGCGCTTCGTGGTCGATCAGGATTTCGCCGATATCGTTGCGCAAGTAATCGCGCAGCGCGCGGATGATCAGTTTCGATTCCTGGTAGATCAGGAAAGGTGCGGCGCGAGTCAGTGCGGCTTCGGAAATCGCTTTCCAAAGTTGCAGCAGATAATCCAGATCCCATTGCAGCTCTTCGGCATCGCGGCCCATGCCGGCGGTGCGAATGATCAGGCCCATGTCGTCGGGCAGCTTGAGCTCGTCCATCACCTCTTTGAGGTTGGTGCGGTCATCGCCCTCGATGCGTCGCGACACGCCACCGGCGCGCGGATTGTTCGGCATCAATACGAGATAACGACCGGCCAGCGAGATGAACGTGGTCAGGGCGGCGCCTTTGCTGCCACGTTCCTCTTTCTCGACCTGGACAACGATGTCCTGGCCTTCCTTGAGCAGTTCGCGAATGCCGCCGCGGTGCGGATCGACACCGGTGGCGAAATAGTCGCGCGAGATTTCCTTCAGCGGCAAAAAGCCGTGGCGTTCGCCGCCGTATTCGACGAAACACGCTTCGAGCGACGGCTCGACGCGCGTGATGCGACCCTTGTAGATATTGGCTTTTTTCTGTTCCTTGGAAGGGATTTCCAGGTCCAGGTCAAACAGGGCCTGACCATCGACGATGGCCACGCGCAACTCTTCTCGCTGAGTTGCGTTAATCAGCATTCTTTTCATTTTCTCATTCCTCACGCGCTCGACCGCGAGGAACGCTGTACGATCCTGCGCGCCGCCACGAAGGCGGCGCGCGTGGTTCTTCCAGCGGCTCTGTACCGTGATGCGTTGGTTTACGCACTCGCGGGAGCGCTTACAATCAATTCAAAAACCGGCGCAAACCCTGCGCCGGAACCAATAGTGGTGCCAAAATACGTCCCGGAAATTCGTGTCGTCCTTGATGACGGCAAGCAATCTCCGACTCGAAACGTTACGATAACTCAAGGGAACCACCTGCACGCGCTCCGACGGAGACACACGGCAAGGCCCAGGAGAATGTAGCGAGCGAGTGCGCCTGTGAATGCCGCGACCGGGGTTTGGACGGCGCGCAGGCGGCGCGATACGCTTGTTCAGTTTAGCAGCCCGGCAAAGAATTTTCCAATCGTGACACAGACTTCAGAGAACTTCCGCCAATCCGATGCAAGTTCCGCCACGAGTCCGGGCGTGCGTATGGTGACGGTGCCGGAAGACCGCGACGGCCAGCGCATCGACAACTTTCTGGTCGGCCAGCTCAAGGGTGTGCCAAAAAGCCTGATCTATCGCATTCTGCGTACCGGCCAGGTGCGCATCAACGGCAAACGCGCCAAACCCGACGTGCGCATCAGCGAGGGCGATGAAATCCGCATTCCGCCGGTGCGGATCGCCGAGAAAGAAGAAAGCGAAGCGCCCGGCCGCGGCCAGCTGATCCGCATCGAGCAGTCGATCGTGTTCGAGGACAAGGATTTTCTCGTGCTCGACAAACCCAGCGGTATCGCCAGCCACGGCGGCAGCGGCATCAGTCACGGCGCGATCGAGCTGCTCCGTGCGGCGCGCCCGCGCGACACGCTAGAACTGGTGCACCGGCTCGATCGCGATACCAGCGGCATCCTCGTGTTCTCGCGCAAGCGCTCGGCGCTGACTGCGCTGCAGAACGTGATCCGTGAAGGCACCGCGCTCAAGCAATACCTGACCTTGCTGCAAGGACAATTGCCGCAGAAGGCGCTGACGGTGAACGCCCCGCTGCGCAAATCGCTGTTGCAAGGCGGCGAGCGTATGGTTCGCGTGGACGAGCAGGGCAAGGATTCGATCTCGCATCTGCGTGTGCAGGAAACCTACGGACCGGCCAGTCTCGTGCAGGTCACGATCGAGACCGGACGAACGCATCAGATTCGCGTGCATTGCCAGCACATTGGGCATCCAGTCGCAGGGGACGAAAAATACGGTGAGCGCGAGTTCAACCGCGAAATGCGCGATGTCGGCCTGAAACGCTTGTTTCTGCATGCCGCGCGCTTCGAGTTCCATTTACCGGAGCGCGATCGCGATTATTGTTTCACCGCCCCGTTGCCGGCTGACTTGTCCAAGGTTCTGGACAAGCTGGCGATCGAGCCGGGCAAGAAAGCAGGCATCGCCCGCGCTGAGTTAAAAAAGTGAAAAATATATATCGGTGGGAATATCTGTCCATCGCGCTTGGGCCGGTTGGCTGGATAGTTTTTTTCTGCAACTCGCCATCTTCGACTTCACGTTTCGCGCTCGCCTTCGCTTGCTGGGGAATAGGCGCGGCTATCGGTTTGTACGAAACAATGTCTGATGCCGTTCCCGAAAACAAAATAATGATTTTTCTCTCTGGATTCGCAAGTAATTTTGCGGCCTTTGGTATCTGGTTCCTTTTAGCTTTTGCGTTCAAGGGACATTGAGTAGTTACGTCCGGGATTGCTGGTGAAATTTATTCTTCCTACTCGCGCTCAGGAGCGTGCATGCAACCGATAGATTTTCGCAGTGATACCGTAACGCGACCCAACGCGGAAATGCGCCGCCTCATGGCCAGCGCCGAGGTCGGCGACGACGTATTCCACGACGATCCGAGCATCAACCGTCTCGAACATTACGCCGCCGAATTGCTGGGTTTCGAGGCGGCGCTGTTCGCGCCGAGTGGCACGCAGACCAACCTGATCGCGCTGCTCGTGCATTGTCAACGCGGCGATGAATACCTGGTCGGGCAGGATGCGCACACCTACAAATACGAAGGCGGCGGCGCGGCGGTGCTCGGCAGCATCCAGCCACAGCCGATCAGCAATCAGCCGGATGGATCGATCGCCCTGTCCGATATCACAGCGGCGATCAAGCCCGACGACTTTCATTTCGCGCGCACGCGTTTGCTCGCGCTGGAAAATACCATCGGCGGAAAAGTCTTGCCGCTGGACTATCTGGCTGCCGCAGAAAAACTCGCACGCGGTCGCGGCCTGAGTCTGCATCTCGACGGCGCGCGCTTGTTCAACGCATCGGTGAAGCTTGGCATCGATGCCAGCAAGATCACGCGGCATTTCGATTCGGTCTCGGTGTGCCTGTCGAAAGGCCTCGGCGCGCCGGTGGGTTCGTTATTGCTGGGCTCACGCGATTTTGTTCATGCCGGACGGCGCTGGCGCAAGATGCTCGGCGGCGGCATGCGCCAGGCCGGAATTCTCGCCGCCGCGGGCGAATATGCATTGCAGAACAATGTGCAGCGACTGGCCGAGGACCACGCCAATGCTGCGCTACTCGCCAGCGGTCTGGCGCACGTGCCCGCGCTGAAAGTGACCTTGCCGCAGACCAATATCGTATTCGTCGATGTCGCCGCCGAACACGCGGAAAAATTCGCGATGCATCTTGTTGCCAACCATATTCTCGTTACCGGCAGCACGCGGCAACGCTGGGTCACGCATCTGGATGCCGATCGTGGGCAGGTCGAAACGGCGCTGCGCATCGCGCACGAATATTTCGCGGCGAATTAAACGATTCGAGGTTTGCGTAGCGTATTTTTCAGTCACCGGTGCGATCACGTGATCGCACCGATGTTCATGCGTCAGTAGCTACTACTTCGGCCGCATATCCGCCGGTGCCTTGATCGGATCGGCCTGACGCTTCGGCAAGATCATCGAATTGGCCTGCACCTTTTTCATGATCTCGGCGATGGCGCGATCGCGTTGCGGATCCTTGCGCTGAGATGTTTGGTCAGCTGCGTAGCCTGGCTGTCGCCGGACAGGAGCCCAAGTGCCCGGAGGCCATGAATGGCCGGGAGGGCGGCGATATCATAGCGATACCTATTGAGTATATCGTCACGATCCGAGACGAAATAAATCGCATTGCCAAATTAGATCGGATCGCGATCGGTGCGCGGATTATTGGTGATGTTGCGGCCTTGTTGCGTGGCCATGTCGAAGATGTAGAGATCCTGCGCCCGACCGCCTTGGTAACGATCCCACGT
>JAYVLO010000132.1:0-3042 GCA_043759455.1 Pseudolysobacter sp.
TGGCCGGCCCGACGCAACGCGCGAAGAGGTTTACGCCGCGGCGCGCGCCGCGCATATCCATGACTTCATCATCAGCCTGCCCGAAGGTTACGAAAGCATGGTCGGCGAGCGCGGCCTGAAACTTTCCGGCGGTGAAAAACAGCGCGTCGCGATCGCGCGCACGGTGCTGAAGAATCCGGCGATCCTGATCTTCGACGAAGCCACCAGCGCGCTGGATACACGTACCGAAAAAATCATCCAGGCCGAACTTGCCGAGGTCGCACGCGAACGCACCACCTTGATCATCGCGCATCGCTTGTCGACGATCGTCGATGCCGATCAGATCCTCGTGATGGAACACGGCCGCATCGTCGAGCGCGGCCATCACCGCGATCTGCTGACACAAGCCGGCGTGTATGCCGCATTGTGGAAAATGCAGCAGACCGAGAAAAAAACCGAGGAACTGATTGCGGTTGCGACTTGATCGCGCGGCAATACAGCACGGATTATTTTCGTGCCGTTGGCTGCAGAATCATCAAGCGGAAAGCAATACCGACTTGTCCACTGCCTCGCGTCGAGCTGAACGCAAAACAGGCTTCGGCTCGACAGCTTCTTCTTCGACTTTATTCGATATTGCATCGGCTTGCTCTTCGCCCCAAACGCGCGCAAGTGTTGCCTGAATCTTTTTCTCGAAACGAGCTATCAGTTCACGATTGGCAGCGACCAGCGCCTGCTCGGCTTCGATCTCAGCGACGATGGCTTGCTGCGTGGCGAGGGGCGGAAGAGGGATTTCGAGTTTTCTGATGAACCCCAGTGGGATAAATTTTTGGGTTGAACCGCTGGCTTGCCGATCAAAACGACTCTGCATTGCAGCGGAATCGAGAACATCTTTGAGGAACCGGTTGTCCATCTGGCAACCCTTGGGAAACTTGATCAGCGCGACATTCTTCACCGCGTACTCGCGAGAGGCATCTGCAACGACTGGCTTCCCAATCGTGCCGATCATCGGCATCAACAAGTCACCTGCATCGACGTTGGATCGTTTGTTGATCGCATCGAGATCTTCACGAGTGATCAGATTGACATCGGTGAAATCTATGAAACCATCCTTCAGATTCTTCGATGTGATGAGCGGATAACCTTCATGTACATATTTCGGGCTGTCGTGCGTGCCATCTCGCACATCGCAAACCACACCAAGCGGCACCATCGGCCAGTCGGCGTGGATGGGGATGTGAGGGCGATAGTTGTCGAGGACGGCGCGGGCGCCGTTGATGACTTTCTGGTAGCCCTCGATCTCCGCCACGATCTCCTGCTGCACATCCAGCGGCGGCAGAGGAATTTGAAGCTCACAGAATTTTGATTTGGAAATCTCTGGAAATGTCCCGCCTGTCGCCCATGCTTGCATCGTCGGAACCAACTTGGTGAGCGCGAGCGCTACGTATTCGGTCAAAACTCGCGACAAGTCATTAATGACAACGTTCTTGAAGCCCTGATTGGTTGCGATGGGAACGTGATTGATGGCGATGCGCCCGATCGTGGCACGCGTCGAGACAATAATTGAGTTTGCTGGGATTATTTTCGCAGAGGATTCGCGCAATCCTTTCTCCGAAATTGTCCGTTTGGTCATGCTAATTTGAGAAATAAAGTCAGCGGATGGAAGATCAACCAACGTCGCCCAAGGGATTCCGCCCCCCCAATACTCATTCACGTCCGACTTTGGCGTGCCGCCGCTTTCTACGCGAAAGATGTCCTCATCACCAAGGGACACAATCGGAAAGGAATGATTGCTGGCTATGCCTTCCCGATATCGCTCTCCGCTCAGATTGTAGTCGCCATTCGCGGCGATTTTTTCCTTCTCGACGATCAATCCCAGCGCGGGATCGAAGTCGGTTAAAGCGGTTCCCGTTCGCAGACGATGCAGGTACTCGTCGAGATCGGCTTTCACCTGCGACAGATCATTCTTTTCAATCGCGCGACGCTGCGCGCCCAATCCAAATCCATCGTTCTCGACTTTGAAAAATGCAATCGTATTGCTCTTTTTCGCCAGCGATTTATCGAGTATCAGAATAGACGTCTTTACGCCCGAATACGGATTGAATACACCGGCCGGCAACGAGACCACGGCCACCAGCGCATCGTCGACCAGGGTCTTGCGCAATTGTTTGTACGAGGTCTGGCTCTGGAAGATGATGCCTTCCGGCACGATGATGCCGGCGCGGCCGTTGGGCGAGAGATGTTCGGCCATGTAATCGACAAACAGCACTTCGCTGCGTTTGGCCTGGATGGAAAATTTATTGTGCGGTTTGATGCCGCCTTTCGGCGACATGAACGGTGGATTGGCGAGTATCACATCGGCGTGTTCGTTCCAGCGCTCCTGACTGGTGAGCGTGTCGTACTCGAAAATGTGCGGATCGTTGAAGCCGTGTAGATACAGATTGACCAGCGACAGCCGCACCATATCGGGCGAGATATCGTAGCCTTTGAAATTCAGCGCGAGGCGACCTTTGTCATCGGGTGTCAGCGTGCTGTTGCCCTTCGCATCGGTATTGGCTTTGAGGATATGTTTGTAGGCCGAAATCAAAAATCCGGCGGTGCCACAGGCCGGATCGAGCACGACGTCGTTTTTCTTCGGGTCAAGCACCGCGACCATAAAATCGATGATATGCCGTGGCGTGCGGAACTGCCCGGCGTCACCTTGCGAGCCGAGTACGGACAGCAGATATTCAAACGCATCACCGAGGCGTTCGCTGTGATCGTAAGTGAACTCGTCGATGATCTTGAGAAAACTTTTCAGCGTTTCCGGATCGCGATACGGCAGGTAGGCGTTCTTGAAAATATCGCGAAACAGCAACGGAATGCCGGGGTTCTGCGGCATCTTGCTGATCGCATCGGCATACAGGTTCAGCGTTTCAAATCCGCCAAGGCCGGAATGCATGAGTTTGGCCCAGCCGTAACGCGCGTAATCGCCCGCAAAAAATTTTCGCTGGCCGCCGAACTCCTCGCTTTCGGCATCCATGTCGTCCATGAATTTATAGATCAGCGCGATGGTGATCTGTTCGA
>JAYVLO010000133.1:0-4996 GCA_043759455.1 Pseudolysobacter sp.
CGCAAAACCTGTTCTGGCCGTTCATGGGCGAGCTTTTTTCGGCAGGACCGGAACTGGATTATCTGGAACGCATCGCTCGCTTGCAGCACGTCGGCATCGGTATTTGGGATGTGCTGAAACATTGCGAGCGACCGGGCAGCCTCGACAGCAGCATCGTGCGTGGCAGCGAAGTGCCGAATGCGATTCCGGAATTGTTGGTGACACATCCGCTCATCGATGCGCTGGCGTTCAACGGCGGCAAGGCGTTTGAACTCTTCAAGCGACATATATTGCCGCGCTTCGATGCGCAGCAAATCGCGCGTGTCCAGTTGCTGCCATTGCCATCGACCAGCCCGGCCAATGCGTCGATTGACCGGGCCGAAAAGCTGCGTCGCTGGCGTGCGCTGAAAGATTGGCTCGACGGTGCGCGCGCGATTTAGGCGCCACGCCACCGTCGCAATCATGGTGCGATCAGCCGAAGCGGATCAGCGAATACAGCGCCAGAATCAGGCAGGTTAAACCGAGGCCGACCTTGTACGGTGCGAGCTTGTCGGCGGTTTTGCTGAGCTTGCTGTTGACCGAGCTGTTGTTGACCATCGAGGCCAGCATCGACACGCTGAGCAGCAGCGACAGTGCCGCGATCACCAGCGTGGTGAACAGATTGATCAGCATTGCGCCAGCCGCATAACGGAAATAGCCGAGCATGGAAATCCATTGCAGCAGCAATACCACCGCCCAGACCAGGCCGGCGATTCCAACCCAGGCGGAGACGCCTTCCAGCGGTTTGAGGTGTTCGGCAAATGCCGGCTGCTGATTTTTGAGCCACGGCAAAATGCCAAGAATGCCGAGCACGATCAGCAGAATCAAAGAAAGTAAAAACAACAAGCCCATGACGCACGCTCCTGAAGGGTGAAGCGACAATCTTAGCCGAACTGTCGTCAACGATGCGCCGATCCATTCAACGCCGCCGTCACCGGGTCGATCAATGCATGACTGATCGCACGGGCGCCGCTCGCGCAATCGTGCACAATTGCCGCTCCGACGCGTGGCCAGGGGTTGCGGGTGTCGGCCATATCCAAATTATTGAGGTACACGTATGAAAACGTTGTTCCAAGTCGTGCTGCTCGCGCTGGTCGTGTTGCTGACTAGTAACGCGGTGCATGCGGAGGCGCCGATCGCGCGTGATTTCCCGCCCGGGCTGCAGATTCCCGATGCGGCGCGACCGAGCCCGAATTTCGATGTCGATCGCGCCACCGAGGCGTATCTCAATCTGCTCACGCCGGCGCAACGCGCGCTTTCCGACGACTATTTCGAAGGCGGTTACTGGCTGCAACTGTGGGGTCTGCTTTACGGCCTGGCGGTGAGTGCGCTGTTGCTGTGGGGTGGTATCTCGCAGCGCTTGCGCAATACCGCGCGGCGCATCACGCATCGCCCCTCGTTGAACACGATGTTGTACATCGCGCAATGGCTGGTGGTGGGTTTTCTGTTGAGCCTGCCGCTGGATATTTATCAGGGTTTTGTACGCGAACATCAATATGGACTGGCCACGCAGGGTTTCGGCGGCTGGTTCGGCGACGCACTAAAAGGCCTGATCGTGAGCTTGATCGCCGGCCCGCTGGTGCTGGCGCTGGTCTATGCGGCGGTGCGTCGTGCCGGTGCACGCTGGTGGTTGTGGGCGAGCGGCATCGGTTTTATATTTGCATTGCTCATGGCGATGATTGCGCCGGTGTTGATCTCGCCGCTGTTCAACGACTACAAACCGTTGCGCGCCGGCCCCGCGCGCGAAGCGGTGCTGTCGCTCGCACGCGCCAATCAGATTCCGACTGAAAACGTGGTCGAATTCGATGCCTCACGGCAGACGACAAGAGTCAGCGCGAACGTCTCGGGTTTTCTCAATACCACACGCGTATCGCTGAACGACAACCTGCTCAACAAGACCTCACTGCCCGAAGTCAAGGCCGTGCTCGGCCACGAAATGGGCCATTACGTGCTCAATCATTCGTTGCGACTGGTGATCTATTTCACCCTCGTGCTGACCTTGGGTTTCTGGATCACCCATCGCGTATTCGATTGGTCGCTGGCACGCTGGGGGCGTCGACTTGGGCTGGAAAATCGCGGCGACCCGGCGGCGCTGCCGCTGGCGACGGCGATCCTGTCGCTGTTCTTTTTCCTCGCCACGCCGCTGATGAATTCAATCACGCGCCAGGCCGAAGCCGAGGCCGATGCGTATGGCCTGAATGCGGCCCGCGAACCGAACGGATTTGCGATGGCCGCGATGCGCCTGAGCACGTATCGCAAGTTGCGTCCGGGCGCGCTTGAAGAAATCATGTTCTACGATCATCCGAGCGGCTACACGCGTGTGCATGCGTCGATGTTGTGGCTCAAGGAAAACCAGGACAATGCCACCGCGAATGCGGCCTTGCCGGCTGCGGCGCCTCAGACACCATAGGCGCAAGGTAAATTATTCGCTCGTCATCCCAGCGCAGGCTGGGATGACGCCGTATTCGGAAGTCTTCGCAGGCGGATGCGGACGTTTTTTCAGTGATACGTGCGCCAGAAAAAATACACCGTCATCGTGATGCCGACGAACGAAACAAACAGGCGTAACCGTTCCGGCGGTACGCGTCGCGCAAGCACCGGGCCGGCCCAGCCGCCGAGGATCGCGGCCAGCAACATCAGCCACGCGTGATCCCACCAGACTGCGCCCTTGACGATAAAAATCAGTCCGGCGACCACGTTCATGCAGCCACTGAGTATCGTCTTCATGCCGTTCATCGCGTGGATGTCATCGAGCCCGTACAGGCCAAGCATCGCCAGCATGAGGATGCCGATGCCGCCGCCGAAATATCCGCCGTAAATGCCGATCAGGCTCTGCGTGATCACGAGGGTGACCAAACCGATCTGCACACGCTGGCGGATGCGTGCCGACAACATGCGGCCGAACGTGAAAATCACCGTGGCGAACAACAGTAGCCACGGTACGATCACCTCGAAGGTCGAATCCGCTGTAAGCAGCAATAACCATGCACCAAGCGCGCCGCCGAGCACACTCACGGCAATGAACGGACGTAGCGGCAATTTGTTCGACGCACTCGCGAGATCGCGGCGATACGCCCACGCGCTCGTGAACGTCGCCGGCAACAACGCCACGGTGCTGGTGGCGTTCGCGATCACCGGCGGCACACCGGAAAACACCAATGCCGGGAACGTGAGAAAGCTGCCACCACCGGCCACGGCATTCAGCGCGCCGGCGAGAAATCCCGAAACAAGAATCAGCGCGGTACTCAGCAAATCGGTGGGCATGGTGGCGGCGCTGGTAATTTCTGGAGATTGCCATTATCCCATGCAGGTATCGCCACAACGATCGCATTTACGATTCATTGCGTATTCGTCCCGATAGGCGATTCGCAGTTCATCACGATCGCACGGGCAAATACGCCGCTGGCGCGAATCGCCCGCAGTGGTGACAATAGGGAATCGCGCCGCACAGCGACGGCGCCGCAGCAGGAGTCAGCATGACCACGCAAGCAGTCAAGGTGCCGGACGTCGGCAACTACAAGAATATTCCGGTGATCGAGTTGCTGGTGAAGGTCGGCGAAACAGTGAGCAAGGATCAGGCTCTGATCACGCTGGAGTCGGACAAGGCGACGATGGAAGTACCCGCGCCGTTTGCCGGCGTGGTGACCGAACTCAAGGTCAAGCTTGGCGATGAAGTTTCCGAAGGCACGGTGGTCGCGATGATCGAAGTCGCCGATGCTGCTGTTGCGCCGCCGGCTGCCAAAGCCGCGGCGCCAACGACACCGCCGCCCGCGCCCGCCGTCGCCGCACCTGCCGCGAAATCTGCCGAGCCCGCCGCTGCGACGCCTGCCGTTGCAGCCGTAGCCGCCGGACCGGCTACGACAGAAGTCGTTAACCACGAAATCGACGGCGAAATCTCCGGACCGCGCACGCCGCCGGTGAGCTTCGACGCGAGTTCGGTGATGCCCGACAAGGTTGCGTATGCAAGCCCGGCGGTGCGCCTGTTCGCGCGCGAACTCGGCGTCGATCTCGACCAGATCACGGGCAGCGGACGCAAGGAACGCATCACGCGCGAAGACGTGCAGGCCTTCGTCAAGCAGGCGCTCGCGCAGCCGAAAGCGAGCAGCGCGGTGGCACCATCTGGCGGCGGTATCGGACTCAATCTGCTGCCGTGGCCGCAAGTCGATTTCAGCAAATTCGGCGAGACCGAAACCAAACCACGCTCGCGCATCAACAAGATTTCCGGTGCCAATCTCGCGCGCAATTGGGTGATGATTCCGCATGTCACGCAATTCGACGACGCCGACATCACCGACCTTGAAGCGCTGCGTGTTTCGCTGAACAAGGAAAACGAAAAATCCGGCGTCAAGGTCACGATGCTCGCGTTCCTCATCAAGGCCTGCGTCGCCGCATTGAAGAAATATCCCGACTTCAATTCATCGCTCGATGCGAGCGGCGACAATCTCGTGCTGAAGAAATATTTCCATATCGGATTCGCGGCCGATACGCCGAACGGCCTGGTCGTGCCGGTGCTGAAGGACGCCGACAAAAAAGGCGTGGTCGAGATCGCACAGGAATCCTCCGCACTCGCGGCGAAAGCGCGTGACGGCAAGCTCGGCCCGGCCGATATGCAGGGCGGCTGTATCTCGATCTCGAGCCTCGGCGGCATCGGCGGCACCGCGTTCACGCCGATCGTCAACGCGCCGGAAGTGGCAATCCTCGGCGTGTCGAAATCGGTCATCAAACCGGTATGGAACGGTAAGGAATTTTTGCCGCGCCTGATTCTGCCGCTGTCGCTGAGCTATGACCATCGCGTGATCGATGGTGCCTCGGCGGCACGTTTCACCGCGTATCTCGGACAGTTGCTGGCGGATATGCGAAGAGTATTGCTTTAACGATCCCCTGATTCCGTGAGCTCGTTCGGCAAGATCCATACTGCGCTTGGTTCCGCACGCATGTTGGGATCACCCGGTGGGTGAAGGTGATATTTCGATATTCC
>JAYVLO010000134.1:0-3131 GCA_043759455.1 Pseudolysobacter sp.
CGCTCCGATGTTATGGATCTACGCGAAAAATGATCATTTTTTCGGCCCGTCTTTGGCCGAGGAAATGTACGAGGCTTATACTGCGGGAGACGACCAAGTGCAGTTCGAGCACCTCGGCAGTTTTGGCGAGGACGGCCACCAGTTGTTTTTCGCGCGCGGCGGCTCCCGAATATGGGGACCGATCATCGAGGCGTATCTGAGCGAATAACCCGGGGCAATATGCGCCGATCACGTGCCGACCTTTGTCGGGCGCAGAACGGATCGCGTCGATCAAACAGATTCGCTAAAGCAGGCCGGCTGCGATGTTGATCGTAAGTGCCAGCAGAATGGTGTTGAAGAAAAATGCCATCACGCTGTGGATCAGACCGACGCGCCGCATCGTGCGCGTATTGAACGAGACATCGGCGGTTTGACCGGATGTGCCGATGATGCAGGCCGCGTAGAGAAAATCGAAATAATCCGGCGCTTCCGTGCCCGGAAATTCCAACCCCTTGTAGTGCTCGCCCTTGCCGCGATAAAAATCGTGGGCGTAGTGCAGGGCGAACATGGTCTGGCTGATCACCCATGTCGTCAGCACAGTCAATCCGGCCAGGCCGATATGGCCGAACTTCATCCAGCCTTGCAGATCCTTGGCGGCAGATAACTCGATCGCTATTGCACAGAGTGTCGCGAGCGATGCACACGCCACTATCGCCAGTACGACGTGCTCGCCTTCGTCCTGCGCACAAGCGCGTGCGCGCATGTGATGTGTGGTCGAGCGCGCCATCATCGAAATCGCGAGGATCAGATACAGCAGCGCGCCGACGTTCCAGCAGATCAGTGCGCGCGTGACCGGTTGCGGGATCAAACCCTCCGGCAGTACGAACCAAAGCGCCACACCGCACAGGATCGAGATGAACAAACGCGGCCGCGCAACAGCGACGCGCATTCCTGGCATGTGGCGTAGTTTCATCCGGTGTGACTCAAGCAGGAGAATGTCCGACATTGTAGCGGAGCTTGATCTGCAACATCGTGTACCGCGCGCATCATATGATCCGACGCGCAACCGACACGATCAAATTTTTCGCGAAATCCGTTTACTGGAAACCGTTGCGAAATATCACGTCGGTTATTGCCGGCTGAAACGAGGTGCCGAGAAAAATCGGTGCGCCGCCCAGCGCTACCGCATTCGCTGGCGTAGTTGTGGTGACGGCGCTCTGCGAATAATCCCACGCGCGTTTTTGCAATGAGCCACTCGCGACGCCGGCATTGAATGCGTAGATGACCGTCGTCGGATTCTCGTTGGCATGCTGCACCGCGCGTACCCACAATACATATACGACTTGCCCGATCTGATCGGAAAATGCCGCGCCGTCCGCCGTTGCCGGGAGATTCAATGCCGCAGTTCGCGCCGCATCGTAGTGATAACCGAACAGCAGATTTGCGGTGGTCTTGTACGCGTAGTACTGCACAGTCGGCGTCTGGTTGTAAGGCGTGATGCAGCCAAGATCCTTGTACAGACCTTGCACCTTGGTGTTGTCCGTGCCGACCAGATTGCCGTTGCAGTCGGTGCCGTTTTCCTGCACCTCATCCGATGATGCATAAATGTGATATTGACTGATGCCGCTTTTCTGACTGTTTACCAGCGCCTTGATGATGTAGTTGCGCGCATAGTCCGTCGCGCCGTATTGATCGCCCGGCGGCGCAAGCGCGCTGCCGGAAACGTTTTGCGGCGTCACGCGTGGCACGTTGTTCTCGGTGACGATGAAGATCTTGCGGGGCTTGCTCGCGCCGTCGTAACCGCCGGCGGTAAGCACGTCGACAAAAGCCTGCTTGAGTCCGATGTAGTTCGCCGTGGCCGTATCCGAATTGGCGAGCGCACAGAATCCCGTACTCGCGATATACAACTCGTTGGCGGTGCACGCCGCAGCATTACCGCCGTAACGGCGCAGACTGTATTGCGGATACGAGTGATACGACAGCACATCGAAATACGCACCACCGCCGAGCGGATAACGCGACGATACCGAACCTTCGCTGCCATCGCCTTCACCAGGATTTTGCTGGTTCGCAGTACCGGGGTTATCGGTGTTGCGCAGCATCGCCTGGACGAACGATGGATAACCCAATCCACCGGTCGCTACATATGCCGTGGGGTCCACAGTCTTGACCACTTCATAGATGATGCGATGCAGCCGATTCACATGCGAAATCGGCGCCTTGAGATTGCTCAAATCGCATGGCAGCGGATTGACCGTGCCCCAGTATTGCGATGATGCGGTGTTCTGACTGGCGTTGTAGTTCGGGGTGAAATCCGGCTCGTTCCACACCTCGTAAAACTTGACGAAATTCTTGTAGGTATTGACTACCTGGAACATGTAGTCGGCCAGATAATTCTGCGGATTGACCTTCTTGAAACCCGGATGCGCGGTATCGTCGATCCAGATCGGCAGATACATGTTGGCGTGCATCCACGATTGATCGGCACAGCCGCCGTAATGGTTCAGGTCGCGGCGTGTGCCCGTAACGTGATATGACGCGTTGACGAAAATCGTGTTGTCGCGCGCGCCATGGCTTTGGAAATGCGTGAACTGCGGCACGCGAACATTGATGCCGTAGGTCTGGATAAAATCGTCGTACAGCGCGCCGCGCAAAGTATGTGCGCCAACGCCAGGCTGGTTTTGCGCCGGATTGCCGAGCAGGATATCGCCGACCTGATTGTCGTTGTCGCTCCAGCCGAAATAGCCCATGTTGCTACCGTACGCAAACAGGCCGGAGTAGGTGGGAACCTGGCTATCAGCGGTGTAGGAAATCGGCGTGACTTGCGCGCTTGCCGGGCGTGCCGCAAGGGTAATCAGTGCGATAGCGAAAAATACGATAGCGCCTGTTCGCATCGAATTTTTCGACATCGTATTCAGCCGTCCATCGCGAATTTTCATGGTGCGATACTTTGCCCTAAATATGTTCCGCGATTGTCAGGTAAAATCGAAGCGGATACCAGTCGGCAGCGATGTGCGAAAATTCATTTCAAGCTCATCAACGGGGATAATCTTACCTGATTAGCCCCGACACTCAGCCAAGATAATTGCTCGCTGATCGCAAAGCGGGCTCCGCGCAAGGCTCACAGACAGCCATTGCGCGCAACAGTCGCG
>JAYVLO010000135.1:0-3156 GCA_043759455.1 Pseudolysobacter sp.
TGCCGATAATGCCATTGATGCGTTGCACTCCGCGTATGCGCGTGACGAGAACGACGAATTCGTCAAGCCGACCGTCATCAAGAATGGCGCGCGCATCGAAGACGGCGATGCAATCGTGTTCATGAACTATCGCTCGGATCGTGCACGTGAACTCAGCCAGGTGTTCGTGACGCCCGATTTCAAAGGCTTCCCGCGTGCGCGCGCGATTAAGCTTGCGGCGTTTGTCACGCTGACCGAATATAGCGTCGACCTGCCGGTGACCGGCGTTGCGTTCGCGCCGCAGTCGATGCACAACACCTTGCCGGAATATCTCGCTGGCCTCGGCCTGAAACAATTGCATATCGCCGAGACCGAAAAATTCGCCCACGTCACGTTCTTTTTTGCCGGTGGACGCGAGCCGCCTTTTCCCGGCGAACAGCGCATCCTGATTCCGAGCCCGAAGGTCGCGACCTACGATCTGCAACCCGAAATGAGTTGTCCCGAGCTCACCGAAAAGCTCGTCGCGGCGATCCACAGCGGCGCGTTCGATTTCATCGTCTGCAATATCGCCAACCCGGACATGGTCGGTCACAGCGGCATTCTTGCGGCCGCGATCAAGGCGGTCGAAGCAGTCGATGTCGCGCTCGGCAAACTCACTGCAGCGATCCTCGAGGTTGGCGGCGAAATGTTGATCACCGCCGATCACGGCAATCTCGAACAGATGGTCGACGCCAACCACCAACCACATACGCAACACACCGTCGGACCGGTGCCGCTGGTGTATGTCGGGCGTCGCGCCACGCTCAAACCCGGGGCGTTGCGCGATCTCGCACCGACCGTGCTCGGCCTCATGAATTTGCCGCTGCCGCCGGAAATGACCGGGCAGAATCTTGTGCAGTTGAGCCACTGAAGCGGCGCTCGACCGTGTCTGCTTTTTTTGTTCGGCTCACCCTCGCGCTGCTGCTGGCCTGCAGTTTTTGCATGGCGTATGCCGCAGATGAAGACGCGAGCAAACATGCCAATCAGGAAGCTGAAGCCAAGCAAAAACTCGATCAGGTGCGCGGCGAGATCAAGAAAATCAGCGATACGCTGAAAGCCACACAAGCGCAGCGCGACGATACGACCAAGGCGGTGCGCGAGCAGGAATTGAAAATCGCTGCGGCGGCAAAAGAGCTGCGCGAGCTTGATGCAAAAATTCTCGCGCAAGGTGGCGAACTCGACAAGCTCGAAACTCAGCGCAGCGCGCTCAACGAAAAGCTCAAGGCGCAGCGTGATGCGCTCGCGGCGCTGCTGCGCTCGGCCTATGCGCTCGGCCAAAACGAAGAATTGAAACTGCTGCTCGCGCAGGACGACATCGACAAGCTCGCGCGCGTGCTCGCTTATCACCATTATTTTGAGCGCGCGCGCGTCGAGAAAATCGAAGGCCTGCTGAAGGATCTGCAGCAGCTTGCCGATGTGCAGGCGGCGATCGAAAAACAGACCGAGGCGCTGCAAATTTCACGCGCCGCGCGTGCCGACGATGCAGCCAGACTGCAGCAGGATCGCACCGAGCGCGAGAAACTCCTGGCCGAACTCGATGCGACGCTGAAGGATGAGCAGAGCCGCTTGAACGTGCTCGGCAAGGATGAAAAAGGCGTGCTCGACCTGCTCGAAAAGCTGCGCGATATTTTTGCTGACATCCCGAAACAGCTCGCTGGCGCCGAACCGTTCGCCGAACTCAAGGGCAAGCTGGTCTGGCCCGTGCGCGGCAAGATCGGCGCTGCGTTCGGCGTCAACGACGACAGCGGTCGCGGCAGTCACGGCATCGTGATCGCGGCGGCCAGTGGTGCTGAAGTGCACGCGATATCGCACGGCCGCATCGCCTACGCCGACTGGCTGCGCGGTTTCGGCTTGCTGCTGATCGTCGATCACGGCGACGGTTATCTCAGCCTCTACGGCTACAACGAATCCTTGCTCAAGGACGTCGGCGACTGGGTCAACGCCAACGAAGCCATCGCCACCGCCGGCAGCAGCGGCGGGCGCAAAACGCCGGGCGTATATTTCGAGCTGCGCTACCAAGGCAAGCCGATGGACCCGCGCGGCTGGCTGAGCGCGGCGACACATTAGCGGTATTCGAGGTGTGCTTCAAAGCATTGCAAATCTTGACGCCGCCATTGCAGTTCGCTGGCTATACTCGTGCCCATTGATTCGGAGAACCGCCATGCTGTTTCGCTTTACGCTCGCTATTTTTCTTGGCTTGATGACGTTGCTGGCACAAGCCGACGAAAAAGCGCCCCCGGTCGCCGCGGTTGTCGACGCAAAACCGTTGCTCAAGGTGTCGTCGAAAGATGGCGTGAGCCTCGAAGATATCCGCCTGTTCACGACCGTGTTCAATCTGGTCAAGCAGGCGTATGTCGAGCCGGTCGATGACAAGACCTTGATGCAGGCGGCGATCCACGGCCTGCTGGCCGGACTCGATCCGCACAGCGAATACCTCGAGTCCAAGGCGATGGAGGAACTCAGCGAGGATACCAACGGATCGTACGTCGGCCTCGGTGTGGAAGTGATGGCGAGCGAAGGCGCGCTGCGCGTGATTGCGCCGATCGACGAAACCCCGGCAGCACGCGCGGGCATCAAGCCCGGCGACACCATCGTGCGCGTCGACGGCAAGCTCATCACCTCGGAGAATGCCAGCCAGGCGGTGGACATGTTGCGCGGCAAGGCCGGCACGGAGATCGTTCTGAGCGTGCTGCATGAAGGCGCTGCCGCGCCGCTGGAAATCAAGCTCGTGCGCGAAACGATCCGCGTCGCGAGCGTGCGCGGTCGCATGCTCGATCCCGGTTACATGTATTTGCGCGTTGCGCAGTTTCAATCCGATACCGGCGCCGAGCTCAAGCGTATCGTCGCCCAGCTCAAGCAGAAAAACGGCGCACCGCGCGGCGCGATTCTCGACCTGCGCAGCAACCCCGGCGGCTTACTGACCGCAGCCGTGGAAATTAGTGACGCGTTCCTTGAAGACGGCGTGATCGTCACGACCAAGGGGCGGTTGAAAGAAGCCGATCTGAGTTTCAGCGCGACGCCGGGCGATGTCCTCGCCGGCGCGCCGCTGGTGGTGCTCGTGGATAACGGCACCGCCTCGGCGGCGGAGATCGTTTCGGGCGCGCTCAAGGATCATGGTCGCGCGCTGATCATGGGCCG
>JAYVLO010000136.1:0-9143 GCA_043759455.1 Pseudolysobacter sp.
CACGCTGGATGGTACGGCACTGGCCGGCCCGGATTACCTCGCCGCCGCCGGGCTGATCACCCTTCCCGCCGGTGTCGCCAGCGGCGTAATTCCCATCACGCTCAGCAGCCAAACCAGCAGCATAGCCAGCCTCACCTTCCAGTTGCAGCTCGATAGCGCGACCGGTATCGGGCCGGCACTGAGCGCCGCCGGGCAGCAGACCTTTGCCACGGGCGTGAATCCGTTTTCGGTCATTGCCGCCGATCTCAACGGCGATGGCCAGCCCGACCTGATCGTGGCGAACGCTAGCGACAACACGGTATCGGTGCTGCTCAACACCACCGCGCCCGGTGCCGCCCCGAGCTTCGCCGCCCAGCAGACCTTCGCCACCGGGTCGCATCCCCAATCCGTCACCGTTGCCGATGTCAACGGCGACGGCAAGCCCGACCTGATCGTGGCGAACTACAGCGGCAACAGCATCTCGGTGTTGCTCAACACCACCGTGCCCGGCGCGTCGCCGAGCTTTGCCGCCCAGCAGACGTTCGCCGCAGGATCGCATCCCTCGTCCGTCACCGTCGCCGATGTCAACGGCGATGGCAAGCCCGACCTGATCGTGGCGAACGCTGGCGACAACAGCGTCTCGGTACTGCTCAATACCACCGCGCCCGGCGCCCCCACGCCGAGCTACGCCGCCCAGCAGCCGTTCGCTACGGGAGCGGGTCCAGTTTCCGTCACCGTCGCCAACGTCAACGGCGACGGCAAGCCCGACCTGATCGTGGCGAACTACTTTAGCAACACCGTCTCGGTACTGCTTAACACTACCGCGCCCGGTGACGCCACGCCGAGTTTTGCCACTCAGCAGACCTTCGCTACAGGGTCGAAGCCCCAATTCGTTACTGCGGCCGATCTCAACGGCGACGGCCAGTCCGACCTGATCGTGACGAACTACAGCAGCAACACCGTCTCGGTGCTGCTCAACACGACTGCGCCCGGCGCTGCCACGCCGAGCTTTGCCAGCCGGCAGATTTTCGCCACGGGATCGCATCCCCTTTCTGTCACTGTCACCGACATGAGCGGCGATGGCAAACGTGACCTGATCGTGACCAACTTCATCGACAACACCGTCTCGGTGCTGCTCAACACCACCGCGCCCGGCGCCACCACGCCGAGCTTCGCCGCCCCGCAGACCTTTGCCACGGGAACCGGTCCCGTATCTGTCAGCGTTGCCGATATCAACGGCGATGGCACGCCCGACCTGATCGTGGCGAACTACGTCAGCAACAGCGTTTCGGTGCTGCTCAATACCACCGCGCCCGGCGCTGGCACGCCGAGCTTTACCGCCCAGCAAGCGTTCGCCACAGGGTTGTATGCCCAATCCGTCACTGCCGCCGATATCAATGGCGACGGCAAGCCCGACCTGATCGTGGCGAACGACGGCGACAGCACGGTCTCGGTGCTGCTCAACATCACCATGCCCGGCGCCGCCACGCCGAGCTTTGCCGCCCAGCAGACCTTCGCCACGGGAGTGAGCCCCCGATCCGTCACCCTTGCCGATGTCAATAGCGACGGCAAGCCCGACCTGATCGTGGCGAACGAAACCGACGGCACGGTCTCGGTGCTGCTCAACACCACCGCGCCCGGCGCCACCACGGCGAGCTTTGCCGCCCAGCAGACGTTCGCCACGGGAGTGAATCCCCAATCCGTCACTGCCGCTGATATCAACGGCGACGGCAAGCCCGACCTGATCGTGGCGAACGAAAGCGACAATACCGTCTCGGTACTGCGCAATACCACCGCGCCCGGCGCCAGCACGCCGAGCTTTGCTCTCCAGCAGACGTTCGCCACGGGGTCGTATCCCTCGTTCGTCACCGTCACCGATCTCAACGGCGACGGCAAGCCCGACCTGATCGTGGCAAACCTTTTCGGAGCCAACGTCTCGGTTCTGCGCAACACCCCCGCGCCCGGTGCCGCCACGCCGAGCTTCGCCGCCCAGCAGACGTTCGCCACGGGAGCGCCTCCCGTTTCCGTCACGGCCGCCGATGTCAACGGCGACGGCAAGCCCGACCTGATCGTGGCGAACGAGCGCGACGCTACCGTCTCGGTGCTGCTCAACACCACCGCGCCCGGTGCCACCACGTCGAGCTTTGCCGCTCAGCAGACGTTTGCCACGGGAGCGAAGCCCTACTCCGTCACGGTCGCCGACATCAACGGCGACGGCAAGCCCGACCTGATCGTGGCGAACTTTAGCGACAACACCGTCTCGGTGCTGCTCAACACCCAGTATCAAGCGCTATTCACTGGCAGTCCGGCCACCGGCACGATCGTGCACGACTATATCTTCGCCAACGGATTCCAATAGGTAGCGCGGGACGCCGCCTTTTTCATCGCTTGCGAGTCAGGCTTTGATTCCACGGCACGGCTAATCCGTCATGCGCACGTTGGCGATGGCGGACACGCGCGCGAACGAGTAGACCTTACCTGCGATGATCGCGCGATCGCGCACGTCCGAAAGCAAAGCAGCGTCGACACGCGCGAATGATTGCCCGGTGTTCTCCGCGGACAAGATCGGCGTCTGGCCCGCGCGCGCACGGTGTGGGCGATGGCTTCTTCGACCGCGGCGATGCAGAAATCTGCGGCCATCGTGATCGACACGCGCTGCGCCAGGACGCGACGTGTGGCCCAATCGATCACGGCGGCGAGGTAGATAACGCCTTTCGCCATCGGGATGTCAGTGATGTCCATCACCCCGACGTGATGGGGCCGCGTGATTGTCAAACCGCGCAGCAGCTAAGGATAGATTTTGGGTCCGGGATGGCGCCGACGGATGTTGGGCTTGCGCTACACCGCCGCGATGCGCATGCGCCGCAGCAGCGTGCTCACTTGCGTGCGACCGACCTTGACGCCTTCGCGCCCGAGCCCATCGCGCGGCATAGGCGCACCGGCATACGGGTGCTCCAGATGCAGCGCATCGACGCGCTGCATCACGGCCAGATCGGCATCGCTCACCGGCGCAGGCGCAGGCGGGGAGTACACGCTGCTGCTATTTTCAGAGGCGTTTTCGCGAAGCCAAGACTTTGCACGCGGAATCATGCAACCGTCCTCAGTAAAACTTGAACTCGAACGCGACCGCATCCTTGCCCGGATCGGCGACTTCGAATACCAGCGCGATGCTGCTGCCGGCAGCCAGTCCGCGGCGCACGGTCTTGCTGTCGCTGACATAGTCGCGTGCCGAAAAGCGGCGCATCGCGATGCGATGTTCATCGAGGTCGGACAATGAGATTTCGACGTGCGGAAACGCTTGCGCAAATTCGGCGTCGTTGCGCAGCGTCGCCGAGATGATCAGCGCGTTCGGCACCGACGAATGCGGCCGGATATCACGTGCGATCAAGGACAGTTGCGTGGCGTCGCTGCGCAGCGGCAATACGCAGTGGGCGACACCGCAGAACTGATCAAGCCACGGTCGCAGCCGCGCATCGTCAAGCAGCCAGTCGCGTTCGGCGTAGGCGATCTGCGCTGCAAAACTCAACGCAAGTAACGTGCTGCCGAGCAGCCATGGCCAGCGTCGCCCGATGGCTGCGCGTTGTCGCGCGAAACCCGGCAGTGGTGCCGGAGCAGGGCGCGGCAGAAACATCGGCTCGCTCTCGCGCGTGGTCAGCGGCGTCGCGGCGTTAACCATGGGCGTGATACGCGAAGGAAATTTGCCGAGCGGGGTGCGCTCGGTATCGGCCGGCGGCGGCAGGTCGTCGCTCAGCGAGGACAGCGCAAAATAATGTTTGCCGCAGCCCGAGCAACGCACCGTGCCGCGACCTTGCGTGAGCGTGGCGGCGTCGACGCGGGTGTAAGCAAAACAGTCGGGGCACTGGCTGTACATGGCTGTATATTTTACGCGACTGGCGGCGATCGCGTTCGACTAGTTGCGTTTCACTTGCGCACGCCGTGGAGCAGAACCCAATCCTCGCGGATGCGAACTTCGAGTTCTTTGAACCATTCGGCATAACGTTCGAGCAACTCGTCCTGCTGTCCGCCAAGAATGCCGGACAGCGCAAATGCGCCGCCGCTGCGGATGGATTCTGCAAACAGCGGCGCGAGTTTGAACAGCGGCCCGGCCAGGATATTCGCGACCAGCAAATCGTGTCGGCTTGGCGGCGACTCTTGTGGCAGGAAAATATCGAGCCGATCGGCGACACCGTTGCGTTCGGCATTGTCGTGACTCGCCAGCAAGGCTTGCGGATCATTGTCGACGCCAGTCACGCGCGCGGCGCCGAGCTTGAGCGCAGCGATCGCGAGAATGCCCGATCCGCAACCGTAATCGATCACGGTTTTGCCGGCGAGGTTTGCACCGTCCAGCCATTCCAGGCACAGCGCCGTGGTCGGGTGCGTGCCGGTGCCGAACGCGAGGCCCGGATCGAGCCGCACGATGATCGCATCGCCGGCGTCGGTCGGCTCGATATTCCACGGATAAATCCACAATCGCTGGCCGAAGCGCATCGGCTGGTATTGATCCATCCAGACGCGCGTCCAGTCTTCGTCGGCGACATCGCGAAAGCTGATCTCATCCGGTGCGATTTCCGGCACCAGATCGGTCAACGCATGCAACAAGCCGTTACGATCACAATTCGCCTCGAACAGCGCAGTCAGCGCGAGGGTTGGCCACAGCGGGGTTTCGCCGACGCCGGGTTCGAAGATGGGATGATCTTCGGCATCCAGCAAGGTGATCGAAAGTGCACCGATGTCTTCGAGCGCGGCTTCGATTTCGGGCTGCTGCTCCGCGCGTAAATTGAGTGAGAGTTCGAGCCAGGGCATGGGTTGTGATTTTGATGATGTAAGCGGAAACGGGAAGGATCAAAAGAGCCGTCATTCCCGCGTGCGCTGGGATGACGAGCAAAAACCGGTTCGCGGCAGTGGCTCACCCCAGCGTGATATTTTTTTCGCGCTGCTCGACGATGTGTTTTTCGAGGTAGTGGATATTGCGGCCGCCGCCCTGGAAACCGCCATCAGCGATAATGCGTTGCTGCAGCGGGATATTGGTCTTGATGCCTTCGATCACCATCTCGCCGAGCGCCACGCGCATGCGTGCGATCGCGGTTTCGCGATCGCGGCCGTGCACGATCAGCTTGCCGATCATCGAATCATAGTTGGGCGGGATGCGGTAACCGTCGTAGATATGCGTATCGACGCGCACGCCGGGGCCCCCGGCGCTCAGGAAACGCTTGATCAGGCCGGGACTCGGCATGAAGGTTTCCGGATCTTCGGCATTGATGCGGCACTCGATCGCGTGGCCGGTGAGCAGGATGTCTTCCTGGCGCAGCGAAAGTTTTTCTCCGGCGGCGATCATCAGTTGTTCACGCACGAGATCGATGCCCGTGATCATTTCGGTGACCGGATGCTCGACCTGGATGCGTGTATTCATCTCGATGAAATAAAAATGCCCGTCCTCGAACAGGAACTCAAACGTGCCCGCACCGCGATAACCGATGCGCTTGCAGGCCTCGACACATACCGCGCCGATATCCGCCCGTTGTTTGTCGCTGATGCCCGGCGCGGGCGCTTCTTCCATGACTTTTTGGTGGCGACGCTGCATTGAGCAATCGCGCTCGCCGAGGTGGATCGCGTTGCCCTGGCCGTCGGCCAGCACCTGGATTTCCACGTGGCGCGGGTTCTCCAGATACTTTTCCATATAGACCTGATCGTTGCCGAACGCCGCCTTGGCTTCGGCGCGAGTCATGCCGATCGCGTTGTGCAGCGAACCCTCGGTATGCACCACACGCATGCCGCGCCCGCCGCCACCGCCGGACGCCTTGATGATGACCGGATAACCGATTTCACGCGCGATCTTGGTGTTCGCCGTGGCATCGTCGCCGAGCGGCCCACCGGAACCGGGCACGCATGGCACGCCGGCGGTTTTCATCGCGCGGATCGCCTCGACCTTGTCGCCCATCAGGCGGATCACCTGCGGCGTCGGTCCGATGAAGATGAAACCGGATTTTTCGACGCGCTCGGCGAAGTCGGCGTTCTCGGACAGGAAACCGTAACCCGGATGGATCGCCTGCGCGTCGGTTACTTCGGCGGCGGCGATGATCGCCGGCACGTTGAGATAACTTTCGCCGGCCGGGGCCGGGCCGATACAGACCGATTCGTCGGCCATGCCGACGTGCTTGAGATTGCGATCGATCGTGGAATGCACCGCAACCGTACGGATGCCGAGCGCGTGGCACGCGCGCAGAACCCGCAGCGCGATTTCGCCGCGATTGGCGATGACGACTTTATCCAGCATGACGGCGCCTTATTCGATCACGAACAGCGGTTGGTCGAATTCGACCGGCTGGCCGCTGTCGGCAAGAACCGCACGCACCGTGCCGGCCTTGTCGGCCTCGATCTGGTTGAACATCTTCATCGCCTCGATGATGCCGAGCGTATCGCCGACTTTCACCGTCTGGCCGATCTTGACGAAAGTTTCTGCACCCGGATTGGGTGATGCGTAAAAAATGCCGACCATCGGCGAGCGCAATACATGACCTTCCGGCAGCGCTTTCTCTGACGCGGTTGCGGCGTTGACCGGTTCCGCGGAGTTCTGGTTTGCGCTGCGCGCCGGCTCGACCTGCACCTGAGTGCTCATCGCCATTGGCGCCTGCGTGGCCATTGGCATCATGCCTTTCGGGTAGCGACTCAGGCGTACCACTTCCTCGCCTTCCTTGATCTCAAGTTCGGCGAGGTTGGATTCTTCGAGAATATCGATCAGTTTTTTTATCTTGCGCAGGTCCACAGGCGGATCCTTGATGACAAAGTGAGAAAGGTTTGCAGCGTCGAATCCGCGGATTCAAGTACCGGGTTCGAGTCGATGGATCGCGGCGCTCAGTGCCAGTCGGTAGCTGTCCGCGCCGAAACCGCAGATCACGCCGATCGCGATATCGGAAAAATACGAATGATGGCGAAATGCTTCGCGCGCATGGACGTTGGACAGGTGCAGCTCGATGAACGGGATCCCCACCGCCAACAGCGCATCACGCAGCGCAATGCTGGTGTGCGTGAAACCGGCCGGATTGATCAGGATAAACGCGACCTGCTCGTCGCGTGCCTGATGCACGCGCTCGATCAGCTGATGTTCGGCATTTGCCTGGCACCACGCCAGCTCGTGTCCAGCGGACTGGGCGCGCTCGGCGAGCTCGGCATTGATATCCGCCAGCGTCTTGCGCCCATACACGTCGGGCTCACGACTACCGAGCAGATTCAGATTCGGGCCGTGCAGAACAAGAATCTTCGCCACGTGCGGTTTGCCTGCCGGGCGACAGGCCCGATCTGGACGCGCAAGTGTGCAAGACCTCGCGATACTTGTCCAGCATGACAGGCACGATGCTGCCAGTTTCGACGGAGTTGGCCGACGTTTGACCGCTTGAATCCGCGCCGAGGGATTTACTGAGTGAAATGCGGTTCCAGCCACGCGAGCAGCGTGGCTTCCGAAAAACTGCCGGCATGCTGCGCGAGCAAACGCCCGTCGGGTGCGATCAGCACGCTGTACGGCAGCACGCTGCGGGTGTCGCCGAACAACAGCGATGGATCGTTCTGAGCTGAATCCGCGTTTGAATTCAGGATCGGATATTGCGTGGAACTGGTTTTTAAAAAATCCCTGACCGCATCGTGATCGTCGATGGCGATACCGAGCACTTCCAGATTTCTGGCGGCGAAACGTGCTCGGGTTCGATCAAGCAGCGGCATTTCCTCGCGACACGGGCCACACCACGTCGCCCAGAAATTGATCAGCAGCAACTTGCCATCCCATTCGCTGAGGTGTCGCGGATGGCCGGCGCTATCGACCAGGCTCAGCTCGGTGCGCTGATCGCCGATCTTCAATACCTGCACGCTATCGGGCACGGTCGGCGTTGGATGGTGGGGGCGATCGAACCACTGACCGGCGAACAAGCCGAGGCCGGCGCCGAGCAAAGCGATCACCAAGATCAACAGGTTGGTGCGGTTGAACATCGTCACTTGGTCTGTGGATCGAGTGCATCCTGCACGATGCCGCTGGTGAGTACCGTCGGCAACACGCGCCCCTCGCCATCGCCCTTGGGATAAATGACATACAGCGGCACGCCGACCGCATGGAATCGCGCAAGAAAAGCCTCGATGGCGGTGTCGGGATTGGTCCAGTCGCCGACCATGAAGACCGTGCCGGTGCGCTTGAGCAGAGCATGAAAATCGTTCGTTGCGAGCACGACATGTTCGTTGACCTTGCAGGTCGTGCACCAGTCCGCCCCGATATCGACCAGCACCGGCGTGCCCTGCGCGCGCAACGTCGCGAGTCGCGCCGGATCGAACGGAACGGCGCCGTCCTCGCGAACCTGTGTCGCGCTCGTGGTCGCGCGGGTCAGGCTGCCGATGGCGTACAAGGGCGGCAACGCCAGAAGCAAGGCCAGCCACGCCAGCGCGCGCCAGCCGAGCCGGCGAAAACGGCTGCGTTCGAACCACCACAGGCCGAGCGCCAACATCACGGCGCCGATCAGCACCAGACCCACCGCATCCATGCCGCGTTGATTGCCGAGTACCCAGACCAGCCATACCGCGGTGAGATACATCGGAAACGCAAAAAATTGCTTGAGTGTTTCCATCCATGCACCCGGACGCGGCAGCCAGCGTCCGAGCGCGGGTACGAAACCGATGAGGATGAACGGCAACGCCAGGCCCAGTCCGAGGGTGAGGAAAATGCATAACGAAATCAGCGGCGGGCTGGCGAACGCATACGCCAGTGCCGAGCCCATGAACGGCGCGGTGCACGGACTCGCCACCACGCACGCCAAAACGCCCGTGAAAAAATCGCCTTTGGCGCCGGATTTAGCGGTCAGATTCTGGCCGACACCGGAGAGGCTCATACCGAACTGGACCACACCTGACAAGCTCAGGCCAATCGCCAGCATCACATACACCAGCACCGCCACGACTAGCGGTTGCTGCAGCTGGAATCCCCAGCCATAAGCGAGTCCGGCGGCACGCAGGCCGATCACGACAAAGCCGATGGCGGCAAACGAGGTCAGTACCCCGGCGGAATAAAACAACACATGGCGACGCGCAGCCTGCGGACTTTCCCCGCCTTCGAGCAGGGAAATCGCTTTCAGCGACAGGATCGGCAATACGCACGGCATCAGATTCAGGATCAGACCGCCGAGCAGCGC
>JAYVLO010000137.1:0-17432 GCA_043759455.1 Pseudolysobacter sp.
ATGCCCAAGACCCGCAAGTAACATCGCGCGTCATCTGAAGCCCCGGATTCTGTCTTGAAATTCATCGGAAGCATGTGCGCGCTGGTCACGCCGTTCCAAGCAAGCGGCGCCCTCGATCTGGAGGCATTCGGCCGGCTTGTCGATTACCAATTGGCCGGCGGTACGCAGGGCATGATCGTTGCAGGTTCGACCGGCGAAGCACATGCGCTAGAGGATGCCGAATATGCCGATCTTCTGCGCTTTGCGGTCGAGCGTGTTGCCGGGCGTATTCCTGTCATCGCTGGCACCGGTACGGCGAACACGCGCAAGACCGTATTGCTGACCCAGCGCGCGAAGGCGCTGGGCGCCGATGCCGCGTTGGTAGTCACGCCGTATTATGTGCGTCCCACCCAGAACGGGTTGTTGCAACACTATCAGCAAGTGGCCGAGCACGGCGGATTACCGGTAATTCTATACAACGTGCCGGGTCGTACCGCCTGCGATATGTTGCCGGAAACGGTAGCCCAACTCGCGAACCATCCGCAGATCGTTGCAATCAAGGAAGCGAATACGGATGCTTGGCGCATGCAGCAATTGCTGGAGTTGCAGAGTCCGCAATTCAGTATCCTGAGCGGCGATGATCCGACCTTTGTCCGCGCAATGCTGAGCGGAGCGCATGGCGTGATTTCGGTTGCTGCAAATCTTGCCCCGCAGTATTTCCGGCGTCTAGTAGATACATGCATTGCGGGAAAGCGAGAGGATGCGAGCGGACTGAATGACGTCCTGCTATCCCTGTATGATGTGCTGGCGGTCGAACCCAATCCGATTCCGGTGAAATGGTGTTTGAGTGTGCTGAATATTTGTTCTGCACATTTGCGCCTGCCATTGACCAGTCTGAGTGTTGAACATCATACGCATGCTGCCGAAGTAGTCAGAAATCTTTTCCCTGCTGAGGTTCAGCCGCGGCACAGCAGCGCGGCTTAAAATTAACCGGCGCGATGTGCGTCCTTTTCCCAATCAGGAAGTCCCAGATCCGTGAACTTTGAAAAATTTCTGCGTTATTTCTTGCTCGGCGGCATGACCGCGCTGCTGCTGAGCGGTTGTGGCATGTTCCGCACCCACACCGATTACGACAAAGCCGTTGAAGCCCGTCCGCTGGATGTGCCGCCGGATCTGGATACGCCAAACACGGCCGGTGAACTGATCGTGCCACCGGCGGGTGCCGGCGCTGGCAGATCCAGCGTATCGACCGGCGCTGTTGGCTCGCCGCCGGCAAGCGGCGTCACCGCAGCCGCTCAAGGCAATGGCGTACGCATTGCTGACTCGGTCGCGAACGCCTGGCAGCGGGTCGGATTGGCGCTCGAGCGTGGCAAGGTTGGCAGCATCGTTAACCGCGATGAAACAACGCATAGTTATGCAGTAGATGTCACTGTCGCGGCAGGGCCGAAGCCGGGCTTCTTCAAGCGCATCATTGGTGGCAAGCAGGCTGTCAGCGTCAATCGTGTGAACATTCAGGTCGATGCCGATGGCAATGCCGCCAATGTCAATGCGTCAGGCGATCCAAGCGCGGTCAAGCAAGTGCTGGACGTTTTGCGCGAGCGTCTGTCGTAACCACGCTTCTGGTTTGACGGTATAGCAACTGCGAGACGTTTTCTCGCAGTTTGCTTTCTGATGCGCTGATTCCGGTCTTGTCAACTCGGAGTGTGCTTTCTCGCGTCGATCAAACGAAAGGATTTAAGAGTGAGAGCCGATCGACACGAGGGTCAGTGGACGTCTCGATTAGAATTTCGCTCTGACCTTGGTAATTCAAATCAACGTTCGAGCAGTGACAGTTTGTCCGGCTTGCCTTCCCATTCCTTGGCATCCACTGGTGCATCCTTGCGTACTGTCAATACCGGCCAGGCCTTGGCGAGTTCGGCGTTGAGCTGGATAAATGCCTCTTGTCCCGCCGGCACATCGTCTTCGGGATAGATCGCATTAACCGGGCATTCCGGTTCGCACAAGGTGCAATCGATGCATTCCTCTGGATCGATGACCAGGAAGTTGGGGCCTTCATGGAAACAGTCGACCGGACACACTTCAACGCAGTCGGTGTACTTGCACTTGATACAGCTTTCCGTCACGACGAAGGGCATGTCGCTGGTTCCATGATGGGGTGGTAGGAAAGATAGCAAATAAGAATGGTGCTCCCTACGAGACTCGAACTCGTGTTACCGCCTTGAGAGGGCAGTGTCCTAGGCCACTAGACGAAGGGAGCATGGATTGGGGAAATCCAAGTGCCGACTAGTATAAACTGGAACCGAAGAAAATCCACCGAGTTTCTTCCCGCATGATCGCGACGCAAGCGTATCGCGAGTCAAAAAAGAGGTAACGGGAACATCCGTTGCCGGGGCAACCGAGTCACCACACACTGTCAGGAGACACTACGTGGTTTTGAATTTCCTGACAGATATTTTCCGCCGCGGACCACGTCAGCGCGAGGTGCTGCCTGGTGCGAGCGTGAAGCGCGCCGCGACGAAACAAAAAAAATCCGCGACCCCAAGTTTGAACCTCAACCTGCGCATCATTCCGCGCGAAAAACACAACATCTCGCGCAAGAATATTTCCAGCGGTGCGCTGCGGGTTTTGTATCGTTTGAATGAAGCCGGATATCAAGCATTTCTGGTCGGCGGTGCGGTGCGCGATTTGTTGCTGGACGGGCATCCCAAAGATTTTGATATCGCCACGGACGCTACCCCGGAGCAGGTTAAATCGTTGTTCCGCAATTGTCGCCTGATCGGCCGGCGCTTCCGTCTCGCGCACGTCATGTTCGGCCCGGAGGTGATCGAAGTTGCGACGTTCCGCGGTCTCAGCGACGATGGCACCGGCGACCGGCACATCGTCGATGGCCGACTGATTCGCGACAATGTCTATGGCGGTATCGATGAGGATGCGATCCGTCGCGATTTCACCGTCAACGCGCTGTATTACGACATTGCCGATTTCAGCGTGCGCGATTACACCGGCGGTTATGAGGATTTGACGCGCCGCGAGTTGCGCCTGATCGGCGACCCGGATCAGCGTTATCGCGAGGATCCTGTGCGCATGCTGCGTGCGGTGCGATTGTCGGCGAAACTCGGATTCACGATCGCGCCGGACGCGCAAGCGCCATTCGCGACACTCGGCGCTTTGCTTGCAGAAGCACCGCCCGCGCGACTGTTCGATGAAACACTCAAGCTGTTTCTGGCCGGCCATGGACTCGCCAGTTTTCGCCGCCTCGATGAAACCGGATTGCTGCAGGAAATTTTCCCGCTCACCGCAAAAAGTCTGGTTCGATCCGGCGAAGACCACTTGCGCAACCTGATCGAGGGCGCACTGAAAAATACCGACGCACGCGTGCGTGAAGGCAAGTCGGTCACCCCGGCTTTCCTGTTCGCGACGTTGCTTTGGGGCGCGGTACGAGCGATGGCGCAGCGCGCGGTGACGGCAGGCACTGACCCCGGCGTTGCATGGCAAAATGCGTCTGATCGTGTGATTTCAGAACAGGTCGCACGAGTGGCAATTCCGCGTCGCTTCAGCATTACTGTGCAGGAAATCTGGGCGTTGCAACCGCGTTTTGAACAACGTTCGCGCAAGCGGGTATTTCGTTTGCTGACACATCCGCGTTTTCGTGCCGCGTATGATTTTCTGGTGTTGCGTGCGGTTGAGTCGCCGCAGATCAAAGAGCTCGCGCAGTGGTGGACCGATGCACTGGCGTTGCCTGAGCACGAGCTTGCAGAGCGGCTTGGTGTCAATTCGCTGGCCGCGCCGCCACTGGCAATCACAATGGAAGACGGCCCGAAGAAGAAACGTCCACGTCGCCGACGTGCTAAACGTCCGGCCATTGCCGATGGGGCTGCCACGCCCTCCAGCGCGGACAACGAGTAAACGGTCGACCGCGACAATAACGATGCAAATCGCTTACATCGGTCTCGGCAGCAATTTGTCCGGGCCGGAAATCCAGTTGCAGCGAGCCCTGCTGGCGCTTGGGCACCTGCCGCAGTCACGCGTGCTGCGCAGCTCCCGTTTCTACCGCACGCCGCCCTGGGGTGAAACCGCTCAGCCAGATTTCGTCAATGCCGTGGCCGAAGTCCAAACCACACTTGCGCCGCATATTTTGCTGGATAATCTGCTTGCGATTGAAAATGAACTCGGACGAAAGCGCAGCGAGCAACGCTGGGCGCCGCGTATCATCGATCTGGATTTGTTGAGTTACGCCGATTGCGCGATGGTCGAACCCGGTCTGCAGTTGCCGCACCCGCGCATGCACGAACGCGCCTTTGTGCTATTGCCGTTGGCCGAGCTCGCCCCCACTATGCGAATCTCGGAATACGGCACGGTCGAGGAGTTGTGCCGTTTGGTGGATGTGCAGGGATGCCACGTGCTGGGAAACGTTGATTGCCGCGTAGGAACCTCGATGAGTTTCTGATGTAAGCGTGGATCTCATTCGCCGATGGCGCTCGCTATGATGCTGCGTAAACTTTTTCAAATCTTCGTATCCGGTTAAAACAATTGAGTGGAGTTGAAGATGTACGGAAATGCCAAGTCCGTGTCTGTGCGTACGTCAGTTACTGTGCCGCATTTGCAAGGCATGAAGTCGCGTGGCGAAAAGATCGTCGCGCTCACTGCGTATGACGCGAGCTTCGCAACGCAGTTGGACATCGCCGGTATCGATATCGCGCTGGTCGGCGATTCGCTGGGCATGGTGGTCCAGGGTCAACCGAGCACGCTTCCGGTGACGATCGAAGAAATGGTGTATCACACCGCCGCTGTTGCGCGTGGTTTGCATGTGGCATTGCTGGTCGCCGATCTGCCGTTCATGAGTTACCGCAATCCGGATGCCGCTGCGATCAGCTCGGCGCGTTTGCTCGCGCAAGGCGGCGCCGCGATGGTCAAGCTCGAGGGCGCAGGACATGTGCTTGAGGTTATCCGTTATCTCGATGAGCGCGAGATTCCGGTCTGTGCGCATCTGGGTTTGACACCGCAGTCCGTGCACAAACTCGGTGGTTATCGTGTGCAAGGCAAAGGCAAGTCGGAGGCCGAACGTTTGCTCGCCGACGCCGTCGCGGTCGAGCAGGCGGGTGCCGATCTGCTGGTACTGGAATGCGTGCCCGCAGCGTTGGCAAAACGCATCACCGATACTTTGCGCATCCCGGTGATCGGCATCGGCGCAGGCGTCCACTGCGATGGGCAAATCCTGGTGTTGTACGACATGTTGGGCATCACTCCGGGCAAGCGTCCGCGTTTCAGCAAGGATTTTTTGCTGCAGAATGGCTCGATCGAAACTGCACTCAAGGCCTACGCAAAAGCGGTGCAAACCAGTGAGTTTCCCGCCAGCGAACATTCTTTCTAGAGACCACGAGATGCAAATTTTTTCGCAAGCAGGCGAGCTGTGCAAATACGTGGCCGAACAGCGCAAACGCGGCCAGCGCATCGCACTCGTGCCGACCATGGGCAACTTGCATCAGGGCCATTACTCGCTGATCACGATCGCGCGACGGCACGCCGATGTGGTCATCGCGAGTGTCTTCGTTAATCCGACCCAGTTCGGGCCGAACGAGGATTTCAATCGTTATCCACGTAGTCTCGCGCAGGATCAACTCGGGCTCAAGCAACATTCGTGTGATGTCTTGTTTGCGCCAATCATGGACGAAATCTATCCCTACGGTGCCGAACACGGCGTGCGTGTCGAAGTGCCTCAGCTCGGCGATATCCTCGAAGGTGCGTGCCGACCGGGTCATTTTGTTGGGGTGGCCACGGTCGTGACGAAGTTGTTCAATCTGGTCACGCCGGATGTCGCGGTGTTCGGACAGAAGGATTATCAGCAACTGCTGGTGATTCGCCGGCTCACCCGTGATCTGGGTTTGCCCATCGAGATCATCGCCGGCCCGACCTTGCGCGAACTGAATGGGCTCGCGCGCAGTTCGCGTAATCAATACCTCAGCGATGCGCAGCGTGAAACTGCGGCGGTGATTCATCGGAGTTTGATCGGCATGGCTGAAAATGTGCGCGCCGGAATTGCCGATTTCGAGAAGATCGAAGCGGAGGCGCGTCGTTTGCTTGAGGAAGCGGGCCTGCAACCCGACTATGTGGTGTTGCGCGACAGTAGCGACTTGGCGCAGCCTGCCGTCGGACAAAATACGGGGTTGGTGGGTTTGACTGCGGCCAGACTCGGTACCACGCGTCTGATCGATAATATTCTGATTTAGCGGGTCAGGACACGAGGCGTGTTGATCTGGTTTTTATTTCCGCAGTAGCTTTTCTGCAAACGTTGTGGCAATATTACGACTGTCCATTGGGTTTTTCGCAACGTCCAGCCGTTGTGCCAGTGGCGCAGGGCGCACGTTTAGGCGATAGGCTTTACAAATCTCACCCTCGGTCGCTATGCGCCGAGGGTTTTTTTTGCCAAAAACACTGAATATGGAGTCGTGGGAGGCATGTTTCGCAACGCCGCATTCGATAATTTCGGGTTCATGTTGTAAATAAGAGACGCCAACTACCTGGCGGAGTGGCAGGTCACGCAAATGGTAATATCGAAATTTTTCACGCCTGTTCCGTTAGCGCCCAACGCACGTGTTCGCGCACGAGTTCGGAAGAATGTTCGACGCGTTCTTGCAGGGCGAATCTCGTCGATTCGCTGGCCGGAGCGTTGCCCAGCGCCACCGCAATATTCCGCAGCCAGCATTCGTAACCGATGCGGCGGATCGGCGAACCTTCGGTGCGTTTGAGAAATTCGTCCTCGCTCCACGCGAACAACTCGATCAATTGCGCGCTATCGAGGCCGTTGCGTGGCGCGAAATCGGGCAAGGTAGTTTTGCGGGCATATTTATTCCAAGGGCAGACCAATTGGCAGTCATCGCAGCCGTAAATGCGATTGCCCAACAACGGCCGCAACGCTTCCGGGATTGCTGTGCGCAGTTCGATCGTCAAGTAAGATATGCAGCGCCGCGCATCCACACGATAGGGGCCGATGATCGCCTGAGTAGGGCAGACGTCGATGCAACGCGTGCAGGTGCCGCAATGCGAGGTGGTCGGCTGATCGATTGGCAACGGCAGGTCGGTGTAGAGTTCGCCGAGAAAAAACCACGAACCGGCGTGACGATTGAGCAGGTTGCTGTGCTTGCCGATCCAGCCGAGTCCGGCATTTCGTGCCAGTGCTTTTTCCATTACCGGTGCCGAGTCGACAAACGCGCGATAGCCGAATGGCCCGATCGCCGCTGCGATGCGATCCGCGAGTTGCTGCAGACGACCACGCAATACCTTGTGATAATCGCGCCCGAGTGCGTAGCGCGAGACATACCCAAGCTGCGCATCTTCGAGCACTTCCCACGCGTTGCGTGCATTCGGCGGATCGTAATCCATGCGCACCGAGATGACGCGCAACGTGCCCGGCTGCAATTCGGCGGGATGACTGCGTTTGCTGCCGTGCCGTTGCATGTAATCCATTTTGCCGTGATGTCCGGCCTGCAGCCACGCATCCAAGTGCGCGGCATCTTCCTGCAAATCGATGCCGGTGATGCCGATCTGCTGGAAGCCGAGTTCCATGCCCCAGCGCCTGATCTGGTCGACCAGTTCGGCAGAGTCGCGGTCAGGTGATGGTATGGTCGCTGCGATCATGGCAATGCTTAGTATAATCGTTGAATGATCAGTCACGACCTCTACACCGTTGCGCAAGTGCGCCGTATCGATCAGCGCGTGATCGCACAGGAATCCGTTGCGGGTTACGCGTTGATGCAACGTGCAGCCGTTGCGGCATTCTCCCTTCTGCTAAAGCGCTGGCCTATGCTGCGCAGCATCGTCGTACTGTGCGGTAGCGGTAACAATGGCGGCGACGGTTATCTGCTGGCATCGTTGGCGCAGCAGGCGGGTTTGCAAGTCGACGTACTCGCGTTCGGTTCCCCGCAAAGTGCCAGCGATGCGGCGCACGCTTGTGCGGCGTTTCGCGATGTCGGCGGCACTATTATTTCAACCCATGAAAATACGCTGCTGCCGCCCGCCGATGTGTTTGTCGATGCGTTGTTCGGCACCGGTCTGACGCGTCCACCAAGCGGAATCGTCGCGGCACTTATCACGCAGCTCAATGCCTCCGACCGCCCGGTGTTCTCGCTGGATATTCCCTCCGGCGTGAATGCCGATACCGGCGGCGCGGAAGGAGGTGCTGTGCAAGCCGATGTCACGCTCAGCTTCATTGCACACAAGCGTGGATTATTTACCGGCGATGCGCTGGACTATCGCGGTGAATTGTTGCTGGAAACGCTGGGTACTCTCGCAACTGCATATGCAAACGAAACCCCGGATGCATGTTTGCTGGATATGCATGAGCTTGCTGCATGGCTCGTACCGCGCAAGAAAAACGTGCACAAAGGATCGTTCGGACATGTACTGGCGATCGGCGGCGATCACGGCATGGCAGGAGCCATCAGATTAGCGGCCGAAGCGGCGTTGCGTTGCGGAGCGGGTCTGGTCAGTGTGGCGACGCGTGGCAGCCATGTGTCGGCGCTAAACGCGGCGCGTCCCGAGCTCATGGCACAGGGCATCGAGGATGCGCAGGCGCTGGAACATTTGCTGCCTCGCATCAATACGCTGGCCCTGGGTCCGGGGCTTGGCCAACGCGCATGGGGCCATGCCTTGTGGCATACCGCGCTCGATGCCGGCAAGTCGCAAGTCGTCGATGCCGATGCGCTGAACATGCTCGCGCTGCAACCCAGACAATTTTCTACGCCAACCGTGCTCACGCCACATCCGACCGAGGCCGCGCGCTTGCTTGAGTGCACCACGACCGAAATCCAGGGCGACCGTTTTTCTGCCGCACGCAAACTCGCAAAAAAATTCAATGCGGTGATCGTGCTCAAGGGCGCTGGTTCCTTGATTTGTGCGCCGGATGGCCAGGTGCGCGTATGTCCGTGGGGCAATCCAGGCATGGCGGTGGCCGGCATGGGCGATGTGTTGACCGGTGTGATCGCGGCGTTACTCGCGCAAGGTATTCCCGCGTGGCCGGCGGCGCAACTCGGTGTCGCTTTGCATGCGCTGGCCGGTGACGCCGCCGCATTGCAAGGTCAGCGCGGTCTGATCGCCAGCGATCTTTTTCCGCAGCTGCGTTTGTTGGCGAATGGGATTATGAGGAATGGATGACCGTAATATAGTCCGCTTGAACAATCTCGACGAGGCGGCGCTGGTATCACTCGCGCAACGGTTTGGTGCGGCGATAAAGCAGGGTGGCCTGATTTATCTGATCGGCGATCTCGGCGCCGGAAAAACCACCTTCGCGCGCGCCATGATCAAGGCGTTTGGCGTCGCAGAGCGCATCAAGAGCCCAACCTACAGCCTGATCGAATCCTATCGCAGCGCCACTCTAAGCATCCATCATCTGGACCTGTACCGCATTGCTGATCCCGGGGAACTGGAATGGTTGGGTCTGGCTGATTTGGTTACGCCCGATGCATTGCTGCTGGTCGAATGGCCAGAGCGCGCCGGCCACGCGTTGCCGCCAGCGGATTTGCAGATACGATTGAGCCACGCCGGATTGCGACGTAATCTGGTCGTTGATACATCCACGGCAATGGGAAAATCCTGGATGCAGGACGCCGCATTTTGAGCAATGTCGCGATGGATTTTCAGATCACGAATGATCTGCTTTCAATGCCGATTATTCCGTAACTTGAAGCATGTTCCTGTACCAAGTATGAGAAAGCTCGCCTAGCTTCCAGATTTTTATGGAAAAAGTGCTTGAAATCGCCACCCGATTTGCGTTTAATGCGAGTCATGAAGGCGATATGGCGACAAATCGGTAGTGTGGTGCTGATGGTGAGCGGATTGCTTTCCGCAAGTGTTGCCGTGTCCGCCGCTGAAATCTCCGCCGTCCGTGTCTGGGCCAGCCCGGATTACACACGCGCTGTTTTTGACGTCAGCGGTCCGCTTGATTATCGGCTGTTTCAGATCGCCAATCCGGATCGCATTGTGCTCGACATCCGTGGCAGTGTGGCTGCCGATAGTCTGGGTATCGTCAACGGCAAGGGTCTGATGAAGTCGGTTCGTACCGGCAAGCAAGGCAAAGGTGATGTGCGTGTGGTGTTCGATCTCGCTGGCGCCGCGTTACCGAAAAGTTTTCTGTTGCCGCCCTCGGATAACCTCGGTTATCGCCTCGTCGTCGATCTGTATCCGAAAGAAAAAACCGCACGCGCGGTGATCAAAAGTGTCGCGCAGTCCAACAGCGGCAAGACGCGCAATGTCGTCGTGATGATTGATCCCGGTCACGGCGGCGAAGATCCGGGTGCGATCGGTGCTTCCGGCTCGCATGAAAAAAACATCACCCTGTCGGTCGCGCGCGAACTCAAGCAGATGATCGACAAACAACCCGGCATGAGTGCCGTGCTGACGCGTGACGGCGATTATTTTGTCGCCCTCGAAGATCGCTACAAAAAGGCGCGCGAGGCCAAGGCCGACCTCTTTGTATCGGTGCATGCGGATGCATTTTCTTCGAGCGATGCGCACGGTTCGTCGGTATGGGTTTTGTCCTCGCGCGGTGCAACCAATCAGGCGGCGCGCTGGCTGGCGGATCGCGAAAATCGTTCCGACCTGGTCGGCGGCGTTTCGATGGACAACAAGGATCAAACTCTGGCAGCGGTATTGCTCGATTTGCAGCAGGGCGCAACGCTCGAGGCCAGCAGCAATATCGCGGAAAACGTGTTGCGCGCGCTGAGCAAAATCGGCACCACGCATCGCGGTTACATTGAGCGTGCGAACTTCGTCGTATTACGCTCGCCAGATGTTCCTTCGATCTTGGTCGAGACGGCGTTTATCAGCAATCCCAGCGAAGAAAAACGCCTGAATTCGCCGGGCGAGCGCGAAAAACTGGCGAGCGCCATCCTCGATGGTGTGCGTGATTATTTCCGCGCAACTCCGCCGCCTGGCACGTTGTTTGCCGCCAATGCGTCACGCGACAAAACGAACGGCCAGCATATCGCCGTGCGCAGCGATAGCATGACCGCAGTAACCGAGTAATCGCGCCTCCTCGGTCGACAAGCCTTGTAGCGCCGCTCCAATTCTGCCTTCTTATCGTGATCCCACTTTCGCACTCGTGCCGCGCAAGCATCGGCTATCATGTCACGCTTGCAACCGAGCATTCGCATGTCCCGTATTCGGCAACTTTCTCCCGAACTCATCAACCAGATCGCTGCTGGTGAAGTCATTGAACGCCCGGCATCAGTCGTCAAGGAACTGGTCGAAAATAGTGTTGATGCTGGCGCCACGCGCATCGAAATCGAGATCGAGGATGGCGGCGCGCGGCTGATTCGCGTGCGTGACAACGGCAGCGGCATCGCAGTCGATGAACTGCCATTGGCGGTGAGTTCGCACGCGACCAGCAAGATCGGTTCGCTCGATGATCTGGAGCAGGTATTGACGCTGGGTTTTCGCGGCGAAGCGTTGCCGAGCATTGCGTCCGTTGCGCGCTTTGCGATGAGTTCGCGGCCCGCCGCGCAGGACGCAGGCTGGCGCCTCGAAATCGAAGGAGGGCGCAATCAGACCCAGCAACCGGCGCTGCATCCGGTCGGCACCACGATCGAAGTACGCGATCTGTTTTACAACGTGCCGGCACGTCGCAAATTCCTGCGCGCGGAGCGCACCGAGTTCGGCCATATCGATGAACTCGTCAAATCCATGGCATTGGCGCGCATGGATATAGAATTTCGCCTGAGTCACAACGGCAAGCCGGTGCGATTACTGCGGTCGACCACCGACGAAAGCAGTGCGTTGCAGCGGGTCGGTGAAGTCTGCGGCGATATTTTCATCGGCCAGAGTTTGCATCTCGATCATGCCGCGGCCGGTCTGCGTTTGTCCGGCTGGGTGGGTTTGCCCACGGCTTCGCGTAGCCAGGCCGATCAGCAGTTTTTTTATGTCAACGGCCGTCTGGTGCGTGATCGTGTGCTCGCGCATGCGGTGCGTCAGGCCTACGCCGATGTTTTGTATCACGGTCGCCACGCGGCGTTTGTGTTGTACCTCGAACTCGATCCGACCATGGTGGATGTCAACGTGCATCCGGCCAAGAGCGAGGTGCGTTTCCGCGAAAGCCGACTGATACACGATTTTCTTTATCGCACGTTGCATGCGGCGTTGGCTGAAACTCGCGCGGGTTCGGTGTCCTCGGCACCGACCGGGCTGGCGGCGGCACCTTCGAGTTTTGCGCCGAGCAATGGGGCGCCAGCATCAACAAGCACCGCGTGGTCGGCGCAGCGTCTGGACTGGCGTACACAATCGCCGCTCGCACTTGGCGTGCGCGAACCATTGGCGGAATATGCGCTGCTTGCCGGCATCCAGCAAAATAGTGCCATAGTGGATTATGCGCAAATATCCACAATGCAGCATTCTTCATACGTCATGGACGAAGGCGATGGCAGCATCCCGCCATTGGGTTTTGCCGTGGCGCAACTTCACGGCATTTATGTGCTCGCACAGAATGCGGCTGGGCTCATCGTGGTGGACATGCACGCGGCACACGAGCGCATCACCTATGAAAAGCTGAAAGCTGCGCGTGAGAACGACGGCATTCGCGCGCAAATCCTGCTGGTGCCGTTGACACTCGCCGTGAGTGAGCGCGAGGCCGCGTGCGTCGAGGAACAGGCCGAACGGTTTGTCGAGCTCGGTTTCGAGATCCGTCGCAGCGGCCCGCAAAGCCTCGTGATAAGGCGTTATCCGGTGTTGCTCGAAGGTGCCGATGTCGGCAGTCTGGTGCGCGATGTGATTGCGGATCTGATCACCCACGGCAGTTCGCGACGACTTGAAGAAGTGCAAAACGAAGTCATCTCGACGATGGCGTGTCATGGTTCGGTGCGTGCCAACCGGCGCTTGAATTTGCCCGAAATGAACGCTTTACTGCGCGAGATGGAAGTCACCGAACGCTCGGGTCAATGCAATCACGGCAGACCGACTTGGGTGCAATTGTCGATAGCCGAACTCGACCGTCTGTTTTTGCGTGGTCGTTAATCCTCAACGAGAGAAAAGAAAATGTTGAAATTGAGTCTGTTGTTCAGCGTACTTTTTGCCGGTGTCGGCGTGACTTCCGCCGGTCTCGATGGCGACTACTCGAAGCAGATCGATACCTGGCGTGCGCAACGCCTGCAACGATTGCAGGCGCCGAATGGCTGGCTGTCGCTGATCGGCTTGCCATGGCTCAAGGACGGCAGCAACAGCGTTGGCAGCGCCAAGGACAACGATGTCGTGTTGACCAAGGGGCCGGCGCATCTCGGCAAGATCGTCTTGAAAGACGGGAAGGCGACGATCACACTGAACGCGGCAGCAAACGCGCAGATCGACGGCAAGGCCGCAACGAGTGCGGAACTGCTTGACGACGCGCATGAAAAAGCGACGACAATATCGTTCGGCAATGTCAGTTTTTACCTGACTGACCGTTCCGGCCGCAAAGGCCTGCGCGTGAAAGACACCGAGGCCGAAACGCGTACGCATTTTGTCGGTCTGGATAATTTTCCGACCGATCCGAAGTGGCGCGTCGAGGCAAAATGGATCGCATTCGATCCGCCGCATCAACTTGAAATTCCGAGCGTGATCGGCACCGTAGACACGATGCAGGTACCGGGCAAGGCGGTGTTCGAGCGCGATGGGCACAGCTACGAATTGCTGCCGGTGCTTGAAGAACCCGATGCCAAGGAGCTGTGGTTCATCATCGCTGATCGCACCAGCGGCAAGGAGACCTACAGTTCGGCGCGTTTCCTCTACGCCGAGATGCCGAAGGACGGCAAGATCGTGATCGATTTCAACAAGGCGTATAACCCGCCGTGCGCGTTCACGCCATACGCGACGTGCCCGCTCGCGCCGCCGGAAAATCGCCTCACGCTGGCAGTGACGGCGGGCGAAAAGAAATATCGCGGTTCGCACCACTGATATCGATCCGACCTTGCAGCCCGATACCACGCAGCACCCGAAAAACACCGCGCCACCGCGGCGTCGCGACAAGTCGCAACGTGTGCGCTTGGGTAATCGCACCATCGTCACGTACGGTCGCCCGCGCTATTTCTGGTCAGATTTTTTTTCATGAATGCCTGACCTTGCGCTGGCCGGCATTTTTTGGCTTGGTCGCGGTGCTGTTCCTCGCGTTGAATGCGGTTTTCGCGTTGCTTTACGGCTTGGGCGAACAGCCCATCGCAAACCAGGCGCCGGCCGGTTTTTGGGGTGCGTTTTTCTTTAGCGTGGAAACGCTCGCAACGGTCGGCTATGGCGATATGCATCCGCAATCGTTGTATGGGCACATGCTTGCGACGGCGGAAATTTTTGTTGGCATGATGAGCATTGCGGTGGTTACTGGCTTGGTGTTCGCACGCTTCTCGCGACCGCGCGCCAAGATCATGTTCACCCATCATCCGGTAATCGGTCCGGTCGAGGGCAAGCCAACGTTGACTATCCGTGCCGCCAACGCACGGCAGAATGTGATTTCCGAAGCCACCGCGCGCTTACGTATGGTGCGCAGGGAATTGTCGGCAGAAGGCATGACGATGCGCCGCCTGCACGATCTCGAATTGATACGCGATCACCATCCGATTTTTTCGCTCGGATGGAATCTCATGCACGTAATCGATGAACGCAGTCCGCTATACGGCATGACCGCGGAATCGCTCGAGGAGATGGACGCAGACCTGATCCTGATCATCGAAGGCACCGACGAAACCACGGTGCAGCCGATGCGCGCGCGCATGAATTACAACCATGCGCAGATTCGCTGGTCGCATCGTTACGCCGATATCGCGACCGACAACGGCGACGGCATCACGCACATGGACTACACCAAATTCCAGGACGTCATCCCGCTCTGATACCGACTGCCTTGATACCGCGCTTTGCGGCCGTGGTCGCGTTTACTTACCTTGAAATACCGGCTTGCGGCGCTCCAGAAAAGCCTGCGTGCCTTCGTGCATATCCGCTGTGGAAAAACACAATCCGAACGCCTGGCTTTCGAATTCGAGTCCCTGATCGATGCTGATTTCACCGCCAAGCAATACCGCATCGAGAATTCTCGACAATGCATGTGGCGCGGCATGCGCGAGTTGCGTGGCGATCGAGTCGATTTCTTCGTCGAGCTTTTCCGGCGCAACGACGCGGGTAATTACACCAAGCGTGTGCGCGCGCTGCGCGTCGATATTCTGACCGAGCAGGCACATCTCCAAAGCTGCGCCACGGCCGGCCAGACGCAATAATCGCTGTGTCCCGCCAAAACCCGGAATGACACCGAGATTGATTTCGGGCTGGCCGAATTTTGCGTTCTCGCTGGCGATGCGCAGGTGGCACGACATTGCCAATTCCATGCCGCCCCCGAGCGCGAATCCCTGGATGCGCGCAATCACCGGTTTGCCGAGGCGTTCGACGAGCAGCATCATCTGCTGGCCGGCGCGCGAGAACGCCTGCGCCTGCAGTGCATTCATCTGCGTCAGTTCGCTGATATCGGCGCCGGCGACAAACGCCTTGTCGCCACTTCCTGCGAGCACGATCACACGGACTTGACTGTCTGCTTGCGCGGCACGAAATGCGCCATGCAATTCGTCGATGGTGTCGCGATTCAGTGCGTTCAATTTGTCGGCGCGATTGATCGTGATGCGGCGAATGGCCGCGGTATCCTCGATCAGCAAATTACGGTAAGCCATGGCGTATTCCTCATGAGGGTGCGGCAGCGGCGCGCTGACGATCCCGATAGCGAAGGGCGCGGATGATAGCAGGCTCAGTTCAGCTACACATGGTTAGGCTTGAACGCGTTCGGGAAACCTTTTCCGGGCATCGCAGCTCGAAGCAGAATTACACGCGCGGTAATAGTGGCTCAAGCGCATGCGCTCAGATAGAATGACGCGCTGAATGCTGGAATTCCCACATTCCATTGCATGACATTTTCTCGAAATTATCCACAGTCTGGAGGTAGCATGATATTGCGTTGGACTCTCGCCACGGCGACGTTATTGGCAACAAGCATCGCTTTTGCGCAAAGCGGATCGGCCCCGGCTACTGCGCCCGCAGCCAGTGCGCCGGCACCGCTGACGGCGGCTGACAAGAACAATCTTTCGTATGCGATCGGTTTCCAGATTGGCAACGATTTTGTCGAACGCAAGATGGATATCGACATCAATACCGTGATCAAGGCGTTGCAGGACGGCTACGCCAAGCGTCCGCCGACGGTGCCGGAAGCCACCATGCGTGATGTGCTCGGTCGCATGCAGCAAAAAATGATGACCGAAGCCAAGTCCGAGTTCGACAAGGCCGCGTCCACCAACAAGGCGGCCAGCGCCAAGTTCATGTCGGATAATCGCAACAAGAAAGGCATCGTTGCGTTGCCCAGCGGCGTGCAATATCGCGTGATCGAAGACGGCAGTGGCAAGAGCCCCACCTCGACTAGCGAAGTGACAGTGCACTACCGCGGTTCGCTCGCCAGCGGCCTGGAATTCGACAGCTCGTTCGCGCGTGGCGAGCCGGTGCATGTCAAGGTCGATTCGGTCATCAAGGGCTGGCAGGAAGTATTGCCAAAGATGAAGATCGGCGATCATTGGCAAGTGTTTGTACCACCGGAAGATGCGTATGGAGAGCGTGGCCAGCCGCCGCGTATCGGACCAAACGAAGCGCTGGTATTCGAGATCAAATTGCTCGATGTGAAATAGTAGCCACGCGGTTGTTCCAGGCTTTTTATCTCCGCAACTCGGGATAAAAAGTGCAGACAGAAACGCCGCGGCCTGCCGCGGCGTTTTGTCATCTGCAATCAAGAATTTTTACAAACATGAACCATCCGAATCCGCCCATTCTGAGTCCGTGCATCGGTATCTGTTACCTCGATGCACAGGGCTATTGCGAAGGTTGTCATCGTACCGGCGACGAAATTGCACGCTGGACAAGCTACGACGACAATCAGCGTCGCCACGTCATGGAGCAGCTGTTGCCTGCACGCGAACTGGTCAGGGCGGTGCGGTGATCGCCGCTGACGTCACTCTGCATACCTTGGCGCGCGCCGCGCGCGGGCTGGATGATCCGCCGGGTGAGCCGGCGTGGAATCACGATGAATTGGTGGACTTGCTCGGCCCTGAACCGCGCAAACCCGCCGCCGTGCTGGTGCCGCTGGTGATGCGTGCGCAGGGCTTGGCCGTGATATTTACGCGGCGTACCGAGCATCTCAACAACCATGCAGGACAGATCAGTTTTCCGGGTGGACGAATTGAGGCCAGCGATACCGACGCAGTTGCCGCAGCGCTGCGCGAGGTGCAAGAGGAAACCGGTATTCTGCCGCAGCAAGTGCGTCCGTTCGGTTACCTGGATTGCTACGAAACGATCAGCAACTTCAGGGTGACACCGGTGCTGGGCGAAGTCGTTATCGACTATCGGGCGATTCCAGATCCGGTTGAAGTGGCAGAAATTTTTGAAGTGCCGTTGAGCTTTTTTCTGACGCCGGAAAACAA
>JAYVLO010000138.1:0-5871 GCA_043759455.1 Pseudolysobacter sp.
CCGATGCTGCTGAACTTGGCGTTGTGGCCGTTTGGGCCGGCGCACTCAATGTCGCTGGGACATGGAGCGTCGGCGCTGGTCCAGTTCGAACCGTGGCAACTGATTACGTATGCGTTCCTGCACGGCAGCGTTGGGCACGTCGCATTCAACATGCTCGGCCTGTGGTCGGTCGGCACACCGATCGAGCGCCTGCTCGGCACGCGCGCCTATCTTTTTTATTATTTCGTTTGTGTGCTCGGCGCGGCGGTTGCGCAGTTGCTGATCGTCGCGTACGTCAGCCACGATTTCGCGCCGACGCTCGGCGCCTCCGGCGGCGTGTTCGGCGTGATGCTCGCATTCGGCATGATCTATCCGCACCAGAAACTCATGCTCGCCTTCATCCCGGTGCCGATCTCGGCATGGTTGTTTGTAATCCTGTATGCCTCGATCGAATTGTTCTCCGGCGTGCTCGGATTCCAGCCCGGCGTCGCGCATTTTGCGCATCTCGGCGGCATGCTCGCGGGCATCGTGCTGATCCTGTACTGGCGCGGCCAACTGCCGATCAAACCGAAGCGCGTGCTGATTCGCTAGCGTCTCAATGAGCCATGCGTGGCATGGCTTATTGCAAACCCATCAGCGCAAGCCGAGGAAATCCGCGCTGCAGACAAAACGCACGGCATCGAGTCGTGTATGCGCTTGCGGCAAGGCATTTCGCAACGCGGTCAGCTCGCTTTGCAGCGCATCGATTTCCTGCTGTCGCACACTCGGGTTGACGCGCTTGAGTGCGGTCAGGCGTGCGATCTCGCCACCGAGTTCGAGCTCGGCTGCCTGCAGTGCATTCGCGATCACGGTTTTTGCTTCGATCAGCGCGAGTTCTTCGGCGCGCTTGCGCATCGGCGGCACCAGCGTCGACAGATATTTGCGATAACGCGGCACTTCGATATCGCGATCCGGCGCGCGCTGCAGGCTGCTCGGGCTGGCGCGATAATCCGACCGCGATTGCAGTTTGGTATCGACGATCGCGCGCAGCGGCGTCGGCGGCAAAAAGCGTTCGATGTGCAGTGACTTCGCCGCCAGGCAATCCAGCACGAAAATACATTCCAGCAATACGGTTTTCGGCGCCAGCACATCGTCGGCGAGAAATGCGCAATTGCCGTTTTCGCCGTCGAGCAACAGTTCGAGCGCGCCGATCACCATCGGATGATCGAAACGCAACAGTGGCAATTCTTCGCGCGACAATGCCGTGGCACGATCGAACGTGATCTGCTGCGGACCGTCCTGCAAACCCGGAAAACCGTCGGTGCTGAGGTACTCGGGATCGAGCAGATAAATACGTTCGCCGTGTTCGTCGTTCTCGATGCCGAACTGCTCGAAAAGGCGCAGCACAAACGCATCGAGCGTCGCATTCTGATCGCCTGCAAGCAACGCAAGTCGCAAGGTTTCCGCATGCGCTTCGCGCGTGGCAGCGAGTTCGAGCAAACGATCGCGGCCGCGATGAATCACTGCGGCAAGTTCTTCGTGCGCCGCTCGCGTTTCGGCGGTCAGCACATCAAGTTCGGCATCCGAATCCTCGGCGCCGCGCGCGTGTTGCGTCGCCAGCGCGAGCAGCGACAACTGAAACCGCGTGAGCAATTCGCGGCCATCGGCCGGGCTGGTACGAAACGCGTCCAAACCCTGATCGAACCAGCGCAACAACACCTGCTGCGCGCTGCCGCTGAAGGCAATGCCGTGAATCGCGATCGGGTGTTTCTGGCCGATGCGATCAAGCCGGCCGATGCGTTGTTCGAGCATGTCCGGATCGAGCGGCAGATCCCACAAGATCAGCGTATGCGCGAATTGAAAATTGCGACCTTCCGAACCGATCTCGGCGCACAACAACAAGCGCGCGCCATCCGGCTGCGCGAAAAACGCCGCATTGCGATCGCGCTGGATGATGCTCATACCTTCGTGGAAACGCGCGACTTTCACACCGCTGCGCGTGCGCAAGGCTTCTTCGAGCGCGAGCACTTTTGCCTGGCTGCGACAGATCAGTAGCAGTTTGTCCGTACCGCTGGTTTCGATCAGGTTGAGCAACCACGGCAGGCGCGCATCGGCCGTGTAATTGAGTTCGAGCGGCGAGGGCGGTTGCTGCATATCGCTGCTGAATTCCGCGAGCAGATGCTGACGTTGATCGTTATCGAGCTCGGTACCGTCGAGTACGCTCAAATGTGGCACACGTTGCGGAAAACCGCCGACTTGCGCGCGGCGATTGCGGAACATGACGCGCCCGGTGCCGTGGCGGTCGATCAACGCATCGAGCAAGGTCGCGACGCCACTACGATCGCCTTTGTCGTAGCTTTTCAGGTGTGCCAACAGGACCGGATCGTTATCCAGCCGCTGTGCAAGATCGCTCTGCTCCGACGTGTCGAGCGCGATACTTTCCTGCAGTTTTTCGGCAAGTTGCGAGAGTTGCGCGTAACCATCCGACTCGTGCTGAAATTGGCCGAGATCGTGATATCGCGCCGGATCGAGCAGGCGCAAACGCGCAAAATGACCGGTGCGTCCGAGCTGTTCCGGTGTGGCCGTGAGCAGGATCACGCCCGGTGTTTTCTGCGCGAGTTTTTCGACCAGATCGTATTCGGTGCTGCTGTGTTCGGGCGACCACGCGAGGTGATGCGCCTCGTCGACGACGAGCAAATCCCAGCCTGCATCGAGCACCTGTTGTGCGCGTTTTGGTGCGTCGGCGAGAAAGCCGATTGATGCGATCACAAGCTGATCGTCCTCGAACGGATTGATGCCTGGCGTCGCCATCTCGATCGCCTCGCAACGTTCTTCATCGAAGATCGCAAACGCCAGATTGAATCGGCGCAGCAGTTCGACGAACCACTGGAATACCAGGCTTTCCGGCAGCAATACCAACACCCGACCGACACGACCGCTCGCGAGCAATCGCGCGAGAATCAGGCCGGCCTCGATAGTCTTGCCGAGGCCGACTTCATCTGCCAGCAGAATGCGCGGCGGGCGTCGCGCCGCGGCGATTTCGGCCACGCGCAGCTGATGCGGAATCAGATCGACGCGCACACAGGCCAGGCCATATGCCGGCGAGCGCTGCGCCTCGGCGCGCCGCTGCAAGGCTTCGACCCGCAACTCGAATTGTTCGACACGATCGACGCGGCCGCTGACGAGGCGCTCGTCGGCTTTCGACACGTTTTGCACGTCGTCGAGTTCGCCTTCGGCCAGAGTCATGCCGGCGCCGTGGTAATAAGCGATGCCGTTGCGCAATTCCATGCGCTCGATGATGAAGGTCTTGCCGGTGCCGCTCACGCTGTCGCCGGACTTGAACTCGGCGCGCAGCAGCGGGGCGGAGGTCAGTGCGTATTGGCGGATTACGCCGGACGTGGCGAACACCACTTGCACGGTGCGCCCTTCAAGACGCATCACAGTGCCCAGACCGAGCTCGGGCTCTGCCGTGCTGATCCAGCGTTGTCCGGGAACAAAAGCCATGCCTACATCCAATTGCTGTGGGCGGCTTATTATGCGCTTTGTACCCGGCAATGAAAAATCCGCATGGCGATTGCGGGCTTGTGCGCTGCTGTGTCGGGCAGGCACGCGATCAAGCATGCGCGTTTGTCGAATCGACGAAAGTTGCCGGCTTTATCGTACCGATCGTCTGCCGATTCGATGCGCTGATGGCATCGAAACTCCGCAGGATCGGCACAGCTCGTGATTTCATCTATCGGTCGGAAATTCGACTCTGGTTGACATGATTTAGATGATTAGCTAAACGACGAATAACGAGCCAGGTATTCAAAGCCATTTCCGATCCGACTCGACGGCAGGTGTTGGCGCTGTTGCGCGATGGTCCGCTGACGGCGGGCGAACTGGCGGATCATTTCGAGGTTTCCAAACCGACCATGTCGGCGCATTTTTCCGTGCTGCGCGAAGCCGATCTGATCGCTGCATCGAAGCAGGGAACGACTATTGTTTATTGCCTGAAAATCTCGGTGCTGGAAAAAGCGCTGCTCGGATTTGCACAATTATTGGGTATTCAAGCCAAGGCGCCGTCTGGCGTCAGGCGCGACAAACCAACATCGGCACCACGCCAGAAAAAACGATGAAAACGATCTCTGAAGAACTGCTGTTTCCGTTCGCCTTGGCCATCACGGGATGCGTCCTCTTTGCTAGTGGCTATCTCTGTTATGTGAGCTTTGACCAGCGCTGGCTGTATGTGTTGGCGCTCGCCGTCGAGTGCATTGCATGGATCATGTATTCCTTCGATTCTGGCGATCGAAATAGTGATTCAACGTCGGCGCAGTCGCGGCACAAGTACCTCTGGGCGATCATGTTTTCTGGATTGCTTTTGGGCAACGCGCTGGGTGTCAAACTGGTCGCGCAGCGGGGCTGGAGCGTCGGATTCGCTGGCAAACTTGGCGAGCGCAGCCTCGGCTTCATGATGGGGCGATCGTGGTGGCCTTGGCCAACGCCATTCCGAAAAAAGTGAGTTCTGCACGCAGCCTCGCCTTGCTGCGAATTGCGGGCTGGGCACTCGTGCTGGGCGGCGCAGGCTACGCGCTGGCGTGGCTGGTGGTGCCGCTGTCGTATGCCAACGATGCGGCGTTGTTGGCGCTGCTGGCTGCGACGATTTACGGTGCCGCTCGTGTCGTATGGCCAAGCATGAAATATCGATCCTTGCCGCCGCGGTGTGGATAGTCTGAAACTCCACGCGGCGGCGGTCCTCACCAGCTCCGCGTTGCCAGCGAATTGATGCGGCAATTGCTCGCCGCCGATTCGTTCTTTCGATTTTCAACTTTCCCGAGCACGCTCGGCCCAGGCGGTTTCCCGGGTTGCGAATGCGCTCATAAAAAAAAGGTGAGCTTTGCCGTGAATCGATTTCTCTGGATAAAAATATCGTTCTCGCCGGCGTGATGGCTATCGTGCCTGCTGTTCATGTGGCCGGTTATGAGTCAGCCAACGTGCCTGGCACGTGGCACGGCCGTGTGCAGACCGCAGGCGGCACTTTTGCCCTTGAACTCACGATCAAACAAGACAAGCACGGCACGCAGAGCGCCGCACTTGAGAGCGTCGACCGGGGCACCCTGCGAGTCAATTCCTGTCACCCATGTCGAACAGGAAAACGATCAGATGAAGCTGCAGTTCGATGCACTCTCGGCGCGTTATGCGGCGCACGTCGATGCGAAAAAAGATGCATGGATCGGTAATTGGCAATAAGGCCCAGTCTTGCCGCTGACCTGCGCTACCGCCACGACCGACGATCGATGGCATCGACGGTATCTGGCGCGTAACGTTGCTACAAAACGCAACCGAGCTGCACCTGATTTTACGTATCAATACCTCGGCGAGAGGCACGCGCGCCAAGCGCGATTCTCCCAATATGGGCATCGCCGGCCTCGATGTCACCGAGCTTTCGCGTGCTGGCGATCAGGTACATTTTCTTGCGCCGCTTGCGAGCGTCGACTTCAATTGCTGCAGCGACTCGGCGGCAGCGAAATGCCGAAATCCGCGATGGTCGATCAGCTCGGCAGCGATTGGTTGCGCGATCGGCTTTACTACGATCCAACTGCAACCCTTGGCGCAATCAATATTCCGATCCTCGCCGTGAACGGCAGCCTGGACAATCAGGTCCCGGCAAGCGCCAATCTCGCTGCCATCCGCCGTGCCACGAGCCACAACTGGGATGTGACCGTGCAGCAATTGCCGGGAGTCACCCATCTGTTTCAGCACGCGCGCAGCGGGGCGATTGCCGAGTACGCCGAGATCAGCGAAACCTTTGCGCCGACCGCACTGCAACGGATTGGCGATTGGATCAATCCGCGTTTTGCACGCTGAAATTCTCTCCTGATTAGCCCCGACACTCAGCCAAGATAATTGCTCGCTGATCGCAAAGCGGGCTCC
>JAYVLO010000139.1:0-20539 GCA_043759455.1 Pseudolysobacter sp.
TGCAACAGCAGCGCGTGCAGCGGCGATCGCCCTGCTGCACGAGACCGGCATCGATCAGCCCGAACAGCGCCTTGCTGCGTATCCGCATGAGCTTTCCGGTGGCCAGCGGCAGCGTGTGTTGATCGCATTGGCGCTGGCCGGCGAACCGAGCCTGCTCATCGCCGACGAAGCCACCAGCGCGCTCGATGCGACCGTGCAGCGACAAATCATTTTGCTGCTGGACCGTCTGCGCCGCGAGCGCGGTCTGGCGCTATTGTTCATCACCCACGATCTGCCGCTGGCCGCGGAGTTGTGCCAGCGCGTGGCAGTGATGCAACACGGTCGCATTGTCGAGCAAGGCGAGACCGCGCAACTGTTTTCGTCACCGCAACACGCCTACACACGCTTGCTGCTGGGCCAGCACGTAGCGCCGCACGTATCGCAGCGTACGACTTCAGCGGACGCACCGTCGCTCGAGATCCGCGCATTGAATGCGAGTTATGCGGCGCGCGGTTGGCGGCATAAAACGCGCGCCGCATTGATCGATGTCAGCCTGGAATTGCGTCGCGGCGAAACGCTCGCGATCGTCGGCGAATCCGGCTCGGGAAAATCCACGCTCGCGCGCTGCCTGCTCGGTTTGCAACGTGTGCAAAGCGGCACGATTCATTTCGCCGGCAAATCGCTACCGATGAATTCGCGCGCCGCATGGATACCGCTGCGGCGGCAATTGCAGATCGTGTTTCAGGATCCGTATGCCTCGCTCGATCCATGCGTGAAGATCTGCGATGTGTTGCTCGAACCGCTGCAGATTCATGCACTCGCAAAAGGTCGCACCAACCGCGAATCGAGAGTGCGCGAATTGCTCGCGCTGGTCGGGCTGGATGACAGTGTATTAATGCGTTATCCGCATCAGCTGTCGGGTGGACAGAATCAGCGTATCGCGATCGCACGCGCGCTCGCCGTCGATCCGCAATATCTGATTTGCGACGAAGCCACCAGCGCGCTCGATGCCGCGCATCAATTGCATATTCTTGCGTTACTGCAGACGCTGCAAAAACAGCGCGGTCTCGGCCTGCTGCTGATCACGCATGATCTGCGGCTGGTACGCGCGTGCGCCGATCGGGTCGGCGTGTTGTACCGCGGCGAACTGCTGGAGCTCGGAGAAACGCAGGCCGTTTTGTGCGCGCCGCAGCATGCGCATACGCGCGCTTTGCTAGCGGCGATGCCGGTCGATTCGCTACGAACGTTCGAGAATATTTTGTAACCTGAATCAATACGTGTTTTGCCAGGTCAGTTTCATTAGCCTAAAAATTCGAGTGGCCACGCCATATGCAACGAATGCCAAACATTAGCTTGTGGATAAAAACAGGCAGTTTTCTTATAGTCAGCTGGTTTTTAGTCAGCTGCCTAGGCCATCGATCGCGCGCGGATACAGACTTTACTTCGGTGGCCCGGATTGCGCTGGCAGTCATAGAGCAGGGGCGTTCTAAAGTTACGCTAGTCGTGCCAGATTCTATTGATATGCAAGCAAAATCGGCGTTGGGTTCGCTTCGAAAAGCCATCACACCTGAAGGCGTTCCAGCGTCGAAGGATTTCAGTCTTCCAGAAGGTTATTTTTTGCTGAGACAATTCAGCATATCGGGTGACGATGCAATTTTTGAGGGGAATCTGGGACCTGTTGAGCAACGCATTTCACCAAAAGATATCATTGGATGCGGAGAGCTGTATCTGATTCCTATGCACCGAAGCAGAGGTATCTGGGTAGTTGGTGATTACACTAAATGGGTATGCTAATTAAGTTTTCCCATGCCACATAGCTCGGAGTCGAGAAGTAATTTTCTGATCGAGACCTCGTACTAAAATTATTGCGGCTCGACCCAACCCGGTTCGCGAAGCAGGCGTTGTTGTTTCACGCTGAGTGTCATCAGCCAGACGGCTTGCGTGCCGCTGTGTTGATTGGCGCGCCATGTCACGGTCGCGAGGTTCGGGCTTTCGGCTCTGTAGACATGTTCGAGTGCGTCGATGAACGACTTGCGCGTCACATCGCGCCCAAGCTGCGCGAGGATGGTTGTGGTTATCGATAGCGCCGCCTGTGCCGCATCACGATTGCCTTGTGACGTCGGTGGCATCGGCGCCGCGACGATCACGCGGTGTTCGAGTGAGCTCGGGATGCTGTGCAGATCGCAATTCGACGCCGCTGCCGAGGTCATTAGCACGAGTAGGTTGCTAGCGATTTTTTTGATCGCACTGCAATTTTCTGTGAGTAGAACCGATCGCGATGTGCTGCGGCCTGCGTAGGTTTTGAGCGCGGCAATCTGATCCTGCATGCTCGCGGTCAGAATAAAAATATTGGCGCTAGTCACGGCTTGCGCGGAATAGGCCGCGATGGTCGGCATGCCGTCGCGTGTCGCTGCTGCAATGCTCAAGCTGCTGTCCACCGATGCATCGATGGTGAGGAAGGCGTCGTCATCGCGCGTGTGATTGATCTCGATCCTGCGACCATAAATCGCAGCATCGGCCGCGCGAAGATCGTCGGCACCGAGCACGTTGATGCGAATGCGATCATCGCTGATTCCCGGCTGCGAGGCACTGCCGACGATATCGAGATATGCCAATAAATCGCTCGCATCCTGTTGTGTCAATCGAAAATGCGGCATTGCGTTATCGAGCGGATAACCGGCGCTGTCCAGCCCCATCGTGATCGCGCGCTTGAGCAAGCTCGGTGTGTACGCGGTACGCGAACGCGAGCCGACCGTGGCGCTGCGTGCGAGTGCCGCCGGTGTGATGTCGGCCGGCTTTACACCGCCTTCCGATTTGCCGCGCGCGTCAGTGCCGTGGCAATTCGCGCACGGCAGCAACGTGGCGGGAATGACGGCACTGTTATTGCCGAGCGTGGTATCGATGCCGTGACTGCTGTCGGCTTGCCCGTGCAGGAAAATTTCGCGACCGCGTTGCTGTGATTCGGTCAGACCGGCACCCAGTGTGGCCAGGACGACGAAGCCCATATGCAGCAGGATCATTGTTTGTCTGGCAGTGCGAGATGTTCGCGCAGGATACGCGCGACGGTTACCGGATCGGCGAGGCCATCGAGGCGTTGCCACGGCCCGCCGTGTCGATCATCGATCACGATCAGCAGCGGCGAATGCGAAGTCGGATCGACCGCAGAGGAACCCAGCGATTTCGCCAGCGTATCGATATCCGCCTTGCCGCCGGTGACCAGTGTCCAGCCGGGCTTCGCGCCAAACTTCTGGCTCCATTCCGCGAGCCGCGCCGGCGTGTCGTTGAGCGGGTCGATGCTGATCGAAAGCAGCGCCACGTCGCTCGCCTGCGGGCCGAGCAGATTTTGCAATTGCGCAAAACGCAAACCCATCAGGGGACAGACGGTGCCGCAATCGGTAAAGACAAAATTCACTGCCACCAATCGGCCTTTCACCAGATCGCTGTAAAAACGCACGGGTTGATCAGCCTGCGTGATCACGTTCACATCGGCGATGGATTGTGCGACGGGCTTTTCGTTGCTGGTTGCGATGTTGACTGTATGACGATGCTCTTGCGCGGAAGCGGAACCCACAAGCAGGACACTCAGAACGGGCAGGATAAATCTGAAATACATGCTGTAGCGACCTTTACTTTTTCGCGAAACCGCAGATCCGGATTATCGACTATTGGGTGCGTGGATGACCGATCGCGACGAAATCTGCGGCAACAATTATTTTGCAGTTGTCGCTGCGCCCTGATCATCGACCACGCCCATGATGAGGCCGTTGATCTCCGCGGCAGTCGCTGCGCCGTTGATCTTTTTCCACAGTCCGGTGCGGTCGTTGCCGGCTACGATCAGGTCCATGTGCATATTCGGTTCCGCGGCGTACTGGCCGATGCGTTTGAGCGCGGCGGCGATCTGTTCGTTCGATCCGGTCAGGAAATACCAGCCGGGTTTGGCATTCAGGCGCTGCGCATACTCCTTCAACGCGTGCTGGCTGTCGTGCGCGGGATCGACCGTGATCGAGACAAGGCGCACGTCGCGCTCGAGCTTCGTGCCGAGCCGGCCTTGCAGCGATTTCAAGGTGCTCATGACGACTGGGCAGCTCGCCGTGCAGCCCGCAAAAAACGTGTGGATCACCGCGACATGATCGGCGATCACGTCGCGGTAAAGATCGACGCTGTGTCCGTCCTGATCGACCAAAGTAATGCCGTCGAAATACGTCGCCGCACCGCTCGGTGCAGCGGCGGCAAACACCGTCGTTGCACTGCCGAAGAACAGGATCGCTGCCAGCAATTTGCGCACTCGTTTACTCCGCCAATTCCACGGCGCCGGTCGCCGGATTCAGCCAATACTGATCCGGCACGCCGCCGTACGCAATCTGTTGCTGGTTCTTCCGGAACAGCTGCATGGTCGGGAAAATCAGGCGGAAACCCGGCTCGAAAATCTGTCCCTGCGGATGCTCCGAAATCTGCGCCTGGTACACCGCGATACGGCGTTGCGTGAGCAGTCGTACATAACCGTTTACGGCCGGCTGTTGCGCAGCGTTACTCTGAATTTTCGCGATCAGCTGTTTCGCCTTGGCGCGATGATAGGCCGGTGTACGCGCAGGATCAGTGAGATTAGCGAGCAGCTCTTTCGCCGCCGCCGAATTCGCGCTCGCGAGGTTCTGCTGGAACTTGCTTTTCCAGTCGGCGCTCGCCGGGCCAGCCGGCAACTTCTGTAACAAACCGCAACGGCCGGACGAAAACATCGGGCGCGTCATGTCGGTGGCGATCACATCGAACACGAATTTCTGATCGACCACACCGGCGGCGACGAGTTTGTCGACGACCAGCATGTCGCTATGCGATTTCACCGGTGTCTCGAATGCATGGTCGGCATCGATCTGGTTGATCGGCTGCACCGAGTTGGCGAAACCGCCGCTCTGGTAATCGATGAACTGCGCCTGGAACAAGGTAAGCGAACCGCTGTACAGATCCTTGCTGATGCTGATGGTTTGCTGATCCGGCACGAGGCGCTGATCGACGAACGCGCCAACTGGCGCCTGAATGTTGGCATCCGGCCCCTCGAACGGTTGCGGGTCGGATTCGAGATTGACTTCCTGCTCGCAAAACAGCGGACGCAGTTGCTCCTGCAACGATAGCGCCGAGCGGGTTTTCCAGAACGGCGCGCTCGCCAGCAGTTTTTCGTCGCCGGCCTTGATCCACTTTTCCAGCTCGTTGGCACTGACGAGATTGGCGAGGATGGTGTTGAATTCGGGCGCGATTCGCAACGCGCCGAAGTCCAGCGGACGTTCGACCGTCCACCATGAATCGTGCGGCGTTTTCAGCTCTTTCATGATTGGCCCGCCGTTCATGTGGCAGCCCGAGCAACGCAGCCGCGGCATGGTCGCCTTGCCGCCATCAAGCGGACCCATGAAGATCGGCTGCGAGGCATCGTAGCCGCGATCGAGGTTGGCGATGTCGGCAAGGATATCGACCGAGTCGCCGCGATAAAACCACTCGCCGCCCTGGCCGGTGCCGCGGATTTCGTAGAAGTTGAACACCTGTTTTTTCGGATCCCACACCAGCGTTTCGAGCAGCAGGTTATCCGGCGTCGCGGCCTGTTGTGGCGCCATGATGCTGGTCAGCGCGACGTTGTCGATCGACGCCGCGGTGAAGTGGCCGAAGAACCAGTCGCCGGGTGCGAGCGTTTGTCCGGCGTAGGCGCCCTGCACCGATTCGAAGAAACTGAAACTGCCTTGCGGCAGGGGATTGTGGAAACCGCGATTTGCCACCATCGCCGGATGCAAGGTCATCTTGCTAGCGAGCACGAGGTCGCGAAATATCAGTGCGTTTTCCGGGCAGCGCGATTGTGCCGAGAGCAGCTTGAACAATGCATCGTCGTTGCTGCCCGGGGCCAGCGGGTTGCCGGTGTTATTGTTCTGGATCAGGCAGTGCGTGGTACCCGGCGCGCGCAACGCCAGCAGGTGCGGACTCGCATCGGTGGCGTGGCGCGACGAAACCTGGATCGCCTTGTTCGTATCGGCGTGCGCCAATGCGCAAACACCGAGCGCGAGGGTGAGACTTGCAATCAATCGGTACATGGTTCGACTCCAAAAGTGAGTATTCATACCGGCTTAAACAGCACGAGCAAGTCTTCGATATCGAGCGTGTTGATCGGGAATGACCAGCTCAGGTCGGGCGTGTCGCCGTGATGCGACAGCGCGCCGGTTTTCGGATCGACCACGATCTGCGCGGCAAAATCGAGCGGCTTGTTTTCCTTGAACGGCAATGTCGAGAACTGCACGTCCCACGGCTGGCGACCGCCGAGCACGAAGCCATGCGATACCTCGCAATCGAGCACCGCGAGAATCTGCTTGCGCGTGTATTTTTCCTGCTGGATGAGGTCGGCCAGCGAGTTCGCCATCGGCAGGTCGAAATCGCGATTGCGCGCGTAGATAAAATGATCGCCGCTCACCGAGAGGATTTCATGCACGCGCTGGCGACCGTCGCCGAGCTTGCGCATCACTTTCACGCCGAGGAAATCGCCGCCAGATTGTTCGAGCCGCCACCAGTGTTCGAGATACACCGCCTGCACGCCATGTTCGAGCACGTTGCGTCCGCCGAGGATCTCGAAACGTCCGATGTCGATCGTGCCGTCCGGCGGCTGATAACCAATCTCGTGATGCCACGTGATGATGTAGCCATCGACCGTGGTGTAGCCGCTGAAACCTTCCTGCGAATACAGCGTTTTCAACTGCGCATCGGTTAGGTCGGCCAGCGATTTTGCATCGGGAAACGCGGGCCGATTCTTCGGAATGCGGCAGTCGCCGAACAAGGTCGGCGTCTGGATATTGCGCACGTTGACCGTGTCCTTCGGCGGCCCCTGGTTATTGTTGATGACCCAAAGACGCTGCCACGATGCGGCGAGCCAGCTTGAAACGGGTTGCTGATCCATGTCTTGATCCTTGATTCTCAGTGGCCCGGCTATCAATGGGTCGGGTGCGGCGATTTCGGCTGCGTGGCGTTGCCGAGTAGGAACGAATAGTCGGATGCAAACGGATTTGCCTTGGTTGCTTCCGTTCCGGCCGTTGCCGGATCGTAGATCTTCAGCGTGGTAGCTTTTTTCAGCGTCGCGATCGGTGCCGAAGCGTGGCAATCCAGGCACGTGAGACTCTGCACGTAGGTTTCCATCGTGGCATTCGCGACCGGTTCCTGACTCGGCCCGGGCGAGAGTTGCGTCGCCACCAGCGGCGTGCGCGCACCGGCCGGGATGGTCGTATTCTGGTTCGACCAAAGCGTATTGACGAGCTCATAGTTGAGGAACACCGAGTTCGGATTTTGCTTGGCGATGACCTGCGACCACACGTACTGGTTTAGCCCGGCCACATCGTTGTTCGGACGCGTTGCGATGGGCGTCTGGCGCACGGCCTGGATCGGCGCGTTGTACGGATTTTTGCCGCCGTTGACCGTGGCCGGATTGGCGTTCGCCACGCACTTGTAATAGTCCGTATTCGGATTGCAGTTGACGTTGTAGTAGGTGTACGGCAGCGTGAGCGTGCGGTTCGCCACTTGGTTGACGTCGGGCGCATTGCGCTTGTGCTCGAACGTCGCCCAGATGAACTGCTGGCCGAGCGCGGTCTTGTGAATGATGTGCAATCCGACCAGGCCGACCACCACGGTTTTCGATGGCTGGTTTGGATAGGTCACGATCGCTTTCGATACCTTGAAGCTCGGCCAGTCCGCGGCGTTGGGGAGTTCGAGCCAGGCCGCTTTGGTTTCGATCGAGCCGGTGTTTCCGTACGCCGAGCTGGCCGGGGTGCCATCCGGTAGGCTGATGCCCGGCTTGACCACGAAAGTCTGCTGCGTCACGGCGTTGTAGAGGTTGTTCTTGACGATATAGTTGTACTCGTCCTCATTCATGCGGCGCTCGTACAAGGTCAGGATCTTGCTTTGCGCGGTGAGCCACGGGCTGCCTTGCGACGCCTGGCCGATCGCGCTCAGGTCCAGCACCGGCTTGGCCGCGACTTCCGAGCGTAGACCGCCGAGCACCTTGACGTTTTCGGATGCGGTCGCGGTGTAGTTCCATTGACCGGGATTTTTTGCATCGGCCAGAAACACCTCGTCGGATTCCTTGTAGGTTTCCCACACCGTCGCGCGCTGGTCGTTGGGCGTGCCGAAGTTCGCCGCCGACACCGCCGTATTCGGTTGTCCACGCTGGCTGGTCGAGGCGACCCAGTTCAGTGCGATGAACTGCTGCCACGCGAAGCAGTTCGCGTCGGCTTGGCGCGTCAGCGCAAAATCGGGCGGTACCGTGTAGGGATATTTGCCGCTGGTCGAAGAAACCAGGAACGGCGGCGCGAGACAATTGCTGGTCGAGCCGGCTGCAAGCGCCGCGGCCGCATCGGCTGGAGGCTGCGCCGCCGCGGTGCTGGCCGCGGGCGTGGCCTCGGCGGGTTTGGTCGTGCTTTTAGTGGTCTCCTGGGTGCATGCGGCCAACAACAATGCGGAAGCCAGGGCGCAGAACGCGATGGAGTTTTTCATGGGAGTCATGGTCTCGTCCTCAGGCTGTGGTCGATGGTGCGATAACGAGGAACGCCGGCGCCGGTGTGATGGCTGGCGAAAACGTTTGTCCGAACGGCACGATCACAACGCCGCGCACGCCGGCTGGCGCGTTCCCGGCGACGCTGACCTGAAGATTCAGCAGCTGCGAAGAACTCGGATACGTATTGCCCGGCACGGCGTATGACACATTGGGGTTGAAGCCCATGACCGTGGTCTTGATCGTGGGGTCGGCCTGCCCGTTCGGCAGCGTGAAAACCACATTCGGCCATTGCGGTTGCGGCAATGGCGTGGTGCCCGAAGGCGCGGCGTAGGTGAGTGCGAGCGGGACGTTCGCTGCACCCGTGCGCAGCGTCGGCGGAATGATGCTGGAGTTGCTCGCGAGCACCATCTGTACGCCGGAAGGCGTATTGATTTTTGTGCCGTAATAGGCGTTCCAGAGATTCTGGAACATGATCTGCAGCGGCTGGGCCTGGATCGTGGTGGACGGAATGACGCAGGTTAGCTGGGGCGCCGGAACGACCGGTGCAATCGGGCGGCCGAACAGCGCGATCTCGAGCGTGGCAGCCACCTGCGAACCCCACTTGATGTTCTTGCCGGCGATCAGGATGTCGCCGACCGTGAACGACACGCCGGCGTCGATCCATGCCTGCGGAATCTGGAACGCCGCGTGCAGGATGAACGAACCCGGAAACGGCGTATTGGTGATCGGATCGATGATTTTTTCGAAGCCGCGCACGATCTGCCAGCAGTCCGATGCCTGCGCGCCCCGCGGCAACTTCGGGTCGGCCGGCAGCACGTACTGCGCGAAGCTCGGCATCTGGATGTACAGGCCAGGCGGATCTGCCAGCGAAATATTGAAACCCGCACCGACCGCCAGATTGATGCTCTGGCCGATGTGTGGATCGCTATTGCGGTAGTTTTGGCCGTACTGGCCGCAGCAGATCAGCGCCTGCGGATCGGTGTTGCCCGCGCTGCGCTGCACGGTGGCGCCAGCGCCGAGACCGAGTTCGGTTTGCAAGGTATTCGGCGTCGCGGTCAGGTGCATCGCGCCGCCGGTGAAACCCGACGGGCTACCCGTTCGAACCGTCGCCGTGCCGCTGTTCCAACGATTCAGCGGGTTGTAAGCGGGCAGGCCGGTCTGCGGATCAATCACACGCGCGCCAGTGACCGGATCCACCAGGGTCAGGTCACCGACCGTGATCTTCGCCCATTGGTTTTGCGGCGCACCTAGGTTGAGCGCCGAGCTGTAGACATCCGCCACCGTCTGCGGATCGATACGCCACAAGGTCTGGAAATATTCGGGATTCTCGCAGGTGAAATCGATGCGCGTGATTTTGCCGCCGCTGTTGCGCACGACGCTGAACTCGCAATATTCGTCGAGCCAACCGCGCGGACCATAGGGGCCGTAGGGTTCGAGCGGACCCTTCCAGTCCGCCTGCGGACAACGTGTTTGCGGAATCTGGTACTGACCGAGCTGGCCGGTGTCGGCCAGCTGATACAGCGTATCCATGTCCAGGTTGTTCGGATTGGGCGGTAGCTGGTTCTTGCCGAGGTATTGCTCCAGCCGATTCGGGAACGCGATCCACGCCACATCGACCGCACCGGAGCCCGCGGGAATCGGCGTGACCAGCGGGTTGTAATACGCCGTCTGCTGCGAGGAGAACAGCGAGTTCCACGGATTACCGACGATCGCCTGGTTGGTGAAACCGTTGACGTTCTGGCTCCATGCCTGCGCGAGCGTCGCATAGGCCGCCGGATTGTTCGGGAAGTCGTTGTTACAGCCCGGCGTGGTGAAATGCACGAGGTGATAAGTCTTGGTGGTCGCGTTGTAGGTGTATTGCGGCTGGACCGGTGTTGCAGCATTGCTCGACATGATGACGGCTCCTTTTGTGGCTATTAATTCGTCTGGTTGATCGCGGGATCGATCGCCTGATACACCGAGAATTGCGAGTTGTTATGCGCCAGGCCGAGTGCGTCCGATTCGATCCAGACGTAATACGTGCCTGCGTTCGGCGGAGTGAACTCGAGTTCGTAGTTGCCGTTGGCGAGACGCTTCAAATCGCCGCGTCGCTGCCACACGCCGGGTGCCTCGAACGCAAGCGCACGCACGTCGTCGGCGTGCCGCTGTTCCTTGCGTGCCGGATCGCTCAACGCAAACTGCAGTCGCACCGCCGAACCGGCCTGCAACTGGCGCGGCGGATCGATCGCGGTCACACGTGTCAGCGGTTTTTCCACTGCCTCTTTTTCGGCGGCGATGGTCAGGCCGAAACACGCCACCACGCGCGGTGAATCGACAAACATCACGACGTCATAGACGCCGGGTTTCTTGACCGGTAACGCGGTCGCGTAACGGCCGCGCTCACGTTCGCGCAAACCGTGATCGACCACCAGCACCGCGCGCGGTGTGGCGCCATACGTGTTGAATCCGCCGGCCGGCGCGGCCATGCCTTCCTTGTAGTAATAAATCATTTTGTCGGCGGCGTTCGCCACGAGCACCGCGGGTTCGTCGGGCGCGCTGACGATGGAGTCGGCGAGATTGCCGTTGCCTAGCGCATGTTGCCCGGCGGGAAAATCCGCGACGCCGATCGCCTGCCCTTCGCGGCCGATCTGATCGAGCGGAATCATCACCACGGTTTCGCTTGCGCGCCGCCGCACGTACGCGAGCAGCGACGTGAAACCCACCTGATCCGGCGCGTCGCTAATGTCCACACTTTGTACGATGCGATTACTTGCCGCGTCGAGCACCTGCAGCACGTTCTGTTGCGGATTCGGAATCAATGCGTGCCGGCCATCGGGCGCGAAGCGGATTTGCGTCGCGCCGGTGCGGATCGCGACCGTTGTCGTGATCGCATGGCTGCGTGCATCGATCGCAAAAAGTTTGCCGACCACCGCATCGGCGGCGTAGATGGCTTTAGCGGCGCTGGAATACGCGAGTAAACCGGGCGCGCCATCGACGACGATATCGGCCAGCACTTTTGCGGTGTGCGCATCGACGATCACCACATTGTTTGCACCCGTCGCAAAGACCAGGTCGCCATCGTTGCTGATCGCGAGTTCGCGTATTGCGCCGAAACGCAGGCGCAGCAACGCGCGGGTTTTTATGTCGATGATGCTGAGGCCTTCATCGTCCGCGATCCACGCGCGTCCGGCCTGCAATACGATGCGGCGCGGATTCGGCCCGGTGGCGATCGTGTCGGCGATTTTCCAGCTTCGTGTATCGGCGATCGCGACCTTGCCACTCGCCGGCATCGTTACGAACAATGCGTCGCTCTGCGCCGCCAGCGCCCAGTCCGCGGCGCGACTTGCGAGCGGCAACATCGCGAGTAATTGCGAACCGCCGAAACCGAATAGTGGATCGACCACACTGATCGAATTATCGTCGTTCAACGACAAGACGTAATAGCTGTTGAGATCGATATCGGCACGCCGAAACAGGTCGGCACTCAGATAAGTGGCGACCTGTTGCTTGCAGTTTTGCGGCGCGTTGTCTCTGCTTTTGTCAGACGTATTTTTATCGTGCGCAACCAGCCATGCGGCCGGGCGCGCGCCGCTGATCGGCGTGCCGCTGGCGGTATCGGTGAGGGTGAATCCGAACGTGGTCGGATCGCCGCTGCGCGCCGGCGGCGACGCGCTGAAATCCACCGCGATGCCTTGATCGACTTCGTGCTGCGCAGGCACGGAAACGGACGGCGATCGCGTATCGGCCGACAGATTCCCCGCCGACTGCGGCGCGCCGCGGGCGTGCACGCCCGCTGCCAGTCCGAGGCAGGCGAGTACCGCAAAACGCATGGCGAATACGCGACGCATCAGTGACGCGGCAGCCGTTTCGGCCGGTTCGGCAAGGTCTTGGTCGGTACTGCCTGCGGTGCGATTTCCGCCCTCGCTGCGAGCAATGGTACGGCAGTATTTTTCCACGCTGCGACACCGCCGGCGGGCGAAGTCACATCGAACGCGGTGTTCACGGATGCCTTGCTCGTGAGCGTCCACAGGCCGTTGACGACCGTGGCGGTGCCGCCTCCGCTCAGCGTTACCTGCGGTACGAATCCGCCGGCGCGACAGATCACCTTGCCGCCCGCATCCTGCACCGTCACCGGACACGGTGTGGTGAATCCGCTGATCGTGGTGATGCCCGCGGCGCTGCTGACCGACGAGATGCCGACTGTATCCGGCAGTCGCACCTTAGCGTGCGGTGTCCATGGCGCGACGCGGAACACGCCCCACGCACCGCCCTGGAAAATGTTCGCGGTCCAGCCGCGATACAGATAATCGCCCGGCACGCCGTAACGTCCGCCCGAAGGTGTGGTGCCGGGCGTATCGTCGAGCACGATGTCGTACGCACTTGCCGCGCCGTAACCGGTCTTGCTACTTTCGCTGACCGATTTCGGGTTGTAGCCGATCTTGCGCGACTCGTCGGTGTAGGGTTCTTCCTGCCAGACGTGGCCGGTGAGTTCCCACGTGATCTGGTTATCGCCGTCGCCGCCCGGCATCACCAGGCGGAAACGCGCCGGCATATGCGCCGGGGCGCGGAAGATCGGCGTCTGCGGTTCGGCGCCGACCAGCGAGTTGGCGGTGGTTTGCGTTTCGTCGACCAGCGACATCGGCAGCAGCGAAATATTCTGCACGTCATCCTGCGTGAGCTTGCTCCAGTCCTTCGGCGCGTCGGTGCCCATCGCGGCGTTCAGGCCCTTGCCGAAACGCAACCACGCCGGTTCGGAGCGATAGTTGAATCCGGCCAGCGGATTACCGGTCGCCCACCACGAGTTGCCGTTCGTCAGCATGTTGGCGTCGTTCTGATACATCACGACGAATTCGCGGAACACCTTGTCGCCGTTCCACACTGTGGCCGAAGCGGTGGATTGCGGATCGGGCAGCCAGTGCGATCCGAGCGGCTCGATGATGAGCGCGCCAAACAGCCCGCGATATACCTGCATCAACGGATCGGACGGCAGCAGGTTGATCGCGCCGAATTCGATCGGTATCTGCTTGCCGTCGTCGATGCGCCCGGCGTACCACCAGTAGTCGACCTTGCGTTGCGGCGCGGCGGTCTGCAGCGGATTGGTGCCGATGTTGGCGCCGTCGCTGGTGCGTACGTCGTAGGTCACGAGCTGCGCGTGCAGGCCGACGGTTGCCGACGAAGCGATCGGAATATAGTTGTACGGCACCGCGTAGGTGAGGCCGAAACGCGACGCGGCTTCGTAAGTTTTGAAAACCGTTTCGCCGCCCTTGAAATCGTTCACGAGCGTGATGTGCATCCAGTCGCCGGCATTCGCACGCAATACCAAGGGCTCGATGTTTCCGCTCGGCTGGTATTTCTGGCCCTGCGGCACGGTGACGTATATCAGCGCGAGCGGGTCTTCCAGTGGATTGGCCGTATCGCTCTTGCCGTTGAGCAGGTTCGCGCCGCGCGCGTTGTATCTGAGCACGCCGTTCGGCTGGCCAAGCGCCTGCTGCACGGTCATTGCGTGGACTTCGTATTCGCGGATGCAGGCTTGGCCGTTACTGCAATCCGGACGCATGCCCGGCGGCGGCTTGATCGGCTCCACCGGTGGCGGCGCCAAAGCATTCAGCGGCTTGAGGAACGCCTGCGGATTCGACGGACTGAACGCGCGCAGCAAACCCCACGCGCCGTTGGTCAAGCCTTCGAACGACGCATCCGGGTTGTACAGGTAATCGGTGGATTTGTCGGCGCCGATGCGCGGCAGGGTGAACAACAGTTCGTAGTGCTCGGAAAGCAAGATGAATTGAGTGTTGCGATAGCCGGAATTTTTCTCGAACGGTTCGGCCAGCCAGCGCATGCCGTGCATGGTGTAGTCGTGCATTGAGGTATGCGCGCCGGCGAGCAGGCGGATCTGCACCTTGTCGCCTTCGTAGGCTTGCAGCATTGGCGTATATGGATCGGTCGGACTCATGCCTTGCGCGATCGGCTGCAGCGGGAACTTGAAGCAGCTCACACCGCTGCACTCGGGATCGATCTGCGCGCCCGGTGTTGGTTGATTGGAATACGCTGCATCGAAGCGCGGGATCGAGCGGAACGCCGAGGATAAATCGCCCGCATCCGGCGCCGCGTTCGGATTCACCGACTTGGGTTTGAACACACGCATCGGCAGCGGCTCGCCGCGATAATTCATCGAGATCATGCCCGCGCCGAAATCGGTCACGAGCAACGGCTGCGGCGGCCACGGCGCCTGGCCCGTCAGATTGTTCACGAGCGATTGCGGCGTCTGCGCGAGCGGTTGCGGCGGACAATTCAAGCAGTTCAATACATGCGCCGGATCGGCCCAGCCGTAGTATTTCTGCGTCGGCGAAAGCACCACGCAATCGAAGTACGGCGGCGCCTGCTTGACCACATGGCCGCCGGGTTCGGTGTAGCTGTAGCAATCGTGCCGATCACGACTGGCCTGCGTGTAGGCGTGCTGCGTATCGCCCCATTCCAGCGCGAACTCGCGGTAGTTGTCAGCCTGGCGTTGCGGCGATTTGAAAACGATGTTGGCGGCGTAGCTGGTCGGGCCGCCGTCGTCGCGCACGCCGAACTGGGTCTTGCCGTCGAGCGAGGTCCACGTGGTGTCGGTCGGCTCGATCAGCAGGCCGCCGTACAGGCCGACCATCTGGTGCGTGGACGGGCCAAAATGATCGTGCGTGAACACGGTCATGTAGGTGCGGTCTTTGTCGGTCACGGGCGCCGGTTGGTTCATGAGCGGATCGAGCCACCAGCGCTGCACGGTGGCCTGCGCGCCAATCCACGCGAGGCTTCCGGGTGATGGGCCGTTGCCGAGTGCCTTGATCGATTTCGCGGTCAGCTTGCGCTGTTGCTTGTGCGTCGCATCCCACAGGCCGCCGGTCTGGTTGATGCTGTGGATCCGCTCGCGCACTTCCTCGGGACTGAACGTGCCGTCCTCGTAATTGAAGCCGTTGGCCGCGCCGTCGGAAGCGAGCACGTCGAACTTCACGAGGTGGATATGCTGGCCGAGAATGTCGGTCGGCGTGCGCACTTCGAAGTCATCGAGTTCGTAATACGCCGGGATCAGATTGGTGTGCCAATACTCGATCACATCGTTGTTGGCAGCGCGGAAAAACAATGGTTCTGGCGGCTTGCGGCCTTCAACGTAATCTTTCACGTCGCCCCACAACGAAAGAATGCGCTGCTGCGGGAAATGCCAGCCGGCCTTGTTGAACGCAACGTCGAGTTGCAGGTTCACCCCTTTGTAATTGCGCAGCGGATTGCCGACGGCCTTGCCGTCGACCACGGCCGGATCGGCGAACGGCGCACCGGGCTGCGGGCCGCGCGGCAGTCCGTTCACCTTGAACGATTGCGGTGCGCCTTCCGGGGTGAAACTCGGATGCAGTTGATGGCCGAAATACGCCATCGCCGTCTGTTCCTGCGCCGTGCCTTTTTCCGGCAATTGATAGGCCTTGATGGTCAGCAGATCTTTCGACCAGTCGAGCGCGGTGTGCTGTTCGTTGGCGATCGTCGCGGCCTGGATCATGTGGCGCGGCAGTCCGCCGTCGAGCGATTCTTTCGTCGCCGGATCGGTCGCGAAATCCAGCGGGGGATGCGGCGCGCGATGGCCGGCGACACCGGGCACGAAGAATGGAAATCCGGGATGCCCGTCGCCGCTCACGTGTGCCTGGCCCTCGATGATTTTCACCGGCGCAGGGATCGGCGCCATCGCATACAATGGCAGCGGCACGACAGCGGGAATCGGCGTGCCGCGCATGATTTCGCCATCCGGCAACGCGCGTGCATCGGCGCGCGGACGACCCTGCTCGTCGAGCGCAGTGCCACCTTCGAACACGTCGTGCACGCGATACAGCGCCCACATGCCGGCGGCGAAGTGCGGATAAAAATGGCAGTGGAAAATCGAATCACCGGTGGTCAGATTGCGATTACCGCTGCCACCAAAAACCAGTTCGGCAGTGAAAGATCCGCCCGGCCCGACCGCCTGCGAATCGAGATAACTGCTCTCGTCGCTGTCGGGATTGCGCAACCACTGATGCGCATGATGGTGATGGATGTGATGCACAGCGGCGCCCGCGTGCAGCACACGGAAACGCACGTGATCGCCGAGGTAGGAGTGATAGACGTTGGACGGATCGTCGGGATAAAACGCGCGCGTGGCTTTTTTGCCGCCACTCGGTTTGCACGGATCGGTTGGATTGAACGTCAGCGGATTGGCGTCGAACTTGAGCGTGAGATCCTGCAACTCGGCCGTCGTGCACGGCGCGTTGGCCGGCACATCAACCACCAGCGCCGGATCACCGATCGCCCACGAGCTCAGGAAAAATTCCTCGAACTTGCACTCCGGGCAATCTGCCGCCGGACCGACGCCGATGCGATTCGCCAGCACTTCGGGCGCGATGCCGCCGATGCCGTAATTGATCGCGAACGTGTCCGCGCCGGCATCGTTGCGCGGCACCTGGCTGTTCGTCGCGTACATGAAATACGGAAACGCCTGCACCACATCCTGCGACTCGTGATACACCACCGAAACTTCGCGAAACGGCTGGTTGCGCGCGGGCAACATCGGGTTGTCGCCCGCGCCGCCAGCAAGCTGGCCACGATTTGGGCCGGTGATGATGGCGGTCAAATCGGTGTGGACGATGCGGCCCTGGCCATCGATCATGCGCAGGATCGGGGTGCCGACATGCGCGTGGCCGAGCGGGAACACGGCGTTGTAATCGATCTTGGGATGACCGTCCGGCATCGCGCCGCGCGTCGCGAGTTTGAGGTCGGCTTCCGACACCTGGCTGCGATACCACTCGCTGTCGCGCGGTTCCACCGTGAGCACGCCAAACAAGCCGGTTGAGAGCTGCATCGGGTTGAAATTGTTGAATTGCGCCGCCGTGCTGGAAAGCAGGTTGGTGCCTTCTTCCTGCGCGAACAATCGATACACGATGGTCGTACCGGGCGCGACGAGGCCGCTCATCTGACCATTGCCGATCAGCGGATTCTGGCCGACCCAAGTACCGTCGTCGGCGATGCTGTCGATCGCTTGCAGGCCAGCGACGTGGATCGATGCATTGCGCGTTACCGGTTGCATTGGATCTTTCTGCTTCGGATCGAGCAGGTTGGTGAACCTGATCTCCAGGCAGCTGCCCGCATTCACACGCAGCACCATCGGACGCGGACGTTTGTCCGATCGCAACATCACCTGGCCGGGGTGCAGATCGCGGCTGTTGGCATCGGTGGAAACCACGTCGGCCCGCAGTGCGAAAATTTCGCCATCGGTGCGCGTGGTGCCGAGCCGGTTGACCTGAAACGCCTGATCGAGCGCGACCACATCCGCCTTGACCACCGATTCGCAATGCTGCTGCGCGGCGTCGACTGCACGCGCGTCCTGGCCATGGCCGAGCAGAAAAAACAGCGTGGCGAAAGCAAAAAGCCGGGTTAAGTTCTGTTGCATGGTTCCCCTCCGATTTTTGTTCGGCACTCGTGCAGGCAGAGCAGCCTTGGGTCATTGCAGGTTGGCAAATCCATCCCTGAAACGGCGGCCACACATGCCAGCTAACGCGCAACAAGCAATTGAAAAAAAGTTTGAATTTCCGGCGCTGTTCGCGGTTGACCGATGACCCGCACACAACGGCGGCTCATCGTTATCAGCGTGATCGACATTTCCCCTTGGCGCAGCTTTTTTCGCCCTGTTCGTAACTTAACCAGTATTTTTCTTGCGAGCCATCGCGCCGCCACCGGATTGTCGTTAGCACAACTGAGTGGTGCGGGTCGACACAGTTACGAATGTGAAAAAATATGTGAAACAAGATGTGAGCAACGTCACAAAGTGGATACGACACGCAGCGCAGATGAGTGTTTAATGTTAGATTCGCTGAGTGCATTAGCCGAGCTGAGGGGGGGACTCATGCCGCCAACCAATCGTCGTTCCACCGATAATCGTTTTTCCGGTCCGTTGCCCGACCGCATTCGCCATGCGCGTGGGTTGGCAAAGCTCAGCCAGGTCGGCTTGGCCGATCGTGTCGGCGTAGTTCCGAGCGCTGTCGCGCAATGGGAGGGCCGCACCGGCACCTCGCCGACGGTCGAGCATATGGTGCGTGTGGCGAAATGCACCGGCGTCGCGTTCGAGTGGCTCGCCACCGGGCGTGGCGTGACCGTGGATTCGCAGATGGAATCACCCACCGTCGCTGCAGAATCCTTTGCCCGCGACCTGTTCGAGGAACGCCTGCTGCTGGCGTTTCGCAAAATCGCGCAGAAGAAACGCGAGCGGTTTGTCGTGTGGTTCGAGGATTTTGTGTGAGCGTGATTTGTGCGAAGACTACACGGCTAAAACTCTTGGATCGTCAAACGGCAGATCCGACGCGCGACGCATAAACATTGCGCCACCCGATTGGCGCGTCAAGCGAGCAGTCATCCTGGGATCCTCTGTGCTAGACAGCTCTATGGCGTATTGAGAAGCAAAGATATCGACGGGGATGTCGCAAATTTCATGTCCAAACGCGGTTACCGCAAATGATGTTTTTGCCAACACCACTTGGATTAAACCATTTTGGGGAATTGTGTCGCTCAGGTCGGAAGAAGGATGGAGATCAATGGTAAAACTGGGAACGTCGATCTCAACCGTGTTGCCGTCAAGTAATTGCAGCCCGTTTTTCCAGTCGACCGATTCCTGTTGACTCCAAAGGTGAGCATCACTGAGGTTGATTATTTTCCCGTATCGCAGACAAATTTCTCGAAGCACTTCGAGACACCTTAGATGCTTGGCAGTGCGCCGTAACATGTGGTTGGGATCTTTGAATGATAATTTTTCGATCTTTTGAGATTGGTGATCTCGAAAAAAAGTCACAGATAAGCCTTCTGCGTCGGCGATCTGCTCCAAGAAGGTAGCGATCTTGGTTAAACCTAGCATCGATCCGAGTGACTTCGGTTGCCACTTGTCAACGCCGAGCAAAAGTGTGACCCCGCCGGTGCCATCTCTTGCCATCCGAAATCGGATAGTGATTGGACTTTGATCGTTGCCTACTATCGCTTCCGTTCCGGTGTTTCCCCGCGTGATCTGCCCGATAAATCTTATCTTGGTAGGACTAGCATTTTTTGTTGTGGGTGCCGCAGCAATGAGCGCATTCATTGTGGCTGCGGATGTTGCCGACAACGTCATCTTTCCTTTGAGCGGACTTGGTACGAGGTGGGATAGAAGTGCGGATCCGCCAAACTCAAGTTTTTCCATTTCGATCGTGTTGGATGTTCCATACCCCAATGTTTCAGCAAGCTTCTGCGCATCCTCGATGGACGGCATTTGAACGCGAGCGGTAAACAAAATGGGTTCATCCGAATGGATATGGTAGGTCGTTTTTTCAGCAGAGACGGTCATCTTCACGTTGCGACCTTTTTCGATCGCTGACAAGGATGCTTCGTGATCCCGAATGGATGAAACAATCTGAGGTGGCTTCAAAGATGGAACCGCAGGATCCGAGGCGGATAGCGCATCCAGGAAAGATTGTCTGTCCCGGTCAAGCGTTTCATCCGCTGGGTCGAGCGCCACCATTTGCGAGATCGGTATGCGCGCGGCAAACCCCCGGCTAGCTGTCCGCGACTCTGATCTGATAGCAGTCTTGAGATCAAGCCAATAGGCACGCTTGTGTTTGTCTTGAACATGAAGCAGAAAAACCGGCATCCGTTGGCGTGAGACATAGTCGGCGCTATGCTCTTTGATCGTTCGAGAAACGTGAGTTCCGACGATACGCCGACTCGACTCCGTCGCCTTGGATGACACCAAAAAATGGAATCCTGTGCCCTGGCCATCACGAGCGATTTCCACAAAAAAATCCGCGCCTTGGTCAATAAAGGACGGTATCGCAGCGGGTAGCCAACCCCATCGCAGGAATAGTGCAGAAACGAGCATTTCTCCCAAGCCTCCGGTGAGTCGAGACATTCTTCCCTTACGGGCGCGTTCTTCTTTAGATAGCCGGTGTTGCGTTTTTGGCGAAGTGATCTTGCCCCTGTTTCCCGGACACATGGATAAGCGATTCACTTTCGTAATCCGAGGTGATACAGATGACGACGAAGACCAAAAGCAAGACAGTG